>CAMOYC010000129.1 GCA_946629665.1 uncultured Lachnospiraceae bacterium
GGCATGGATGTGAAGGTCCTGCAGTATATCATGGGCCATTCTGAGATCGATGTGACCCTCAACATCTACACCCACATGGGCTATGAGAAGGCGGCTGCCCACATGATCGAGCTGGTCGACGGAGGGAACTACAGAAATAATGTAAAAGTAATGCCCTTATGACGGCAGGAAGGGGCCCCTTCATACACACATTTCTACACAAGATTTACACAAGTTTTGTACAAAAACGCGGGAAACTTACGGAGATTTATGGAGACTTATGGGAAAACGGCCCGGAAGTGGAGTAGCCGGAGAGCCAGTAAAATAAAGGTTTTGAAAGGTTTTGGAGACTTATGGAGAGAAAGAAAAAAATCCTGTTTGTCTGTCACGGCAATATATGCCGTAGCCCTATGGCAGAATTCATTATGAAGAAATTAGTTAAAGATGCCGGCCTTTCCGACCGCTTTGAGATCGCTTCCGCTGCCACCAGCTCGGAGGAGATCTGGAACGGTGTCGGGAATCCGGTATATCCCCCGGCCAGGAAGATCATGGAGAAGCATGGCCTGAACTGTGACGGGAAGCGGGCAGTCCAGATGACCAAGGCAGACTATGATCATTATGATTATCTGATCGGGATGGATAAGGCCAACATCCGGAATATGGGCTGGATCTGCGGAGGAGACCCGGATGGCAAGTTTTCCATGATGATGGATTACACTGCCCGGCCGGGTGCGGTTGCGGACCCCTGGTATACGGGCGATTTTACCTCTACCTGGGAGGACCTGTGGGAAGGCTGCCATGGCCTGCTGGATTTCCTGACCCGGGAGGAGCCGGATCTGACAGAAGACCCGGAAAAGGGGAATTATGCAGGGGATTATTCCCCGAGGTATCAGAAGCCCTATGACATCTATGAGAAGGCTCGGGCCCAGTCGAAGAAAATGAAACGGGCTCATAAAGGGAAAAACAAATAAAATAATAGTAAAATATGAGAAAAAATCAGAATACGGGAGAAAATGAGAGAAAAACGAAGATAATCACTTCTAATCCTGAATATTCCGACTTTTATCGTTTGCATTTGCCCTTGAAAAAAACTATTATAGGTATTGGTAATTAGCACTCGGAATGGATGAGTGCTAACAATGTAAAAAATAATTCATTCCATATAGGAGGCGTGTAATAATGAAGTTAGTGCCATTAGGTGACAGAGTCGTATTAAAACAGCTTGAAGCAGAGACAACCACAAAGAGCGGTATTATCCTTGCCAGCTCCGCCCAGGAAAAACCCCAGGAGGCTGAGGTTGTTGCTGTAGGTCCCGGAACAGAAGATGTTCAGATGGAAGTTAAGATTGGCCAGAAAGTAATCTATTCCAAGTATGCAGGAACAAATGTATCCATGGATGACCAGGAATATATCATCGTGAAGCAGGGAGATATCCTTGTGATCGTTGAGGACTAATAATAGCAGGAGGTACAGGAATTATGGCAAAAGAGATCAAATATGGCGTAGACGCCAGAAAAGCATTAGAGGCAGGCGTTAACAAATTAGCAGATACTGTTCGCGTTACTTTAGGACCTAAGGGACGTAACGTTGTATTAGATAAAAGCTTTGGCACACCGCTGATCACAAACGACGGTGTAACAATCGCCAAGGATATCGAGCTTGAGGACGCATTTGAGAACATGGGTGCGCAGATCGTCAAGGAAGTTGCAACAAAGACAAATGATGTTGCCGGTGACGGAACAACAACAGCTACCGTACTTGCACAGGCTATGATCAACGCAGGTATGAAGAACCTGGCTGCAGGTGCTAACCCGATCATCTTAAGAAAGGGTATGAAGAAGGCTACTGATGTTGCTGTAGAGGCGATCAGCGAGATGAGCCAGCAGGTTGGCGGTAAAGAGCAGATTGCCAAGGTTGCTTCCATCTCCGCAGGGGATGAGCAGGTTGGCGAGCTTGTTGCAGACGCTATGGAAAAGGTTTCCAAAGATGGCGTTATCACCATCGAAGAGTCCAAGACCATGCTTACCGAGCTTGACCTGGTAGAAGGTATGCAGTTCGACCGCGGTTACATTTCCGCTTACATGGCAACCGATATGGAGAAAATGGTTGCTGAGTTGGATGATCCTTACATCCTGATCACAGATAAGAAGATCAGCAACATCCAGGAGATCCTTCCTCTCTTAGAGCAGATCGTTCAGAGCGGCGCTAAGCTCCTGATCATCGCTGAGGATATCGAGGGTGAGGCCCTTACTACACTGATCGTGAACAAGTTAAGAGGAACCTTCTCTGTTGTCGGCGTAAAGGCTCCCGGCTATGGTGACAGAAGAAAAGCAATGCTTGAGGATATCGCAATCCTTACAGGCGGTACCGTGATCTCCGAGGAAGTTGGCCTTGAGCTGAAGGATGCTTCCATCGATATGCTTGGCCGTGCTAAGTCCGTTAAGGTTGAGAAGGAATCCACAGTCATCGTTGACGGTGCCGGCGACAAGGATGCGATCGATGCCCGCGTTGGCCAGATCAAGATGCAGATCGAGGAGACTACTTCTGAGTTTGATAAAGAGAAGTTACAGGAAAGACTTGCCAAGATGGCAGGTGGCGTTGCAGTGATCCGTGTTGGTGCTGCTACAGAGACTGAGATGAAGGAAGCGAAGCTTCGTATGGAAGATGCCCTTGCAGCTACAAGAGCAGCTGTTGAGGAAGGAATCATCGCAGGCGGCGGATCCGCTTACGTTCATGCGGCAAGCAAGATCGAAGCATTAGCTGAGACCTTGGATGGTGATGAGAAGACAGGCGCCCAGCTTGTACTGAAAGCACTGGAAGCTCCTTTATTCCACATCGCTGCAAATGCAGGCCTTGAAGGCTCCGTGATCATCAACAAGGTTGCTGAGAGCGAAGAAGGTATTGGCTTTGACGTGCTGACCGAGCAGTATGTGAACATGATCCAGTCCGGTATCATCGATCCTGCCAAGGTAACAAGAAGCGCACTTCAGAACGCTACAAGCGTTGCTTCCACCTTACTGACAACTGAGTCTGTTGTGGCTGATATCAAGGAAGACAATCCGATGCCTCCGATGCCGGCAGGCGGCGGAATGGGCATGATGTAATAGGCCCGGGCATAGTTTGACCATAATATCGATATAATGAATACGGGCGCCGCCCGGCAATCTTTTGTGGTTGCCGGTGCGGCGTTTTTTTGATAGCAGACCGCAAAACAAAGAAAAGAGAAAACAGGACATTTTCTTGCCAAGGGCGGGTATCCTTGTTACAATGATTAAGGCTGTCTACCATGTCAAATACAGCCGGACAAAACTCCGGCGGAACAGGAACGAAACTTTGAGAAGAATTATACATATATTGATCATGGCAGTGCTGATCTGTTCTCTGAGCGGCTGCATCCTTCCTGATGAGGAACCGGTGGAAGAGGCCACGGTCGATACTTCAGTCGAAGAAAATGTTTCCGCGGAGGCGACGACTGAGCCCGAGACCAAGCCGGCCAAGAAGAAATCAAGTAAGGATAAGTCAGGCAAGGAGAAATCGGCTAAGACGAAACCGGTCAAGCCGGATTACGGAGACCAGATCGATACCAGAGAAGAACTGTTTGATTATGTTCAGTACTGCCTGGCCAAAGGCAAGGAAGAGATTACCTTTGAGATGACAGACCTCGATGAGAGTGATCTGAAGAATATCAATAAAAATATGGAAGGTTTTTATGGTCATGTTACCAAGTACTCCATCCGGGAAAAGATCCTGGATGAGAGCCGGCAGGTTACCATGACTTGCCAGATCAGTGACAACTATTATGTGGAACAGAAACTGATCTGGGGCAAGGAGATCCCGGAATCCCGGGAAAAGGCAGCCCGGCTGGCTCAGACCTGTCAGGATGTGCTTGACGAGCTTGAACTGGACGGGAAGACAGTCTACCGCAAGGAGAAGGCTTTCCATGATTATCTGGTGCGGAACGTGGTTTACGACAGTAAGGCTCAGATGAAGAAAGTCGAAGGCGGAGATGTCTACACCGCTTACGGGGCCCTTGTGGAGGGCAGCGCTGTCTGCAATGGTTACGCGGAGGCAATGAAGCTGCTCTGTGACCTGTCCGGGGTCGAGTGCCGGATGATCTCCGGTACCGTGGACGGGGAGAATCACGCCTGGAATCTTGTTTCAATCGACGGGGAATGGTATCATGTTGATGTGACCTGGGATGACCCGGTTCCGGACGGCGGAGACCGGGTTATGTACGATTACCTGAACCTGTCTGATAAAGAGATGAAGGCAGACCACAAGTGGGAAGAGCGTCTGTATCCGGAAGCGGATTCCATGGAATATTACTATTTCAAGCTGAATGATGCGCTCTGTAATGACTATCAGGAATTTGTTTCGGTAAGCGTTGCATTGCTTTCGGACCGGCCGGATGTGATGATGGTTGCGGTCCGCAATTACAGTGAGGATGAGTATTCTGAGGATGCGCTGCAGTTCATTTTCCGGGAAAGCGGAGCCAGGTCCTACCGCTACTATATGTGCGGGCCCGTTGAGAGGCGGGAACTGTATTTTGAACTGGAATACTGACACTATTGATAGACTAATAAAAGACTATTCACAGATAATTGGCCGATAAGGAACAGAAGATAATGGACTGTACAAGTCCGTTGGAAAGAGGAAATGAATGAATAAAGAAGATTTTATCAGAGATTTGACAGATACTCTCCAAGGAGAGGTTACAGACTATGAGTTGAATGATTCCATCAGCTATTACCGGGATTATTTTAACCAGGAGATGGCTGCGGGCCGGTCTGAGGAGGAGATCCTCCAGGAACTTGGCAGCCCTAAGCTGATCGGACGGTCCATCATTGATGCCAGAGGAATCGATGAGATGGCTGAGCGGGAAAGCCAGTCCTACCAATCCTACCAATCCTACGATAACCGGGGAGATGACACAGGCTATCCGCCCAGAGAAGAGGATCCGGTTAGCTCAAGCTTGAGCAGGATCGGCACGAGGATCGTTACGGCAGTTGTAGTTGTGGCAGTTCTTCTTCTTGTTTTCGCTGTAGCAAGAGTGATGTTGCCTTTTGTTTTATTATTTGCCGTAATTTGGTGGATCATGTCCCTGTTTCGCAGTAATTAGCGGGAGTAAATGAATGAAAAAACAGATACTGGAGCTGATCAAAAAGAATCAGGATCAGGTTGTCCGCTGGTACCGGGAATTTCACCGAATCCCGGAGCTGGGCTTTGAGGAGCAGGAGACAACCGCCAAACTTCGATCCATTTTATTGGAGATGGGGATCACTTCAAAACCTCTTGATCCCACCGGCTGTGTTGCTTATATCGGCCAGGGGGATCAGACGATAGCCCTCCGGTCAGACATCGATGCTCTTGCGATCGATGAGGCGACCGGTCTGCCATTTTCTTCGAGGCATCCCGGCCGGATGCACGCCTGTGCCCACGACGGTCACATGGCCTCCCTGCTTGGAGCGGCTAAGATCCTGAA
>CAMOYC010000130.1 GCA_946629665.1 uncultured Lachnospiraceae bacterium
GAATGGAGAAGATTATGAGAGAATTACTGAAAGTCAAAGATCTAAGAAAAGGAAATATCCTTAATGATATCAGTTTTGCGATCATCGAAGGTGAGATGACAGCCATTATGGGGCCTTCCGGATCAGGCAAGTCTACGCTTCTGTATAATGTGTCCGGGATGGATAAACCGGATGCCGGAAAGGTGATGCTGGGAGAGACAGAGATCACCGGATTGAATGAAGATGAGAAGGCTGATCTGAGGCTGAAAAGGATGGGGTTTGTCTTTCAGCAGATGAATGTTCTGAACAATCTGGACCTCATCGACAATATTGTGCTTCCCGCTGTCCATGCTGACAGGAAACACAAAAAAGATCATTACAAGAAAGCAGAAGCCCTAATGGATGATCTGCACATTAGAGATCTTGCCCGGCGCCATGTGAATGAGGTTTCCGGAGGACAGCTCCAAAGAGCTTGTATATGCCGCAGTATGATGATGAATCCGGAGATCATTTTTGCAGATGAACCTACAGGAGCACTGAATCAGGCCGCCGCTTCGGAAGTGATAGAAGCTTTTCTCAGGATGAATCGTCAGGGAGCAACGATCATGATGGTCACCCATGACAGCAGGATCGCTGCCATGTGCGAAAGGATCTTATATATTCTGGATGGGGAGATCAGAGGAGAACTGCTACTCGGGAAATATCTACAGGATGACAGCAGAGATCGCGAGCAAAAGACCGTCAGGTGGCTGGAGAGCATGGGCTGGTGATCCTAAATCAAATAGATCAAAACCGGGGTATCTATGATATAATAATCATTAATAGCTTTTAGTCGGTGAAAGAATCTCTGACAAACTGTTTTATAAAGGGAGGAAGACATAAGATGTTAATGAAAAAAAGGTGGATCGTGCCGGTTGTTCTCGGCCTGGCCGGATTGCTGGCATTCAGTGCATGTTCTGCCGAGCCGGATAAAAAATCTGCGGCAGACAGCAGCGAGCTGAGCTGGTGGCAGAAGACGATTGCTTACGAGATCTATGTGAGAAGTTTTAAAGACTCAAACGGAGACGGAATCGGTGACCTGAAAGGAATCACTTCTGAACTGGATCACCTGAAAGAACTTGGGGTGGGTGCGGTCTGGCTGACCCCTTGTTATCAGTCTCCGCAGGCTGACAATGGATATGACATTTCCGATTATTACAAGATCGATCCGGCCTACGGTACCATGGAAGACATGGAAAAGCTGATCAAGGAGGCCGACAAACGAGGCATAAAAATCGTGATGGATCTGGTCTTCAATCACACTTCGGAAGAAAATGAATGGTTTAAAGAGTCAAGATCCGGAAAAGAGAATGATAAAAGCGACTGGTACATCTGGGCAGACCCGAAGAAAGACGGGGGTCCGCCTACCAACTGGCGAAGCATATTCGGCGGCTCTGCCTGGGAGTATGATGAGACCAGGAAGCAGTATTATCTGCATACTTTCCTCAAAGAGCAGCCGGACCTTAACTGGGCAAACCCGGAGGTGCGCCAGGCACTGATTGATGTTGCAAACTTCTGGGTTGAAAAAGGTGTCGGAGGTTTCCGTATGGATGCGATCACCTATATCAAGAAACCGGAAACCTTTGCAGATGGGAAACCGGATGCGGCTGACGGCCGGGTTGGCATCCATTCCATGACAGCGAATACAGAAGGCATTCTTGATTATCTGAGTGAATTCAAGTCAGCTGTCAGGGAAGGGAAAGACATCTTCACTGTCGGTGAGGCGAATGGTGTTTCTGCGAAGGATCTTCCTGATTGGGTCGGACCGGAAGGCGTGCTTGACATGGTATTCGAATTCGGTCATGTAAACATTGATTTATTGGATGAGATGAACTGGTGCAAGACAAAGGATTGGAAATTGCCGGATTTAAAAGCTCTATTCACGGACAGCCAGAAAACGACTATGGGCAATGATACCTGGTATCCGATGTTCCTGGAAAATCACGACCAGCCTCGTTCCATCAATCATTTTCTTCCGGAAAACGCAGACCGCATCGACGGTGGAAAAGCCCTTGCTACAGTGCTCCTTACCATGCGCGGTACGCCCTTCATCATGCAGGGCGAGGAACTGGGATTTGTCAACGTGGAATGGCCTTCCATCGATAATTATAATGACATCTCAACGAAAAACCACTATAAATTTGCGATTGGTGAGGGATATTCTGAAGAGGAAGCTCTGGACGGTGTGCATCATTTCTCCCGCGACAGCGCCCGGACACCGATGCATTGGGATACATCCAGGCATGCAGGCTTTACGAAAGGCGAGCCCTGGATCCCTGTTCATGATGATTATAAAACATATAATGTTGCTTCAGAAAAAAAGGACAAAGATTCTGTCCTCAACTGGTATATTGCCCTGGCTAAACTTCGGAAAGAGCATCCTGAGCTGATCGAAGGGGATTATAAAGAACTGTTCCCGGACAGCGACCAGATCTATGCATACACCAGAGAAAATGATTCCGAAAAGATGACAGTACTCGTCAATCTCTCAACGAAGAAGGCAGAGTATGACGCGGCATGTGTGAGCGATGCGGAGCAGGTGCTTGGGAGCAAAGGAGAGACTAAGCCCGGTACGCTTGAGCCTCTCGAGGCAGTCATTTTCTGCAATAAATAAGAGGTCCCGGATTCAGAAAAGTGAACAGCCTTGAACAATTCTGTCTTTACCTCTTGATTCACAGGTCGATTTACGTTTATAATAAATCAATATATTTTGAGAAAGATGATCAGTGGGAGTCGACATAAGGATGGATAATGCGGGAAAAATGAATGATGATGCCCTCTATGGTTGTTATCTAAATGGAAAAAAGGAAGCGTTTGATCAGTTTATGATCCGCTATGGGGACAGTCTGACCCGCTATCTCTATCGTTATCTCAACGACTGGCATGATGCGGAGGATCTGATGATCGAGGCTATGGCCAGGATCATGGCCAAAAAACCAAGGATTTCTGAAGGATGCTTTCGAGCGTATCTATACAAAACCGGGAGGAATCTCGCGACCAGATTCCACTTCAAAAGAACTCGGATCAGCCAGTTTTCCCTGGATGAATATGAGGAGATCATCGGTGATCATACCCCTTTGGAGACCAAGGCACTGGAAGAGGAGAGAAAGCAGATCCTGCACCGGTGTCTGGAGAGGATCGACCCAAAGATGAAAGAGGCTTTGTGGCTGGTGTACTATGAGGGAATGACTTATGCCGAGGCAGGCACCGTCATGGGATTAAGCACCAAGAGGGTCGACCATTTGCTGGACAGAGGGAAGAAGAAAATGAGACAGGAACTTGAGAAAGAGGGATTAACAAATGCGTACGAATGAAGAACGAATCCATGCAATGCACATGAGAGCAGAAGTTCTGGTGGAGGCAGACCAAAACCGAAAAATAAGGATGATCCAGACGGCAGCCGTCTCTCTTAGCCTCGTCCTGCTGATTACCCTGGCTTCCTTTATGCCTAGGATCATGGGGACTATAAACTGGAACACAGCTTTGTGGCAGATGACCGGAAGTATTTTTGCCGGCAGCGCAGCCTTGGGATATATCGTGATCGCGATCATTGCGTTTTTGCTTGGAGTATCAATCACGATCTTCTGTTTCAAACTTAAAGCCAGACAGAGTAAGAAAGATGAGGGGAGATCTCAATGATAGAGACTTTGGATAACAGCATTCAGCTGATCCTGACCGGTCTGTGTTCCTTGATTGCATTTGTCAGAGCAGTGCGGGAACACAGGAGGGAGTGGCTCCTGCTGGGTCTCTTTTTCGTGACCTTTTTTCTGGGAGACCTGTACTGGACCCTGTATTACATTTTCTATTCAAGAACACTCGTGTACCCTTTTATTCCAAACTTAAGCTGGTATACTTCCTACTTGTTTCTTGCGATCCTGCTATTGCTGGTGAAAGACAAAAAAGGGGAGGACAAAGCCCCGATCATGTTATATCTGATCCCTGCATTTACGATTGCCATGTGTGCCTACTACATGACTTTTGGGGATTACGTCAGCAATCTGGCTGTTGCCGTCCTGATGACGGTCATCATGTGGAATGCTGCGAAAGGGCTGATCCGGGTGAGGAAGCAGGAAGAAGGAGCAGAAAAACTGGGGCTGTACATGATGTCTCTTCTTTTCTGTATCGTGGAGTACGCCATGTGGACGTCCTCCTGTATCTGGGAAGGGAACACCATACTTTATCCCTATTACTGGTTTGATTTTTTGCTGTCGATATGCTTTGTCTTGTTTATACCGGCAGTCAGAAAGATGGTGGATGAATGAATTATATTGAGAATATCTACATCTGTCTGGCTGCTCCGCTTTTCATTGCAGCCTTCTGTGTCCGCAGACAGGGAAGAACCATGCTTCTGTTTGTTGTCAGCGGGATGACCGCCTGCCTGCTTTCTTCTTATATCAGTACCTTTTTGGCTGCAGCAAGCGGCGCAGATATGCTGACGGCTTCTCTGACGCTCGCTCCTCTCGTGGAAGAGATCATGAAAATGATACCTATTTTATTCTTCATACTGGTTTTTGATCCCCATAAGGGAGACCTGTCTGCCAGTGTGATGATGACAGCGGTAGGTTTTGCAACTTTTGAGAATGTCTGTTATCTGGCCCAGAACGGGGCAGAACATCTGAGTCATCTGGCGATCAGAGGATTCGGGACCGGCGCCATGCATGTGGTATGTGGTGCGATCATCGGAATCGGGATCATTTCTTTCTGGGACCAGGTATGGCTGAAGATCGGCGGGACTATGGGGTTGCTCTCCGTTACCACCACCTATCATGGAATCTATAACCTGCTGGTTGCCCAGAAAGGTACGCCCGCTTATGTGGGATATTTCATTCCTATCTTCACGACATTTGCCGTGGTGATCCCGCTCAGAAACCATCTGAGCGGAAGGCCTGTTCAGTAATTTTAAAATTATATAAATTTTTTTCATTTTGCCCGGGGAACCGGGCTTTTTTTTGTGTCTTAATTAGTAGAAGAGAAAACAGGAAAGGAGGGTCAGATCAGGTGAGAACAACAGAAGAAAGAATAGATCAACTCCACAAACGGGCAGATCTTTTGGAAAAGAAACGAAACAGAAATGCTCTTACGGCACTGGGGGGACTATCTTTCGGACTGTGTGTCTGTCTTATTGCGGTGATAACAGACATGAACGGAATGAGTCATCAGACAATAAGCGGACAATTTGCGGGAGCGTCTCTGCTGGGTGATCAGATAGGAGGATACGTGTTGGTGGCAGTCCTGTCTTTTACCGCCGCTATGATCATCACAGTGATCTGTATGAGAAGACGCGGGAGCACAAAAGGAACTGAGGAGCAGGAAGAGGAGACTGATAAAGACAGGATAGAAATATCCGATGAAAGAAAGGAGGCATATCATGGAGAGGGGGAAAAGTAAAGGAAAGGATTTCCTGAAACG
>CAMOYC010000131.1 GCA_946629665.1 uncultured Lachnospiraceae bacterium
TTCCTGCAAGAACACTATACATCAGGCAGGCCGTGAAAAAAGTTTTTGTATAAATTTTTACACAAAAATCGGTGTTGGGAACAATGCCGAAATAGGACTTGAAAAAGAAGGAAAAACAACATGGCAAAACTGAAAAAAGTGTGGTCAGGGAAGTTCACCATGATCTCAAATGAAATCTTCGATGATTGGCGTCTTTCCTACAAAGAAATCGGGCTCTACTGCAACATGATGAAATTTCCGGATGACTGGGACTTCTCGATCCGGAACCTTGCGGCCAGGCATCGGGAAAAGAGGGATGCGGTTAAGACGGGACTCGATAAATTACTTGAGTACGGGTATGTCAGCCGCCAGGAACAGCAAGCACGCAAGGATAAGGGACGATTCGGATCGTACTACTACGTGATCTACGAGGATCCGCATGATAACGAGAACTATATTCCGTGCCCGGCAAGAGAAGAGGATGAATTGGAGAAAAAATCACCGCATACGGAAAATCCGTACACGGAGGTAACGGGAGCGGATAATCCGTATACGGAAAATCCGTACACGGTGCCGACGGTGACGGATTACCCGTACACGGACGAACCGTATACGGAAAATCCGACCACAACAAATACTGTCTTTAAAAAGACTGTTATTAGTAAGACTGAAGAGGAAGAGGATGTAACGCGTGCGCGCGTGAACCCCGACGTCTTCCGGGATAAAGTCAAAAGCCGCTTCATGAGCAAATACTTCTCCTATTCCGGAGATGAAACCGCCCAGACAGAAATGACTAAGGCACTGAACGCGATTCTTAATGCCCTGCCGGATATCACAGATGAAAAGGCGGTTGACGCAGTCAATAACTGCACACGTGAAGACGCATCCAACCTGTGGGAATGGGTTTACCAGGAGATGTTTAACACAACGGATCTTGGTGTTGTGATGCGTGAGGACATTCATGATAAGCACGGCTATCTTGTAAAGGTGATTACGAACCATCTGGGATCAGCGTATGGCCCCAATCCAATGGAGTCATGGGGGATACGCATGTGAAGGCATATCTTGCAATGGTGGTTACAGATAATACACGGGTAATCGCAAAACAGGAGTGTCAATCTCTGCGGGAAGCAGTTACCTTTGCGTATTCCGTGCCTGAACTGGGCAATTATGACCTGGTTGTTTACCGGCAGGAAGATGACAAAGAAATCGCAAAATACGGTTTCACAACGATATGGGGTATCACCTGAGGAGGAAAAGATAATGGCGAGATTGATTTGTGAAGGAGTCAAGGTCCGGGTGGATGATGTCTGGGCTGGTGACAACAATGGTAAGTCCTTCTACGTTGATATCGCGAATTTCGGTGATCTGATGCCGAAAGACGGCGATGAAGTGACAGAAGAGCAGCTGAAACAGTTACGCAGCATCTACCAGATCAATGAATCACGGCAATATACCGGCGAGATCAAAGATCGGCTGATCGAAGCCTCGCTGCAGATCCTTGAGAAGCAGAAAGAACAGGGGATCAAGCCGAAGGGAAGAACCGTAAAGCTTGTTGCGGAGATGACCGGCGTTTCAGAAAACTACTGCCAGATCTATATCCAGCGGAAGAAAGAACGTATGAATCCATCCAATCTTTCGGAAGAAGAGATCAAGAGGAGAGAAGCGGTAAAGGCAATGAACCGGATCCGGGTCTATATGAGTTACCTGATGGAACGGCTGGATACATTTGACTGGGAAAATGAAATCTCAGATCTCAGCAGAGAGCGAAAGATGGCTGAGGAACTGATTGAAAAACTCCAGAAAACAATCATAGAGGGAGACGAAAAGATGAAGAAGATGAGCGTTGACTATCTGCTGGAAGATGCGCAGTGCGCTTACCTGGATGAGATCCATTCCCATTATCCGGACATCAGCGAAGACGATCTGTTCCTGATGATCATGGTTGAGGGAAGCGCAATCGATATCGATCGGCATATGAGGGAATTCTCAAAGGAACATGGAATATCTCACGCATTCACCTACAGGGCATGAATGCATAGGAGGAAAGGAGACTGGTGTGATGATAAAGACCGTTTTTCAGGCAATTACAGGGCTTTTGATGACTGCGGCAGTAATTATATTCGGCCTTGCGTTTATTGCGGTATTTACGGGCATTACGACGCATAATCTGCTTTCCATGCTTGCACTGGCAGGAACTCTCGCATTGACCGCAGCAGGGCTCCAATGGCTTTTGCAGTCTGTTCCTCAATGCGATGAAGAAAGACCAGGAAATACTGTGCCGATTGATCAAGGCGCAGCTGCGAATAAGAAACAGAGTGTTCTGTTTGATCCATGGACGGATGAATGGTATGGATCCGGACCATGGTGGAAGAAATGGTAAAGAAAGGTAAAAAACGATGATTCGAGCAATATTAACCGTTAAAGGCGGAGTAGGGAAAACAACAACAGCAATGAATCTCGCGGCAGGGTTTGCATACGCAGGCAGGAAAACGCTGCTTATAGATTTTGACGGACAGGCGAACCTCTCAAATATTCTTCTCGGCGATCAGCTGCCGGAAAAGACAATCACTGACGTGATGGCAGGAAAGGCGGAGATCCGGGAAGGCATCATGCCGACAAAAGTAAGAAATCTGGATATTGTACCATCCAGTATCTACCTCTTTGCGATCGAAAGAAGAATGCTGCAGGAGACTGCCGGGATCCAGCAGTTCAAGCTCAGAAGGGCTCTCAAAAGCCTGAAAGAGTATGACGAGATCGTTATTGATAACAATCCATCTCTCAATATGTGCAGCACCAACGCATTATGTGCCTGCGATGAAGTGATCATTCCGACCATTGCCGATAAGGGGTCTGAGGACGGGATCACACTGACGCTTGAGCATTGCAAGGAGATCCTGGAGCAGATCGACGGTGTTTATTTCGATTACAAGATCCTGATCACGATGCTTCAGAGGAACAATACCGATCGCAACTACTGCGAACGGATCCACAACATGTATGGTGACGAACATGTGTTCAAAAGCCGTATCCGCTTCCAGGCAAAGCCGGTAAAAGATGCCGGATTCCAGAGCGGGATCCTGATCGATAACCAGAAAGCGAACGTAGCTCAGGATTACAGAGATCTGATCGAAGAAGTCATGGAGGGATAAAGATGGGACTGTTGACGGATAAGGAAAACGGACTGCTTAACGAAGCAAGTCTTGCGGAAGCAAAGAAAGCAAAAATCGTTTATCTCGATCTCGATGAAATAAACACGTATGACGGAAACATCGGAGAGCCGACGGAACAGGAAATCAATTACCGTATGGAGAACATTCAGGAAGTGGGACTGCTTCAGCCGCTTCTTGTTATGAAGACAGGAAACAGAATTGTACTGAATACCGGGCATAAACGGTTCCTTGCGATCAAGAGGCTTACTGAAGAGGGGAAGTCCTATAAATACCTTGGGAAGGAACTGTTTGGACAGGTGCCGTGCCAGTTTCTTGATAGCCTGGCGGAAAACGAAATGTTTGATGTGATAGCGATCTGCAGCAATGCCTATCACGCCGATTCGAAAGAGGAAAAACGTCAGAAAGTCTGGCGGCTTCACAGGATCTATAAATGGCTGATTGAGCACAATAAGAAGCCGGAAGGCCGCGAACGGGAGTGGATCTCATCTATGACCGGCATTTCGGATGGCACAGTAAAAAACTTACTTGCGGAGTTTAATTCCCGGGAGGTGCAGACGGAAGAGCTGCCGGTTCCTGAGGAAAAGCCGAAGGATATGAATCGGGAGATTACAGGAAAACTGGATCGGATGAATAAGTATCTTTCAAAGGTGGATCTGGAAACTCTCACACCTCTGGAACGTCAGAATCTGAATGAACTGCTTCGATCAGTCCAGGAAACACTGGAAGAGCTGATTTATTCAGATTCAAATGCCGGATAGGAGTCTTGGGGCAATTTGCCCCAAACATAGGAGTGAACGATATGGTTTCAATTTATAAAGAGCTGATCGATGCGGTTAACAAAATGGAGGATATATCGGTGGCCATTGAGAAAGACCATGATCCTTCTCTTATACCGGAGCTTCGCACGGAGAAGCTGGTCCTGAAATATGTAGCCGATCAGGTAATGCAGATGGAGGGACAGATCTATGTCCTGAATCAGCAGGTGAGAGACTCAAGGCGGATTGCATTTTATGAGCTGATACGGCAGAAAGATTCTCTTGCGGTAAAACGGGCAAAGCATATTCTCGGTGAACAGGACTTTGACTGGAGATCGGAACACCAGATGTTTACGGATTCTGAGATCTCCTCTGTCATGGCAGTACTCAGCGAAGCGGGGAGAGGACAGAATGATTACGTGGAATGAGATCATCACGATGCCTGCCACACCGGAACAGCGGCTGAATAAGCTGATCGGTGTCTGGAAAGACATCCTTGAGATCTACAGAAATCCAAGAATGATGTATTTCGATCCTGATACATTCCTGGCAGTAGTGGAACCGAACTATAACCGGTATCTGTATCCATCGAATACGACATCGATCTTAAAAAGCGGACCAACCAACTACAAACCCAGTATTGATCAGAACGTAAAGCTGCTGACGGAAGATGATCGAAGTTACAGACTGGTAAAAGGATTATCAAAGATCTTCAACCAGTCGCTGGATAAAGAGCAAAGAGAAGTGATGGCCAGAAGGAGCTTCTATGGAGAATCCCAGCAGGTGATCCGCAAGGCATGCGGCTTATCCAGATGCAACTATTTTAGGATCCTTAAGAAGGCAAAGATCAATCTGATCATGAATTACTGCCTGGATCATTATGACGAATATGGAATCGAGAGACATAACTGGGTCGACGTTTCAAAAGAAAGACGCCAATGGAATAATGGCCATTTCTTCAAGGAAGACATGCGGGACTGGCCGGAATTCCAGGAGGCATAGAAAGGGACAATAGAATGAAGAAGATAATTACGATATTGCTGTGCGGATTCCTGATTTCTGGATGCACAGCAGCAAAGGAAGCCGAAAGTAAAGAGAGTGATGAAACGGAAGATGTAGATATAACAGCCAGTCCAACTGCTGTATCTGCAGTAACACCAACTCCAAAACCTTCCCCAACACCGACTGCAACTCCTAAAACAACTGCAGTGCCAGCAAAGACGGCTACTCCTGCTCCAACAGCTAGACCTGTTGAAAAAGCAGTAGAGACTCCGGAACCACAGAAGGAATACTATGAGGAACCGACATATGTTGAATCTGAACCGGAACATACAGAGCCGATATGGGAAGAACCTATATATTATGAGGAACCAATACAGGAAGCACCTACATATAATGATGGGTCTGTTGCCTCAATGTACAATGGCCAATATCCTGGAACGAGCTGTGAAGGCGTTGCGGGCTTATATCTTGGCGGGGATATGAGTTATCTTCTGGCATCCT
>CAMOYC010000132.1 GCA_946629665.1 uncultured Lachnospiraceae bacterium
GTGATCTGCGCAACCAATCGCGACCTGGAGAAGCTGGTGGAGGAGAAGGCGTTCCGTGATGATCTTTATTACCGGCTCAGCGTGTTCACCATCAAACTGCCTCCTCTTATTGAGAGAAAAGAAGATATCATCCCGATTGCACAGATGTTTCTGGATGAATTGAATGCTAAGTACGGAACCCATAAAGTACTGGCCGATGTTTCAGTGGAGACGATGCTGAACTATTACTGGCCGGGGAATATCCGTGAGCTGCGTAATGTAATAGAAAGAATCTATGTGGTCAGCCCTGGAAATGAGCTGATCTTTACTCCGATCCCGACTGCGGAATACGGTGAGATCGATGAGGCCGGAAGACCTCAGGGTTTGACGATGCGTGAATTCCTCAATCTGAAAGAGTTCATGGATTATGCCGAACAGGAGTACATCAAAAAAATCATGAGAGAATGCGGAGGATCCATCAATAAGACCTCTGCGAAGCTGGGGATTCACAGAAGCGTATTATATCGGAAATTACATAAAAAATGAATCGGCATGTCTCAATTCTGCATCACAAAATGATGCGGAATTGAGACATGTTGTTATTTTGCAACATGTGTTTGCCCGACAATTATCAGAAAACGTTGGAAAGTTGGGAAGGCTTTAGTTGGCACACCCCTTGCTTTATATTAAGGCGTTCCTAATATAATGAAATGACATAGAAAGGAAGTAACTATGAGTACGATCAAAAATGTATTGATTGTCGGTGGAGGACTGATGGGAAAGAACATCGCATTCGTTGCCTCTTCCGCACCGGAGCACAACATCACCGTATATGACGTAAGAGAGGTCGATGTTGCCGCAGGGATCCGTGAGAATACCAAACAGCTGGTCGAAGCAGGAGTCCTGACGGAAGCGGAACTGGAAGAGCGCCTTTCCAGAATCGGATTCACCACTGATTTGGATAGTGAAGAGGTTAAGAGATCTGACCTGGTCATCGAGGCAGTTTTCGAGAACATGGATCTCAAGCGTGAGACCTTCGCAAAACTTGAAGCCAGACTGAGACCGGACTGCATCTTCTGCACCAATACTTCTGTTATGAGCCCGACTGAGATCAGTCAGAATCTTGAACATAAAGAACGCTTTGCAGGAACTCACTTCTGGAACCCGGGTCACCTGATCCCGCTGGTAGAAGTAGTCCGCACTGAAGCGACCAGCCAGGAAACAGCAGATGCTGTTATGGAATTCATGACGAAGATCGGCAAGAAGCCCTGTCTCTGCAATAAAGACGTACCGGGATTCATTGCCAACCGTCTGCAGCACGCTTTGTGGAGGGAGGCTATCTCCATCGTCGAGAACGGAATTGCCGATGCAGCAACCGTCGACACAGCCATCAAGAACTCCTTTGGACTGAGACTCCCTCAGCTGGCACCTTTAGAAAATTCCGATATGGTTGGAACTGACCTGACTTATAACATCCACGACTACGTTCTGGCTCATATCGAGGACAGCCACCGTCCGTCCCCGCTTCTGACCAAGATGAAGGAAGAAGGAAAGATGGGATTCAAGAGCGGCGAGGGCTTCTACAAGTGGTCCGATGAAGACATCAAGAAGTGCAACGAGGACCTGAACGCTTATCTGATCAAAATGCTTTATAAATAGAGGAGGAGATATACTATGGACAAAGCTTTGAAGAACAAGAGAATCATTACTGCTGCTGTAACCGGAGCATGGCCGAAGAAGGAAAACAACCCGAACGTGCCGATGACACCGGCAGAGATCTGCGAAGACGTTTATGAGTGCTGGAAAGCCGGCGCTGCTATCGCTCATCTGCACATGAGAGATGAGAACGGCGACGGAACCATGGATCACAACCTGTTCCGTGAGACAGTTGAACTGATCCACGAGAAGCACCCTGACTGCGACATCATCCTGAACCTGACCACCTCTGGCGACATCAATGCTACCGATGAGACCAGAATGGAGCATGTTAAGGAGCTGAAGCCGGAGATGGCTTCCTATGACTGCGGATCCATGAACTGGCTGAACAGCGGCCTGTTCCTGAACAGCCCGAAGTTCCTGGAGGAGCTGGGAGCACTGTTCCAGGAGACCAACACCAAGCCGGAGATCGAGGCATTTGACCCCGGTATGATCGCTAACGCAGCTTACTATGTAAAGAAGGGCGTGCTGAAAGCACCTCTGCACTTCCAGTTCTGCATGGGATGCGCTAATGGTATCCCCGGAAACACCAAGAACCTGGTATTCATGAAGGAAACCATGGATCAGCTGTGCCCGGGCTCCACATGGTCCTGCTTCGGCGTAGGCCACAGTGCTATGGAGATCATGTATGCAGCCATCGCTCTGGGTGGAAACATCCGTGTTGGTATGGAAGATAACGTTATGTATGCAAAAGGCCAGCTTGCTGAGAGCAACAAGCAGTTCATCGAGAGAGCCGTTCGCGTGATCCGTGAATTCGGATGCGAGCCTGCTACTCCGGACGAAGCTCGTCAGATTCTGGGCCTGAAATAGCATAGACTAGTTACCATCAATTATTGAAAAGAAAGGAAAAGCGGTGTCATAAGCACCGCGCAAGGGTACAATGGCAAACAACAAACAGTCACTCAACAATTTTGGAAAAGCCGGATGGGGGACGATCCTCTATTGCCTGCTTATGTTCTACTTCTATGTAGGAATGATCAACGATGGAACCAACGTACTGGCTCCGACCGCTGCTGCTAACATCGGGGTAGAACCGGGCACCGTCATCCAGACCAATGGATATGCGGGAATGCTGGCAGTTGTAGGATTTATCATCGTCGGACAGATCAATCGTAAGATCGGACCCAGATACACAGCTGGTATCTTCACCATCATCAGTGGTATCGCTTACATCATCTGCGGAAATGCAACATCCATCCCGGTATACTTTGTTGCAATGACCGTCTGCGCCACAGGTATGATGTCTGCAGGATATGTTGCAGGCGGAACACTGGTCGCACACTGGTTCCCCAAGAAGAAGGGAATCGTCATGGGCTACACCACCATGGGACATAACCTGGCATCTGCATCTTACGTAGCACTGCTCACCGGACTGGTAGCAGCCATGGGAAGCATCAACGCCGCTTCCATTCCAATCGGTGTCGCAGCTGTTATCCTGGGTGTTGTCGGACTGATCCTGATCAGAGACACTCCGCAGGAAAGAGGCATGAATCCGGACAACGTATCTGACGAAGTTTATGCGAGAGAGTATCACACCAAGGTAGATGACGGCGGCTGGACCACCGGCAAACTGCTGAAGACCAAGGAAACCTGGCTGGTTGCACTGTACACAGGTCTGTTCCAGATCTGCTCCGTAGGAGTTATGCAGCAGCTGGTAACTCGTAACATCCGCGACTTCGGTATGTCTCAGGGCGGAGCTCTGACTCTGATGACCATCGTCGCACTGGTCGGAGTATTCGGTTCCTGGCTCATCGGAGTCATCGATACCAAGATCGGAACCAAGAAGACCATGCAGGGATTCGGTATCTGGTATGCCGCTGCACTGGTTATCAACGTTCTGGCTCACGGCCAGGTTGGATTCCTGTTCTACCTGTCCATCGCTATGATCGGTATGGGTATCGGCGGATCCGCCAACTTCACCACTTCCCTTCCGACTTCCGTATTCGGACGTCAGGGATTCGACAAGGTCAACTCCGTCGTATTCCCGATCCAGGGATTCGTTACAGCATGGTGCTTCGTGGTTAACGGAATCGTTACCAACGCTATCGGAAACCTGAGCGTAGCTTACATGATCTTTGCATGCGGCGCCGTTCTGGTTACCATCCTGGTATCCTTCCTGAACGAGTACAAGTTCAATAAGGACCACGCAGCAGAACATCACACAGCTTAACAAGTATCACACTTTTAATAGACTTGTTATCATGATTCACAATAAGGAGGTACTATCATGATTAAAAGAACTTACCAGGAATTAGAACCTTATTTCCCACCAGGACATTTCGGCGTAACCTGCAAGCGTTACCACGGAAAAGACGAGACTGGCGCAGAGAAATTCTGGATCGGTATTTCCGAGTTTGAGCCGGGCGGCGGCGCTGACTGGGCTTACGAGGATAACCCGCTGGAGAAGGTTTACTTCGTTCTGGAAGGCGAAATGACTGTAACCGACAAAGAAGGCACCAAGTATGTGATCCACGCTAACGAGAGCATCAGCTTCCCGCCAAACGAAGGACGCGGCCTGGTAAACGAGACTGATAAGCCGGCTAAGATGCTGGTTATCATCAACTATCCTGAGAACTAATCAAGAGATAACGGAGGAGATAGAAAATGGTAAACGTTGAAAAAAGCTTTGTAAACAATATGTTTTCCGTAGAGGGTAAGGTTGCAATGGTAACAGGAGCAACCGGAGCTCTGGGTCGTGTACTGGCTAAGGCATATGGTTATGCCGGCGCAAAGGTATTCATGACCGGACGTAACGCTGCTAAGCTGCAGGAGCTGCAGGACGAGTTCGTAGCTGAGGACATCGACTGCGCTTACTTCGCAGCAGATCCGCAGAAGGAAGAGGACGTTAAGGCTCTGATCGCTGCATGCGTAGAGAAGTATGGTGAAGTTAACATCCTGGCAATCTGCCACGGTTACAACAAGCCGGCTAACATCCTGGACCAGTCTGTTGAAGATTGGCAGTTCATCATGGACGCTGACTGCAAATCCGTATACATCGTCTGCAAGTACGTTGCAGAGCAGATGGTAGCTCAGGGCAAGGGCGGCAAGATGGTCGTCGTTACTTCTCAGAGATCCAAGAGAGGTATGGCTGGATACACTGGTTACTGCACATCCAAGGGTGGCGCAGACCTGATGGTTTCCTCCATGGCTTGCGATCTGACTGCAAAGTATGGCATCAATGTAAACTCCCTGTGCCCGACCGTATTCCGTTCCGAGCTGACCGAGTGGATGTTCGATCCTGATTCGGAAGTTTACAAGAACTTCCTGAAGAGAGAGCCGATCGGCAGACTGGCTGAGCCTTATGATTTCGTTGGATTCGCTCTGTTCCTGTCCTCCGAGGCAAGTGCATTCATGACCGGCGGAAACTACGACTGCTCCGGCGGATACCTGACCTGCTAAGATAACGTAAACATTTGAACAAAGTATAATAAGGAGATTTTAAACATGGGTAAAAAAGTATATGTAGATCTGACTCATCCGTTTGGCGCTGAGATTCCAAGATGGCCGTATTTTGACAAACCGGAAATCGACAACACTCATACTATGGCTAAGGGCGGCGTTCTGACTCAGAGAATCAACTGCACCATGCATACCGGAACGCACTGTGACGCACCGAGACACGTCATGGAGTATGAGTTTGATGGCAAGCGCGCTCGTTACACGCA
>CAMOYC010000133.1 GCA_946629665.1 uncultured Lachnospiraceae bacterium
AATCCCATCTCATGGGTTACGACCGCCATGGTCATTCCCTGGTCTGCAAGGCCCTTCATAACTTCGAGAACCTCTCCTACCATCTCAGGGTCAAGAGCGGATGTGGGTTCGTCAAAGAGCATCATCTTGGGCTTCATAGCCAGAGAACGCACGATAGCGATACGCTGCTTCTGTCCGCCGGAGAGCTGGCCGGGATAGGCATCTGCCTTCTCCTCCAGGTTAACCAGCCTGAGGAGTCTAAGGGCCTCTTCCTTCGCCTCGTCAGACTTCATCAGTTTCAGCTTGATGGGAGCTAAGGTGATGTTCTCCATGATCGTCTTATGAGGAAACAGATTAAAGTGCTGGAATACCATTCCCATATGTTCACGCACTTTATTGATATCGGTTTTGGGATCCGTCAGGTCGATGCCGTCAAAGATCACCTGGCCGGATGTGGGGCGCTCTAAAAGATTCAGGCAGCGCAAAAAAGTGGATTTACCGGAACCGGAAGGCCCGATGATAACTACTTTCTCACCTGTTTCAATATGCTCTGTAATTCCCTTCAGAACCTTGTGGCTGCCGAAAGATTTGCAAAGATCATTAACGTATATCACTTTCTCTCAGCCTCCTTTCCACGATGCCCATGAACCAGGTCAATACCATAACTAATGCAAGATAGATCAATGCTACTACCAGCAAAGGAAGTAAAGCATCGAAGGTGACACCACGGATGATATCGCCGCCTCGGGTCAACTCGTTTAAGCCGATGTAACCACAGATGGAAGTCTCCTTGAACAAGGTGATCATCTCATTAACCAGCGCAGGCAGACAGTTCTTGATCGCCTGGGGCATGATGATCTCCACCATGGTATCCACGTAGCCAAGGCCCAGAGACCGGCCGGCCTCCATCTGGCCCCCGTCCACCGCCATGATACCGGCACGGAAGATCTCCGCCACGTAGGCACCGGAGTTGATTCCAAAGGTAAGGATTGCCACGGAAACCTTGCTGGCTGATGGGGGCATAAATACGAAGAACATAAGGAGCAGCTGAACCAGTGTCGGCGTTCCTCGGATCACAGTCAGATAAAGTCGGCAAAGCGTATCTGCGCCATTCAGCAAAATGTGTTTTAAACCTCTTTTCGACTCATCCCGAAGCTGATCGTGGGTCGTCCGGATCACCGCAACCAGGGCGCCCAGGATCAAACCAAGCACGAGAGCGGACAATGTAACCAGAATGGTTATTTTCAAACCATCTACGATGTACATCCAGCGCTGTCCCTCTATAAAGTCCAGGACAAATTTCGCATGGATATCTGCAAACCAATCACTCAAAATAGTATTCCTCTTTTCTATCGGTATAATTAATAAAATAAGAGGGAGATTGCCTCAGGCGATCTCCCTCCAAATCAACAAAATGTATTATTTGATGTATTTATCAAGGATACCCTGGATCGTTCCATCTTCTTTCAGTTCTGCAAGAGCTCCGTTCACTGCTTCTAAAAGAGCCTCATTGTCCTTGGAGATACAAGCTGCATACTCTTCTGTTGCATAGGAAGTATCAAGGATCTTTAATCCTTCATTCGCTCCGACATAGGAAATAGCCGGCTGATTATCAATGATAACCGCATCAATCTTGCCTGCAACTAAAGCTGCAACTGCGTCATTTCCTTTATTGAACTGCTCAACATTATCTTTGCCGAATTCTTCTGTCGCATAGATGTCGCCTGTTGTGGAAAGCTGAACGCCGATCTTCTTTCCGGTAAGGTCATCAGGGACGTTAGCAATATCGGAATCTTCCTTAACGATTACGGACTGGATACCTTCTGCATAGGTATCAGTGAAGTTGATCATCTGCTTTCTCTCATCGGTTACGGTCATGCCGGCAAGACCCATATCAGCCTTTCCTGTCTGAACAGCTGTGATGATGGAATCGAACTCCATATCTTCGATCTTAAGCTCAAGACCCAGCTTCTCTGCTACTGCTGCAGCGATCTCTGCATCAATACCAACGATCTCGCTTCCCTCATAGTACTCATAAGGCGGGAAATAAGCGTTCGTTGCCATGGTAAGTGTTCCCTCTGTGACGGTGGTGATCCCACTCTCTGCTGCTGCGGTGGAACTCTCGCTCTCTCCTGTGCTTGCGCTGCCGCATCCTGCAAGCAGGCACATACCCATAGCCATACTGAGTAATAAAGCTGTTACTTTTTTCATAATCTACACTCTCCTCTTTTCTTCTATTTCCCGCAAATGCAGGATTGTCTATCGTTTCACATCATCCGGAAATCCGTAAAGAATTCCGGCAATGAAAAGCAACTATATCAAATCTATCATAAAATGGAACAAAACTCAAGGATATATTGACTCAGCCTGCATATTTATTCCGCCACTGCAGTCCGGTCAGGCAGCTGAGCCAGGATTACAGCGATAAACATGAGCACACATCCGATCCCCTCCCGGAAGGTGAGCACCTCATGCAGGATCAGATATCCGGCCAGGACTGAGAATACTGACTCCAGACTCATGATCAGGGAAGCGACCGTCGGGTTCAGATTCTTTTGTCCGATGATCTGCAGGGTATAACCAACACCGGTGGACATGATACCCGTATACAAGATGGGGATCGCCGCATCCATGATAGAGTGGATATCCGGTTTCTCGAAGATGAACATACAAAAGAAGGCCAGGACCGCTCCGACAAAGAACTGGATACAGGCCATCTTCATCCCATCCACCTGGCCCGCGAAATGGTCGATGGACAGGATCTGCCCGGAGAACATGAAAGCACAGAGCAGGACAAGCAGGTCCCCCTGTTGGATTGTCATCCGTTCCGTAATACAAAGCAGATAGAGTCCGGCCAGTGCGATCACCACGCCAATCCAGGTGAGCAGGCCGCATTTTTTTCGGAAGAAAATGCCCAGCACAGGGACGATCACGATATAAAATGCCGTGATAAAACCGGCCTTGCCGGCTGTCGTGTACTGAATGCCCGTCTGCTGACAGCAGTTGGCAAGAAAAAGAAAAAGGCCGCAGATGATGCCGGCTTTCCAAAGCTGCCGATTGTTCCATTCGCCATGGGAACCGGAATCAGGACTCTCATCAGATCCTGACTCTTCGGCCGGACCATTTTCTTCCCTTTTTATATTAAGGCTGTCATATACTCTGATCACAGGTAAGAGGGCCAGCCCTCCGATCACAGACCGCAGGCAGATAAAAGTAAAGGGCTCTATATAATCCATGCTGACACTCTGGGCTACGAAAGCCAGTCCCCATATGATCGATGTGATCAGCAGAAGCAAACTGCTTATGATTTGTTTCCGTCCCATTGAAGTATTCTATCCTCTCTAACCTATATATTCATGCATCCGGCACGAATTATAATGAATAAAAAATCACTGAAAATCCAAAATGCGCAGACGCAACTCCTATTATACATGAATTGCCCCTTACGCACAAGAAATATCATCCATGAAATTTCTTTCGCAGAATATTTCTTTTTCTTGTCATGAACTGCTTTTTCATGTAGAATGGATAAATGTAGTTAAAAAAGAAAAAAGAATCCGGAGGAACACCAATGGCACAATTATGGGGAGGACGCTTTACCAAAGAAACCGACAAACTGGTTTACAACTTCAATGCGTCCATCAATTTTGATAAACGATTATACCGACATGACATGGAAGGCAGCATTGCCCACGCAAAGATGCTCGCCTCCATCGGCATACTGACAGAAGAAGAACTGGACCAGATCCAGACAGGAATCGAAGGAATCCTTGAGGACGTAGAAAACGGTTCGCTTGAGATCACGGAAGAATATGAGGATATCCACAGCTTCGTGGAGGCGGTCCTCACTGACCGGATCGGTGACGCCGGCAAAAAGCTCCACACCGGCAGAAGCCGCAATGACCAGGTAGCCCTGGACATGAAACTCTATACCCGGGATGAGATCGTGGCAGTCCGCACCGAGATCTACCATCTGCTGGAGACCTGCCAGAATCTGATGGAGAAAAATCTCTATACAGCTATGCCCGGATTTACCCATCTGCAGAAGGCCCAGCCCCTCACTCTCGCCCATCATATCGGCGCCTACATGGAGATGTTCAAGAGAGACTACAGCAGACTCACAGATATTTACGCCCGCATGAATTACTGCCCGCTGGGATCCGGTGCACTGGCAGGCACCACCTATCCCCTCGACCGGGAAATGACCGCATCCCTGCTGGGATTCTACGGTCCTACATTAAACAGCATGGACTCCGTGTCCGACAGGGACTATGTGATCGAATTCCTGAGCGCCCTGTCCCTGATCATGATGCATCTCTCTCGTTTCTGCGAAGAGATCATCCTGTGGAATTCCAACGAGTACGGATTTGTGGAGATCGATGACACTTATTCCACCGGCAGCAGCATCATGCCCCAGAAAAAGAATCCCGACATCGCCGAGCTGGTAAGAGGAAAAACCGGACGAGTATACGGCGCCCTCCTCTCCCTGCTGACCACCATGAAAGGCCTGCCCCTCGCTTACAACAAGGATATGCAGGAAGACAAGGAGCTGACATTTGACGCCTACGATACCGCCAAAGGCTGTATCGTCCTCTTTAACGGCATGTTGAAGACCATGAGCTTCCATCCCGAGGTAATGGAAAAGAGCGCCGCAAACGGTTTCACAAACGCCACAGACGCGGCAGACTACCTGGTAGGAAAGGGAGTACCCTTCCGCGACGCCCACACCATCGTGGGCCAGCTGGTCCTCCACTGCATCGACAAGGGAATCTCCTTGGACGAGATGAGTCTGGAAGAATACAAGGCCATCAGCCCGGTCTTCGAAGAAGACATCTACGATGCCATCGCAATTGCGACCTGCATCAAGCGACGCAACACCATCGGAGCCCCCGGCCCCGAGGCTATGATGAGGGTGATCAGCTTAAACCAGAGATGGCTCGAAGAGAATCAGGATAAATAAAAATTTACTTCCCTAAACGGCAGGTTTTCATGCGATAAAGCATGGGAACTTGCCGTTTTTTTGTAGGGGGGAGGACAGCAGGCTGGGAGCTGACCCGTTGCGTTTGCTATTTCGGTTCGCGCGCTGATGATCCGTCATTCGCGCAAACTCGCTTCGCTCGGACAAGCGCTCGGTGACGGAAGCTAGCGCAAACCTCAACTACGCAAACTAACGCAAATGGTCAGCTCCCAGCCTGCTGTCCTCTCCCCCCTGCCAAAATACTTCTCAAGTTACACTGCATTCCCATAGAAAACCTGCCGGTTTTTCGCCAGACCCGATGCCGGGCTGTCA
>CAMOYC010000134.1 GCA_946629665.1 uncultured Lachnospiraceae bacterium
GGAAGATCCATGGCATTTGCGGTGCCCGCCGCAGTGATCCAGATCATCCTGACCATCACTGCCTCCCTCTTGCTTGGCTTGTTCTTCGGAACGATCACGCCATCATTTTCAAGAGCCTGGTTCGTATTTGGTCTGATCTTTGGCTGTCTGCTGGCTTACGCATTGATCCAGATGATCTATGTGCCATCGTTTCGGAAACTGGCTTCCGGGAAGTACCGGCTGCTGGTCAGCGGGGGCATCATCTGCCTGATCGCCGTTTTTTCTCTGTTTGGGATGAAGCGGTATGAGAGGATGGTGCCGGCTCAGGATTCGATCCGGGATATCGCGGTGTTCGATGGGGCTGCCATGCAGAATTATTCTAATGACAGCGATCTTCTGGAGGAGATGAAACTGCCTGCAGATGACCGGGTTTACGGCTTCCTGACAAAGCTTGCATCCGAATGTCAGCTTTCTGAACCGGATGAAGAGTCAAAGGAATACCTGACGATACAGGTCCGGATGACCGAAAAAAATGGGAAGAAAAGATACCGTCGTTATCGGATCGAAGCGGAAAAAATAAAAGAAGAGTACGCATGGCTTTATGCCTATCCGGAGTTCAAGAGATTCCTGTATCCCAGCCTGCATGAAGAAGCCGAGGCTTTGGAATCCCTGGATTTTGTTCTGGATGATATCATGTTTTCTGTCTATGCCAACCAGGACATGAGCAAAAAGCAGGAGCTTTTCAGAGCCCTGCAGGAAGATGTGAAGAACATGACCCCGGAGACAGTCAGTCGGGAGATTCCGATTGCTCAGATTGACTGTACCGTAAAAAATGTGGATGAAGCCTCCTCCTATTACTACGGAGACTTCAATGATTCGATCCTGATCTATCCATCCTTCACCAAAACCCTGGCCCTCCTGAAAAAGAACGGGATTACCCTGCCGGACTTCCGGAAAGGGATCAGGGAGATCAGAATATATGATCCGGACAAGGTTGATGAGAACGGAAACCTGACATCGGAGCAAGTCTATACCAATAAAAAAGAGATTGAGAAAATACTGCCGGGTATCATTCCTTCGGCATATGACACCCTCTGGGTGGATACGGATTCCACCCAGAACGTGGAGATCCATTATAAGGATGGGACATCGGTGGATTGCACTTTCCTGAAGTAGGTACCTTTACACAGCAGATTCTTTCCACACACCCTGGAAGAAGGGCACCAGGTAGACCAGGACGGTCACTGCGGTAGAGATCGCGATATCCGGGAGGATAAAAATGTAGTTTAACTTGGCGCAGACACCGACCGCTGCAGCGGCGTAGACGCTGATGCTGTTAGCGACGGCGATCACTACGACCAAAGAAACATTCAGAATGGAATTCTGATAGCAGGAGGGGATGCCGATCCGAAGAAAATCCCTGGCGATCTCCCGGTGAAAAGCCGAGAAAAGACTGTGGATCTTCGGGAGCAGGCCCTTCCTGACCAGATAGAGGATACCCAGAAGAAAGCTGATCCCCTGGGCGATCACGGTTGCCAGTCCGGCTCCGAATGCGCCCATATGGAATGCGCCTACCAGGGTCAGGTCCAGTATAATATTGATAAAAGTAGATATGACTACAAAATAAAGAGGCGTCCTGGAATCCCCCAGCCCGTTCAGGACAGCGGATACGGTATTGTATCCGAAGATGAAGAGGATTCCGGTGGAACAGATCATATAGTAATTTCGGGCTTCACTGTAGCTTTCCGCCGGGGTCTGCATGACGGCCAGGATGGGAGAGCATAATAAGAGCAGGATCACCGTCAGGAACAGGGATAAGAAGAAAATGAACTGGAACATGGTAATGATCGTCTGTTTGACGTCCTCCGTTCTCTTGCTTCCTGTATACTGCGCGATAATGATCCTGCCGCCGCCCAGCAGGCCTGTTGCGATTCCCAGGACGAAATCCATGATCTGGCTGCCCATGTTGACGCCCGCTAAGGCAAAGGTCCCGCCGAAATGTCCGACCACAAACAGGTCCGCTACACCGTAGATAGATTGCAGGAGGAAAGCCAGCACGATCGGCATACTGAACTTCACCAGTGTTTTCCCTATACGTCCGGATGTCAGATCCATGGATTTTCCTCCTTGCAATACTGTTTTTTGAAAAGATTTATAAGATCATTATACCCCTCCTTCCCGGATGTGTCTATTTACCTGCTTCATTTCTCTGTCCTTTTTTCGGGCAGATTGTCCGATCAGCTCAGGCAGGTACATCATCCCTGTGATAAAGAGCATGTCTATGTAGTTTGTTGTCATAAAGAAGATCCCTTCCTTAGCAGCCGGATCAAGCTGAATCCTTTCCCCGTAAAAGAAGAGAGCCAGCATGAGAAAGAAACTGATGCGGACATGGCTTCCCAGACCTCCATACTTCGGATACAGGATCCGGTAGAGGGCATAGTGGACGCCCACCAGAAAAGTCGGAAAGACTGCATACAGAGGCGGTACCCCGTAGAGGACCAGGTAGCCGAAGACCAGAAGAAGGATGATGCCTAAGAACAGGTAATTACACTCCTTCTGGGGACAATATGGCGCCTGGTCGCGTTGTTCATTCAGCCAGTTTCGCATTTCGCAAAGGGCGTCAGAGTTCGCTTGCGGATACAGTCGCTTCAAGAAGATCTTATAGGTCTTTTTGTCAATCTCATGAGCTTCACATAGCTCTCTGAAACGATCCCTGAAATAAAGTTCTTTGCTATATTGGATCAGCATCCGGTCTGTATCGGGGCTGCCCTTACAGTAACTGTCCGGTCCTTTACCGAGCAGTTCTTTAAAGTCACGGGGCATCTCATGGCGCAGGCCTTTTTCCAGCAGCTTCTCTATGGCTTCCAGGAGCTGGATGCTTCCTTCAAGGATCCGGACCTGTTCATCTTCTATTGCCTGCTTTTCCTTTTCTTCTTTCTCGTCCTGTTCCTGATCATAATCTTCAAAAATGCTGTCCCACTGATCAGGCTCATATTCTGTTCCCGGATTCGATTCCCACTTCACGATGCAGCCCCCTTTCTTGATTATTTCAAACGTTACCTATCCTGTGCCGGCCTCATTTTCTATGGATCATTTTCTTAGGACCGGTATTCCTTCTCCTTTTTCCGGAAAGGAAAGAAGAATCCAAAACCTACATTCGCTTTTTTCTCATTTTCTTCCTCCTGGTCCTGCTCAGGCTCCTCCCAGTCAGCCTCGTCTGCCCAGGGATCATCCCAGTCATCAACAGGGGTTAAGTCAAGATCAAACTCTGCCAGAGGATCCCAGTCCTCTAATTTAGGCAGGTTCTCTTCAATCATCTTCCTGGCTCTCAGGATTTTGACCGGGCTTCCGCTGTGAAGCGCCTCTCCAAAGGTTTCGATCATTGCAATGACGAACTGCTTCTGGATTGGACTTACTTCGGCATGGATCTGCCCCAGCTTTTCGAGCAGCTCCTGATTCTCAGGCAGGTCTGCCGGATTCACTCTCATCTGTTCCAGTTCTTTCATCCGTTTCGCCAGTTCCACATCGCTAAGATTCTCAGAAAGAACTCTGCTGTACGTCTTGCCGGTAGAAGGGACACGGACATCGACGATGAGGATACCGTTGATGTCATACGTATATCTTGCAAATATTTTTTCACGGTTTTTTTCCTTTGGGGTGATCGGAACATCGATCGTCCCAAGAAGGATATTATCCTTTGCGTATACCTCCTCACCCTGGCGGATCTCGAATAACACACGATCCTGAAGACTATAGCAGTTGGTATATACTTGTTCGCTGCTGCAAGGAAGAATGCTGTTTCTTGGAATGATGGTACTCATGAATTCTTTCTCGCGGTCTTCCTCGTTTCTGACCGATGTTCCCAGAGAGAACGGGCAGACATCTGTCAGCATGTAACCTTCCAGACCTTCATCATTTTCTTTGATCCCACAGAATTTTCCGAGGCCCAGAGCGATCGCCTCATCACAATCAGTCCGGATCGTGGGCTGCTTGCGGAACAGGTGTCGTATATAGGACTGGATGATAGGCATCTTGCTGGATCCGCCGACCATGATGACCTCACCGATCTGGCCCGGGTGAACATTGCCGTCCTTCAGTGCCCTCTGGATTACTTTTCGGATCCGGGTGATGATCGGCTTGCTTTCCTGGATCAGACGTTCCTGAGTGTAGACAGACTCAAAAACCTGGTCACCGATCACAATCTGGATTTTAGCTTCCACCGGCTCGAAGAGTTCAGCGGAGAGCGCTTCTTTGCATTTGCAGGCCTTCTTCAGCAGAGTAGCATATTCCTGAGCGGTCAGGTCTTTGTCCTTCAGGCCATTTTCTTCCATGAAATTCCGGGCGATCAGCTCATCGAAATCATCTCCGCCAAGATGGTTGTTGCCCGCAACCGCCACGATCTCAACAATCTTATCCACACAATCTACCAGCGAAACATCCAGAGTGCCGCCACCGAAATCGAAAACAAGAAAATGCTTTTCCTCCCCATCATTCTCGTAGGAAGACAAGGCAGCCGCGCTGGGCTCATTCAGGATCCGTTCCACTGTCACTCCCGCCAGGGCCCCTGCCCTCTTGGTTGCCGCCCGCTGCTTATCGTGGAAGTAAGCCGGCACGGAAATCACCGCTTCCGTGATCTTCTCCCCGAGGAATCGTTCTGCATCCTCCACCAGACTGCGGATCACGAAGGCAGATAACTCCTCCGGAGTGAATTTCTTCTTGCCAAGTTTCACTGTCTCTCCCGACCCCATAAGCTTTTTAAAGGAAAGAGCAGTGTGTTCAGGGTGGGTGATATTCCTTTCTTTCGCTTTTGCCCCGACCAGAATGGACCCGTCATCCAGCATGGATACCGCACTCGGAGTTAAAAATGACCCTTCACTGTTGGGGATCAGTTTCACCTCTCCTTGATCATATACACAGGCAAGAGAATTTGTTGTCCCAAGATCAATACCTAAAATACTCATAATTTCCTCCTTTTTTATGTGGCTTTGTTGACAGTGACTGATGCAATCTCTATCATTTGTTACATCTTGATTATACGGATCCGCCCCCCATACTTTTTTTTACAATAAACTCACTTGCCGGTATTGACGGCATCCCATAGGTGTATAAGTCCACGCTCAGCCTCGTGCTTTGTGACTGACTTATACAATAAAAAGCGAGGGAGCGGACTCCCTCGCTGTAACGTAGTAATTTATCCATATCTTAGCGAGAAGACCCCTATCCTCTACAGGTAGGGGATGAATCG
>CAMOYC010000135.1 GCA_946629665.1 uncultured Lachnospiraceae bacterium
TCCGCAGCATAGATGGCCTTTAAGCACACTGGCGTCAGAATGGAACTGGTCACAATAAGCAGGATCACAGCCGTAAAATACCGGCTGTCAATAATCTCCGCCTTGAGTCCCCTCTGCGCCATGATAAGCGCAACTTCCCCCCGGGTCATCATTCCCACACCAATCTTAAGACTGTCAGAGTTGCTGAATCGAAGAAGCTTTGAAACCAGGCCACATCCGATCACTTTTGCTAAAAGTCCGACGATAACAAATGCCACCGCAAAAACAAGGATGGTCATATCCACCGTCCTCAGGTTTGTCTGCAGTCCAACACTCGCAAAAAATACCGGACCGAATATCATATAAGAACTGATATCCATCTTCCTGTCGATGTAGTCAGAATTATCCAGCGAGCTTAAGATAATACCGGCAACATAAGCACCTGTGATGTCAGCAACACCAAAATACCGGTCTGCCACGTAAGCCAATATGAAAGCCAGGGCCATACCCAGGATCGGAATCCTTCTGGTGTGAGGCCACTTCCGATCCATCGCCCGCATGATCCGGAACAGGATCATCCCCACAAACAAGGACAAAACGAAAAAAACAAGTGTCTTTATACAGACAAGCCCAAGATTAGCACTGGGGTCCTTCAACCCTAACACCGCAGTAAGAACGACGATGCCAATCACATCATCAATGATCGCCGCACTCATGATCGTGGTTCCCACATCGCTGGATATCTTCCCCAGCTCCTTGAGCACCTGAACTGTTATGCTGACAGAGGTAGCTGTCAGTATCGTTCCGATAAAGATAGCCTCCATAAATTGAACAGAACCCACTTCTGCAAACCCATAGAAACACATGTACAAAACAGTACCCCCGACCAACGGAACGAAAACTCCTGTACAAGCAATGATCAAAGCCTTTAACCCGGACTTCTTCAGTTTATCAATCTCCGTTTCAAGGCCCGCGCTGAACATCAGCAGGATCACACCGATCTCCGCCATACCAGCAAGAAAATCAGAATCCGTCACCAGATTAAATACGGAAGGTCCAATAAGGAGACCTGCAATAATCTCTCCCGCTACCTGAGGCGCCCGAAATCTCCGGGCAAGCAATCCAATTAATTTTGCACTGACGATTATGATCGCCAGACTTCGTAAAATATCCAGAGTATCCATCTTTCCCCTTTCTGCGTGTAGTTACAAACCTTTTTTTAATTATAACATCAATCCAAAAAAATGTAATGGAATAGCGCAGCGCATGTTCGGGCTGATTATCCTTTATATATTTCCTGAATGACGGCGCAGCTGCTGTAACACGAAGTTCTCCGTAAGCGGCCCCTTGAACTGATAATCGGTTTTCAGAAGAATCGCTCTATTATCAATCCCTGCCATATGTTTGAGCAGGCCGGTATCAAAAACAAAAAGCTTGAAATGATTCAGTTTATCAAAAGCAGGAAGCGGATGTTCCATTTTTGAAACATTGTATACACGGTTGAGCATCCCTGCTGCAACAAAGGAAATAAAAGGCAATCAGAATGACCGGTTTACACTTTTTCCATAGTATGGGATAATAGAGAATAGATAACATAAGAACAACACATAAGGTAATTCACTCAAATGTATGACAACAAACGCTTAGCGAAATTACTCCTTCCATTAGTTATAGAGCAGCTGCTTATCGTCCTGGTAGGTATGGCAGATGTCCTCATGGTGGCAACCCTCGGAGAAGCCGCTGTTTCCGGAGTCTCCCTTGTAGATGCCATCAACAACCTGATCCTGCAGGTCCTCTTTGCCATGACGGCCGGAGGAACCGTCATCTGCGCCCAGTTCATTGGCAAAAAGGATAACCGGAAAGCCGCCAACGTCGGTGGTCAGCTCTTTTTTATAACCGTAGTCTCCATGGTTATTATTTCCATCCTCCTGCTGGTTGGCAATCATGCCATCCTATCCCTCATTTTCGGACAGGTAGAAGAAAATGTTATGGATAATGCCGTGATCTACATGGCCCTTACTGCGGTATCCTTCCCCTTCCTGGCAATCTACCACTCCAGTGCGGCGGTCTTCCGAGCCATGGGGAACACAAAGATCTCCATGTATATGTCCCTGCTTATGAACATCCTGAACATCTCCGGAAACGCCTTCTGCATCTTCGGATTAAAGATGGGTGTCATGGGTGTAGGCATCCCCACAGCGATATCCAGGATGGTTGCAGCGATCATCATCCTGCTACTCCTTCAGAGCAAAAAGAATCCTCTTCGCATCACCGGCTTATCTGACCTGCGTCCGAACAGGGCTCTACTAAAGAGTGTTCTGGCCATCGGGATTCCCAATAGTGTGGAGAGTGCCCTGTTCCAGTTTGGAAAACTGATCCTGCAAAGTCTGGTCTCCACCCTAGGAACGCCATCCATAGCGGCCTTTGCCGTTGCCTCCAACCTGGTAACCTACCTCTACCTGCCAGGCAATGCTTTAGGCGCCGGCATGCTCACCATCGTGGGCCAGTGCTACGGAGCAGGAGAGTATAAACAGGCAAAATACTATGCCAAAAAACTGATCATCATCAATTATATGATGGTTGCGATCCTGTCAGCGATCCTGATCGCGGGCAGATCCTTCTTTGTCAGCTGCTATCAGTTGACCGGCCTGTCTGCCTCCCTGGCCACCGGGCTTGTCCTTTCACACTCTGTCGCCATGATACTATGGCCCCTGGCCTTCCTACTGCCCTACTATTATCGGGCCATCAATAGAGCTGCCTTCACTATGGTAGTTGCCATCGTAACGATGTGGTTGTTTCGGGTGGGCCTTGCCTGGATCTTTATCAGAATATTCCATAAAAATGTACTCTGGATCTGGTATGCCATGTTCGTAGACTGGGTATTCAGAGTGATCATATATATTGCAGCCTTCCGACCGGGAGACAGGGGACGGTCCTCTGTCTCCTCTCCAGAAAAACCTTAGTTAATTAGCACTGTATCAATTATTTAAGCACATAAGAAAAGAGGGGAAAAACTATATGAAAACGAAATCATTAAGAACTGTCCTGCTGCTCATAGCAATTGTATCCTGCCTTTTGATTCCAAGCAACGTATCTGCAGGAAAAGTCAAGAAAACACATATTATGGTCTACAAAATGACCGGCAGAACAATAAAATACAAAAAAATAATTGGTTATTGGGAAGATGCTCCGGATGTCCCCAAAGCAGGGGGCAAGATGAAGAAGATCACCTGCAGCAAGAACTGTAAATATTACTGGTACAAAACCGATGTCAATAAACATTCCAAAATATCCAAGAAAAAATTCACAAAAAGAATCAACTATTATTATAATGTTTGGCAGCATGACTTTATGAGAGGTCCCGGAAATAAGCTGGTCAAGAATTCTTTCCAGTACTGCACGGTCTGGATCAAGAACAAGAAAATTATAAAAATATTTGGAGAGTATCTCCCGTGATACTCTCCTATCTAGCACTTATCAACTTCGAGGAAATCAAAGCCGTCAAAGGAATCGCCAGTATCATACCAATACTGGAGGATATCCCGCTTATGGTTTCCAATGCGACGAACGCCGTTGAAAAGAAATGATAAAAAGTCAGATCCCGTGAATACAGGAATATCATCAGTGTGAATTCGCTCCCGAGGAAGGCAAGGATCCCCTTCCTTCCGGGGTCAGGCGCAATGGAATCTGTTTCATCCTCTTGGGGCGGTTCGGTTTTGGGGAGCTTCTCATAAATATAGATCCTGCTGGCGGATGGACGGTTCGTCGCAGTGAAGACCATTACGCTTCTATCCTTTCCTTCCAGATAACCCTGGTTGTTGGTAAGGTCGAAGCCCTCTCCATTCGCCGTAGTAGACCAGGTCATATTGGTCCCTTTCGTCTGGATATAGGTATCGGACACGCCATCTTCATCGACGTCTCCTTTCCTGATGGTCACTCCAGTGCTGCCAACGTTGGTCCCGTCGACACTTGCCCCCTGATTGTTAAAAAGTAAATGTCTCTTTTAACCCTGACCATTTCTGGTCTTTTTCGCTCAGATTCAGCTTTGTTCCATCGTCTAATGTATATCCTGCAGCGTCTGCTGATCCAGGATACTCTCCAGTTACATGGGGCCAAACCACACCAATCTCGGGGTCATTCCAGGCAAGTCCTCCCTCATCGTTTGGATGATAGAAATCATCGCATTTGTAACAGAATTCTGCCGTGTCACTGAGAACAAGAAAACCGTGGGCAAACCCTCTAGGTATCAGGAATTGCTTGCTGTTCTCTGCTGTCAGTTCAACTCCATGCCATTTTCCAAAGGTTTTGCTGTCTTTTCGCAGATCGACCACTACATCAAAGACTCTCCCCTTGATCACGCGGACCAATTTCGTCTGCGGGTATTGTTTCTGAAAATGGAGCCCTCTAAGGACACCTTTTGTAGACATGCTCTGATTGTCCTGAACAAAAGTAATATCAATGCCCGCTTCTTCCATATCCTTCTGATTATAGGTTTCAACAAAATATCCTCGGTCATCTCCATGCACAACAGGAGTTACTACACAAAGGCCTTCTATGCCTCCTACATTTTTCTCTACAAATATCTGTCCCATGACTGCCACCTACTCTCTAAAGTTTCTTTTCCATTAATTCTCATTAATTCTTCTCGTACATATGCTTTCCATCTGCTACAGCTTTCAGATGCTGCCCATATGGACTCTTTCCATAACGTTCTGCTGATTCCAGTAATTGTTCTTTATTAATCCAACCTCGGACATAAGCAATTTCTTCAGGAGCAGAAATCATTACCCCCTGTCGGGTCTCAACCATCTTCACAAAATCTGCTGCTTCGAGCAGACTGTCCATGGTTCCCGTATCAAGCCATGCGAATCCTCGTCCAAAGCGCTGGACATCCAGCTTATCCTCTTTCAGATAGAGCTCATTTAAGGTCGTAATTTCAAGCTCTCCCCTGGCAGAAGGTTTTACCTGTTTTGCTTTCTGACTAACTCCTTTCGGATAAAAATATAAGCCAGTTACCGCATAATTACTTTTCGGTTTTTCCGGTTTCTCCTCCAAGGATAAAGCTTTTCCATTCCCGTCAAATTCAACAACACCAAACCTCTCCGGATCTGGCACATAATACCCGAAAACGGTAGCGCGTTCATTTTTTTCAGCATTCTCCACAGCCTGTTGTGACGGCTCCCACCACTTTCGTTACACTAAGAAGTGGGGGCTTCCTGTTCAAGG
>CAMOYC010000136.1 GCA_946629665.1 uncultured Lachnospiraceae bacterium
AGGCCAAAGAGCTGGGCTGCAACAAGATTGCCCTGGGGCACCATTATGATGATGTGATCGAAACGATCGTGATGGGAATGCTTTACGGATCCCAAATCCAGACCATGATGCCCAAGCTGCACAGTACCAACTTTGAGGGGATGGAGCTGATCCGGCCCCTCTACCTGATCCGGGAGAGGGATATCCTTCACTGGAGAGACTACAACGGTCTGAATTTTATCGCCTGTGCCTGTCGGCTCACGGAGGGAATCACCCTGACCGGCGAGGAGGGAAAGGGATCCAAGCGGGATGAGGTCAAGGAATTGATCCGCCGCCTGGAAGAGCATGACGAGGTGATTGCCAAGAATATATTCCGCAGCGTGGAGAATGTAAATCTTGCTACGGTGATCGCCTACAAAAAGGATGGAGTAAAACATCATTTCCTGGAAACCTACGATGAAGAAAACAGATAAAAGAAAGGAAGGAAGAACAATATGAACAATCCTGTTGTTACAATCACGATGGAAGACGGCGGTGTGATCAAGGCGGAGCTTTATCCCCAGGTTGCCCCCAATACGGTAAATAACTTTATCTCCCTTGTCAAAAAGGGATTCTATGACGGCCTGATTTTTCACCGTGTTATCAAGGGCTTTATGATCCAGGGCGGATGTCCCTTAGGACTCGGGACCGGCAATCCCGGATACAGCATCCGGGGTGAGTTTAGGAATAACGGCTTTGATAACCAGCTCAAGCATGAGCCCGGCGTTCTTTCCATGGCCCGGTCCATGATGCCCGACTCCGCAGGATCCCAGTTCTTTATCATGCACATGAAGGCACCTCATCTTGACGGTGACTATGCTGCCTTTGGCCAGGTGATCGAGGGGATGGATGTGGTAGATCAGATTGCCAACGTGAAAACAGATTACAGGGATGCCCCTTATAAGAAACAGGTTATGGCATCCGTGACAGTTGATACTTTCGGTGAGGAATATCCGGAGCCGGAGAAACTGGATCGCTAGTCCTTGCGTTGATTACGTTCGATAAATCATAAAAAACCGGTGTACTGATCTTCAGTACACCGGTTTATTCATCTCTTGCTAAATCTCGAAGGAATGGATCGCTTCGAGAACAGGTTCTGCATTCTCATCGTTGTAGATGTAGAGGGCGAGGGGCCTGGAAATATCTAAACTGAAAACTCCCATGACGGACTTGGCATTCACGTAGCTGCATCCTGATACCAGATCAAATCTGCCGCTGAAACCGTTCATTATATTTACAAATTGTCGGATCTTTTCCATGGAATCGATCTGAACTCTGCGTGTGGTCATGAGAACCCCTTTCCTGTATCGTCCCTGTTGCTGTCTTACTCGTAATGATATAGATAAATTATATAACACGACTAATCCATAAATCAAGGGGAATAGTTCACAGAAATTTTGTAAATTTAAAGGTCATATTCGTTTTTTTTCAGTGGATGACTTATTATTGTAAGAGGAAATTTAGCTAATTACCACATTAATTCCTTTGTTTCGGAGGATATCAAGGGTTTCCGGCCGAACGTCAGCGTTGGTACAGACCGTGTCAATCTCGTCAAAGGTGGATTGGATGACGACTCCCTGCTGTTCAAACTTGCTTGAGTCAGCCAGGATGATCATCTTGTTGGCAGAGTTAGCCATATATTCCATGGTCTCTACCCGCATCAGGTCATCGCAGGTGAAGCCTGCTTCCGGAATAAAGCCGTCGGTGCCCACGAAGAACTTATCCACATAGAATTCCTTGGCACATTTTTTTACCAGCGGGCCAACCATTCCCTGATATTCTTTCTGATAATCACCGCCCAGAAGGATCACCTTGCGGATCGGCAGCTCCCGGATCCGGATCGCGATGTAGGCTGAATTGGTGATGATGGTGACATCTTTTTTCAGTTTGGAAAGCTGCTCAGCCAGCAGGGCAACCGTAGAACCGGATTCCAGCATGACAGTCTCTCCGTTGTTCACCATCTCTGCCGCCTTGGTGGCAATCTCCAGTTTCTTCTCATAATTTATAGTCAACCGGGTATTGATGTCATTCGCATTCTTGATCAGTGCATATCCGTGTTCTCTCGATAATAAGCCTTCTTTCTCAAGGCTGTCCAGGTCTTTCCGGATCGTTACCTGGGACACATCCAATAACTCAGCCAGTTTGCTCACTTCAATCTTCTGGTGCAGGTTGACGAGCTTTATGAGTTTGGATTGACGGTCTGTCATTTGAAACACCTCCCTCTTTCTAATAAAAGTATATCATATCGAATTAAAAAAGTGCAAGATGGGATGGGCATATATTTTCTTTTTTTGAAAAAGTAGGGGTGGATTTTCGCTATGTGCTTGCGAATCTTTCCTTTATCATATATAATCTATCTGAGGTGAACTCCCGCGAATCGCAGATTCGATCAAGGAAGAGTTCCTACTATCGCATGTGGCGAAAGAAAGGTTGGTAAGAGCGATGAGTCAGGCAAAAGTAGATGCCAGAAAAGCTTATAAAAAGAACCGTAAGGAGATCCTGGCAAAAGAGAAGGCTAAGGCCAGTGTAAGAAAGGCAGTTGCCTATATTGCCATGCTGGCGATCCTGATCGCAGTTGGCTACTCCTTCTATCTGAAGATGCAGCCGAAGCCGGAAGCTTCCACGGAAACATTTTATTATCTGACCCAGCAGGATGCATACGGAATTCTGAATCCGTCCCTGCCTACGGGAACAGATTGATCAAAAAGAAGGAATACAAAGAAGTCAATTAGGAAAGGATGTCGGACAGGATCGGCATCCTTTCACTGTCATTGTAAGGAGAAAATATGGCTTTTACACATTTACATGTTCATACGGAATACAGTCTTTTAGATGGTTCCGGCAAGATCAGTGAGATGCTTCCCCGGGCAAAGGAACTGGGGATGGACAGCCTTGCCATCACGGACCATGGTGTCATGTACGGCGTGATCGATTTTTATAAGAAGGCAAAGGAAGTCGGGATCAAGCCAATCCTGGGCTGCGAGATCTATGTTGCGCCCGGCTCCCGCTTTGACAGGGAAAAGGGGCAGGATGACAGCCGCTATCATCACATGGTCCTGCTGGCAGAGACCAATGAGGGTTACCGCAATCTGATGAAGATCGTGACCCGTGGATTTACGGAAGGCTACTATTATAAACCCAGGGTGGATTATGAGATCCTGGAACGCTACCATGAAGGTCTGATCGCATTGTCCGCCTGCCTGGCCGGCGAGATTCCGAGGAGGATCCTCCAGGACGACTATGAGGGAGCGAAGGCTTCTGCCATAAAGTTACGGGATATTTTCGGAGACGGCAATTTCTTCCTGGAATTACAGGATCACGGGATCCGGGAGCAGACCATGGTCAACACCAGTCTGCTTCGTATGTCAAAAGAGCTGGGGATCCCGCTGGTCGCTACCAATGATGTGCACTATATCATGGAGGAGGATGCGGTTCCCCATGACCTGCTCCTCTGCATCCAGACCGGAAAGAGAGTATCTGATACGGACCGCATGCGCTACGAGGGCGGGCAGTATTACCTGAAATCAGAAGAAGAGATGCGGGCGATCTTCCCCTATGCGGCGGAAGCTTTGGAGAACACCCACAAGATCGCGCAGCGATGCAATGTGGAGATCGTTTTCGGAGAGCAGAAAGTGCCTGCCTATGATGTACCGGAAGGCTATGATGCATTTTCTTATCTGAGCAGTTTGTGCCAGGAAGGGATCCGCCGCCGTTACGGCGAGCCCGTGAGTGAAGAACTGCAGGCCCGGCTGGATTATGAACTGAACACGATCCGCAGCATGGGTTATGTGGATTATTTTCTGATCGTCTGGGATTTTATTCATTTTGCCAGGAGCAGGGGGATTGCTGTGGGCCCCGGCCGGGGATCGGCTGCGGGGAGTATCGTGTCCTACTGTCTGGAGATCACGAATATCGATCCGATCCGGTATCAGCTGATCTTTGAGCGTTTCCTGAATCCGGAGCGTGTCTCCATGCCGGATATCGATATCGACTTCTGCTACGAGAGAAGGCAGGAGGTGATCGATTACGTTTATCAAAAGTACGGCAAGGACCGGGTGGTGCAGATCATCACCTTCGGAACCATGGCTGCCCGCATGGCAGTGCGGGATGTGGGCCGGGTGCTTGATCTCCCTTACGCCCAGGCGGATGCGGTGGCAAAGATGATCCCCATGGAACTGGGAATCACGATCCGGAAGGCCCTGACCATGAACCCGGACCTGAGGAAGGCTTATGAATCGGATGAGACAGTGAAAAATCTGATCGACATGTCCATGCGGCTGGAGGGACTTCCAAGGCATACTTCCATCCACGCGGCGGGTGTCGTGATCGGTTCCCGGCCGCTGGATGAATTTGTTCCCCTTTCCAGGGGAGCCGACAATGTAATTACGACCCAGTTTACCATGACGACGATCGAGGAACTGGGTCTGCTCAAGATGGATTTCCTGGGTCTCCGGACTCTGACGGTAATCCAGGACGCAGAGAGGATGATCCGAAAGAGGATCGGGGATTCCTTCTCCATTGACAAGATTTCCTATGACGACCCGAAAGTGTACGAGATGATCGGCCAGGGGAAAACGGAGGGTGTGTTCCAGCTTGAAAGCTCCGGGATGAAATCCTTCATGAAGGAGCTCAAGCCCGGAAACCTGGAAGATATCATCGCGGGCATTTCCCTGTACCGGCCGGGTCCCATGGATTTTATTCCCAAATACATTAAAGGAAAGAGAAATCAATCCGAAATCAGCTATGATTGTCCTCAGCTGGAAAGTATCCTGGCCCCCACCTACGGCTGTATCGTCTACCAGGAGCAGGTAATGCAGATCGTTATGGAACTGGCCGGCTACACGCTGGGACGAAGTGACCTGGTCCGCCGTGCCATGTCCAAGAAAAAGGGCGATGTGATGGCGAAAGAGCGGCAGAATTTCGTGTACGGCAACGAGAAAGAAGGAGTGGAAGGCTGTATCAATCGGGGGATTTCCGAGGAGGTGGCGAATAAAGTTTTCGATGAGATGATCGACTTTGCCAAGTACGCCTTCAACAAATCCCACGCGGCAGCCTACGCGGTGGTTTCCTACCAGACCGCCTGGCTCCGCTGCTACTATCCGGTGGAATTTATGGCCGCCCTGCTGACCTCCGTGATCACCAACACCA
>CAMOYC010000137.1 GCA_946629665.1 uncultured Lachnospiraceae bacterium
TGGAGACAGAGACTGCAAAGACGACGTCCAAAGTAAGCAGAGCAGCGACCTGCGAGGAAAAGGGCGAGACCACCTATACAGCAGAATTCAAGAACAAAGCTTTTGCATCACAGACCAAAGCGGTAGAAAACATTGACGCCCTTGGTCACGACTGGGGCGAGTGGGAAGTCACGAAAAAAGCTAGCGAGACAGAGGAAGGCGTGGAAACACGCATCTGTAAGCATGATTCTTCTCATACGGAAGAAAGGATTATTCCAAAAGAAGAGCCCAAGCCTGTACCGACCACTGAAAAAGATACAAGAAAACAGATCCTTGTTGCTAAAGGAATTGCTAAAGGCAGCAAAACGATCAGGATTTCTTGGAAGAAAGTCAGTGGTGCAGATCGGTATGTAATCTATTATGGTAAGTGCAGTGTAGGTTCCTGCACGGGTAAAAAAACTGTAAACGGAAAAACTTCTTCATGGATCTGGAGAAATCTCAACAAACAGACCAAATATAAGTTCTATGTTGTTGCAAAGAAGAAGACGGCTTCCGGCTATAAGAAGATTGCGAAGAGTTATTCCGGCCATCTGATTACAGGAAATGTGAGAGGAAGTTATACGAACCCGAAGTCCCTTAAACTGAATAAGTCTAACATTTATATTAGAGAAGGCGAAAATACGCAGATTATCGCTAAGGTTAAGAAGGAAATAAAGGGAAAGAAGTTTCTTCCCAGCCATTGTGCAAAACTGAGATACCTAACTACGGATCCCGGTGTAGCAAAAGTGAATGCAAAGGGTAAGATCACTGGAGTAAATGCAGGAAGATGCATGATTTATGTACAGACGATCAACGGAATCTGGAAATCGCTGAACGTCACCGTAAAATAATGAATGTAGTGAAACTGAACAGAGAGTCATAAAAAGAAGGCGTCGCAGCAACGCTTTCGCTCATTAAAAAAATGGGCGAATCGTAACTGCGACGCTGTTTTATGCGCTCTCTCCAAAGACCAGAGATCTTTTACTGTTTTAGGGTAAATGGTATAGAATAGAGCAGATAATGCATTTTTTCAATCAGAATATTTCAATCAGAATTATAGAATAGAAGTCATAATTTAATATTTTTCTGTTTGTGTTATAATGTTTTTAAACATGAGCAGCAGGCGGATCTTTCTCTCACTCCGATCAGAGAAGCGTCCCCTGATTGTTTGGAGGCAAGTGTATGGAACGAAAGCTGAGAAAATATCGGGACAACTTATATTTAGGAGGGATCGGTGTTATCATCTTCGGCATATGGTCCGTCCTGAAAGCTGTTTTGAGCTGTACCCTGGATACCCGGGCTAATGAGGGCCTGTTCCGGGAGCTCGGGCAGCAGATTCTGGAGAGTCCGGATCCCTGGTTAACGGAAAAGCAGCTGTTTCTTCTGTGCTATATTACGATAGGGGTTGTTGTGCTTCTTGATCTGCTTTTACGCTTGTATCTGGGGTCGGCCGCGATGAAGGCGGGAAAGGGGGGCGAGATCAGTTATAGATTCATCCTGGTTTCTGCAATTCTTACGGTGATTTTTGCCATCAGCGCTTTTACAACGCTTAAGAATATAATGGATTTCTCGAATCCTATATTAGATCTTCCGGACAAGCTATCCATCATTGTGGCAGACGGCATTTCTTTTTTTGTGTCACTTGATATGGTGATATCAGCCTGTCTGGTGAAATGGTATGATCGGAAGCTGAGCCAACCCCTTTGATTTTCTTGCAGCAGAGGTTTTGTCATGCAATTAGATTTTCATTATTATGCGACATATTGTGCCGCGATTATCGCCGGGTATTCCCATAAAAGCAGCATGGTCATTGCCTACAGCTCTCAGTTTGTTGACTGCTGCAGCAGGACCTTGCTTTCCAGGCTGAAGGGACCTGCTTCTGCGGCGACTACCCAGCTGCAGCTGGAGCTGATGGACGCCAGGACAGACCTGATCGGCCTGCAGGATATCACCCGCATCTGGGCATCTTTTCATTTTCTACCTTATGATCTTTATGCGAAGAAAAAACGGGCAAGCCGGGAGTATAAGAATAAGTTCCGGCTGATCTGTAATCCCAACAGTGACCTCCTGCTTGATACCGTTGATCTTGGTCTGGGTCATTCCCTGCAGTCGATCGGAATCGTCATGCATGTGCTGGCAGATACCTGGGCCCATCGGTATTTTGCCGGGACCCCTTCTCTGGTGATCAACAATACCAATTATCATTTCTATGAGATGCCGGGACCGGAGGATACCTTTGAAGAGCGGCCGGTGGTTTTTGCCCACAATCCTTCCGGAAGGGATGATGTGGAAAAGGGATATTATATCGGAAGTCTTTACCAGTTCCAGGAGCATTCCATTATGAATCTGGGTCATGGAAGAGCGGGACATCTGCCGGATTACAGCTTTATCCGTTATCGCTATCTTCCGGCCTGGGGAGATTATGAGGAGATCGTCAAGGACAATCCTTCCGATTATCTCCATGCTTTTGCGCAGATGGTTTATGCCCTTGGCTATTTCAGGGGCGAGTATGACAGTTTTGAGAAGGATGTATACGCCTGGGATAGGATCAAACCTTGGGAGGACCGGATCCGGGCGATCATCAGGAAAAGGCAGCTTACTGCAGAAGCTGACTGGAAGGCCCTGGGGGAAGACCTGTCCGGCTGTGAGATTGAAGATTTTGATATTAAGAAATACCAGGCAGAATACCTTGCTGCCGATAAGGAGAAGAAGGATCATACTTTTCTGGGAAGATTTTTCCTGGCAGCCATGGCCCAGAAAAGCATGGTGACGGGTAAGATCTTCCAGTCCGGGAATCTTCTGGCCGGGATATCCATCGATTATTCCTTAAAGGGTTTTCGGGGAATCCGGGAGTTTCGGAAACTGGTTGAAGAGGAGAGGATATAGATATGACCAGATGGAGGCGTTTTTCTACGATAATCGTTGGCTTGCTGACGATCCTGGCAGCTTTTGTGATCTTCCTGCTTGATGATGCCTACAAATATATCATATTGATACTGGGTCTTTCCATGCTGGTTTCCGGCTTGCGCTATCTGTTTTATTATGGGCGGATGGCCAGACACATGGTAGGCGGAAAGATCATGCTGGTGATCGGGGCCGTTTTTATATCTTTCGGGCTGTTTACCCTGAACCTGAGCGACGAACCGCTGATCTACCTGATCCTGTATCTGCTGGGTTTTCACGCATTTTCCGGTTTGATCAATCTGCTGCGGGCCCTGGAGGCCAGACAGTATGATGCCCCTTCCTGGAAGCTGACCTTTGCAACGGGGATCGTCAATATTCTGGTTGCCATCGCTTCACCGGTCTGGGGAATTCTTTTCAAATCCCCGGATACCCTGACTCTTATTTACTGCCTGGGATTGATCTACTCCGGCATAATAAGGATCATCACAGCTTTGCGGAGGACGGCGATCGTATATATTCAGTAGACAGTATAGTACACTACACTTAAGGAGGAAACATAATTATGAGCAACGAAAAAACAAACAAGACAAGAAAACATTCCTTTGTGGACCGGTTCCCTGTAGTTGCTTCCATATTGCTATGCTTTTTGGGACTGGCGGTCGATCAGACAGGCGCAACCTTTATTTCAACTGTTTTCCCCGGGCTTTTCGGGTCCTTCAGCTGGATTCTGGATCTGTTATCGCTTGCGATCGTCACGGCTTTGATCCTCTTTGTCTATAAGTGGTGGTTCCGCCCTGAGTTTTCAGGAATGATGTCCGGAAACATAAAGGATGGCTTTATCATGCTGCTGTGCCCGATCCTGGTCTATTGGATCCTGAATTATGGATATACCTTTATTTTTGAGAGGGAAACCCTTGGTTTTCAGTTTAACGGTTCGGTAATCAGAACGGCCTGCACCGCCGGGGTAGTGGAAGAACTGTGCTTCCGCGGATTATTGATCTGTACTTTACTTAGAATATGGCGGAAGAAAGACGGATACTTAAAGGCGGCTGTAGTATCGGCTATTGTCTTTGGCCTCATTCATGCCGGGAATGCTACTGCAGGGGCTGACCTGGGCAGGACGGCACTCCAGGTTATAGATGCAGGCTTTATGGGTCTGCTCTTTGCAGGAGTTTTCATACGATGCGGATCTCTGATCCCGGCGATGGTAGTGCACTCGGTGCACGATATTATCGCAATCGGATTATTTACAGGGGTTTCAGAGCAGGGGATCATTACCGGCGGGGTAACGTTCAGTGCCTTCTTTGACTGCATCACTTCAATCGGCCTGGGGGTGTATGGCCTCTACCTCCTGAGAAAGAGTAAATTAGAAGAGGTTCGTTCGATCTGGGATGTGAAATGGAGGATGAATTCATGATGGAGAACAAAAACAATAACAAGACTGTAATACTCGCTTTTCTAGCAGGTGTGGTGATTGCCGGAATCATTGCTTCTGCCCTGTTTGGGATGAGGCAGGGGCCGGCACAAGAGAAAAAAGCGGAATCCGGTAAAGAGGTGGATTATGCCAAGACCTTCCCTTCCTGGAATCCGGATAGTGCATCCCTTAAGGAACTGACTGACTTTGTGGAGGATGCTGCGGACCAGGAAAGCCCCGGCTATCTGGAACCCGAAGACCGTATTGCAACTTTTGACATGGATGGGACGATCCTCTGCGAGAAGGCTCCGGTCTATGTGGATTATTGTCTGACCCTGTATCGGGTGCTCGATGATCCGACCTATCATGCGACGGACAAGGAGCGTCAGGCGATGCAGCAGGTAAGGGACCATGCCTATTCGGAGGGCGAGACATTTCATCCAAAAAGGCTGACCAAGGACGATCTGGTGGCAAGCGCCTTCTCCGGCATGACCCCGGAAGAGTTCCGGGCCTATGTGGTGGATTTTGCGGACAAGGTGGATGCAGTAGGTTTCTCCGGTATGACCTATGGGGAGTCCTTCTATAAACCAATGATTGAAGTGATCCGGTATCTGAAGGCCAATGACTTTGATGTTTGGATGGTCTCCGCCTGCGAGCGGGAGGTTGTGCGGGCCCTTGTGGAGAAATATGATATCCCCTATGATCATG
>CAMOYC010000138.1 GCA_946629665.1 uncultured Lachnospiraceae bacterium
CGAAGAACTTCACAAGAGAGTGGTAGGCCAGGATGAAGGCGTTGAGAAAGTAACTGAAGCCATCATCCGGTCCAAGGCAGGGATCAAGGATCCCAGCAAGCCGATCGGGTCCTTCATGTTCCTGGGGCCGACCGGTGTCGGCAAGACCGAGCTGGCAAAAGCTCTGGCTGCCAGCATGTTTGATGATGAGCAGAATATGGTAAGGATCGACATGAGCGAGTATATGGAGAAGTTCTCCGTATCCCGTCTGATCGGAGCGCCTCCCGGATATGTCGGATATGAGGAAGGCGGCCAGCTGACAGAAGCTGTCAGAAGAAAACCTTACTCTGTAGTCCTCTTTGATGAGATCGAGAAAGCGCACCCGGACGTGTTCAATGTGCTCCTTCAGGTACTGGATGACGGCAGGATCACTGACTCCCAGGGCCGGACGGTAGATTTCAAGAACACGATCCTGATCATGACCTCCAACATCGGGTCCCAGTACCTGCTGGATGGGATCGATGACCAGGGAAATATCTCTCCGGAAGCGAATGCTATGGTGATGAACGATCTTCGGGCACAGTTCCGGCCTGAATTCCTGAACCGTCTGGATGAGATCATCATGTTCAAGCCTCTGACCCGGGATAACATCGGAGGTATCATTGAACTTCTGATCGCGGATGTCAACCGGAGACTCGAAGAAAAAGAACTCCGGATCGAACTTACGGAAGCAGCTAAGGGATACATCGTAGAAAACGGATATGATCCTGCTTACGGTGCAAGACCACTCAAGCGATTCCTCACAAAACATGTAGAAACCCTGGCAGCGAAACTGATCCTGCAGGGAGATATCAGTGCAGGAGATACGATCCTGATCGACTATCAGGATGGAGAGTTGACCGCATCGGCGATGCATGTGGAATAATTTACTATAAAGCATAATACACTAATATAATAAACCGGCAGGGTTTCATGTCATAAAACATGGAACCCTGCCGGTTTTTTGAAGGCAGATCTATTCCTGCCCTTTTTCCTTCCCATATCGATTCACCGCACTGATCAGGGCTAATACGGAGGAGTTGATGATATCGTCATCAATTCCTACGCCCCAGTAGGTATTTCCATCGTCCCCCTCAATGGCAACGTAGGAGCATGCCTGGGAACTGGAGGATACGCTTAGAGCGTGCTCCTCGTAGGTAGTGATCGTATAGTTGATATTATTGTTGGCCTTGATCGCATTGCTGACCGCATCCAGACGACCGTTTCCTCTGCCGGAGTAGATCCTGTGTTCTCCGTTTTCGTTCACGATCATCTCTGTGATGATACCATGGTCCTGCTTGAAATGTACTTCCAGAAGCTCGATCGGATTACCGATATTCACATATCTCTTCTTAAATACTTCCATGACCTCTTCCGGTGAAAGCTCAGCATGGGCTTTGTCGGAGACATCTTTGACTGCATAGCCCACTTCCTCACGCATCTTGGGAGGAATGCGCAGGCCATAACTCTGGTCGAGCAGATAACCGATCCCGCCCTTGCCGGACTGGCTGTTGATCCGGATCACGTCAGCCTCATATTCGCGGCCCAGGTCTTTCGGGTCGATAGGCAGGTAAGGCACAGTCCACTGCTCATCGCTGTGGGTCTCTCTCCAGAGCATTCCCTTCGCGATCGCATCCTGATGGGATCCGGAGAAAGCGGCGAAGACAAGTTTTCCTGCATAAGGCTGGCGGTCATAAACCTGCATGCGGGTTACTTTCTCATATACTTCGATGATCGAAGGAAGGTCGGTAAAATCAAGGCCGGGCTCAACGCCATGGGAATACATGTTGAGAGCCAGGGTGACGATGTCCACATTACCGGTACGCTCGCCGTTGCCAAAAAGAGTTCCTTCCACACGATCCGCACCTGCCAAAAGTGCCAGCTCGGTATCTGCGACGCCGGTACCGCGGTCATTATGCGGATGCAGGGATAAAACAACGCCATCCCTGTACTTCAGGTTCTCGCTCATGTACTCGATCTGGGAAGCGTAGATGTGTGACATGGAATGGGAGACAGTAACCGGCAGGTTGATGATGGTCGGCCACTCCGGAGTCGGTTTCCAGACATCCAGCACTTCGTTACAGATCTTAAGGGCAAATGGAATCTCAGTTCCGGTAAAACTTTCCGGTGAATATTCAAAACGGTAATTACCGCCATCTTCCTCCGTGAGTTTTTTCAGAAGTTTGGCGCCTTCCACAGCGATCTTGATGATGTCCTCAGGATCCTTCTTAAATACCTGTTGGCGCTGGGCAACGGAAGTAGAGTTGTACAGATGGACAACCGCCTGCTTCACACCCTTGATCGCCTCAAAAGTTTTCTTGATAATATGCTCACGAGCCTGGGTCAACACCTGGATCGTAACGTCATCCGGAATCAGATCCTGCTCGATCAAAGTACGGCAGAATTCAAATTCAGTCTCAGATGCGGCAGGGAAACCAACCTCGATCTCCTTAAAACCAATCTTTACAAGAAGCTTGAAGAACTCGATCTTTTCTTCTAAGTTCATGGGGATGATCAGGGCCTGGTTGCCGTCACGAAGGTCAACGGAGCACCAGATCGGGGGCTTTTCAATATGATCTTTTGTTACCCACTTGTAAGATGGCTTCGGAGCCGGGAAATACATGGTCTTATACTTCTGCGCATATTTCATTTTCTATTCCTCCTTATAAAAAGAAATCTCCCGCCTCAAAAAAGAGACGGGAGTTAATTCTCACGCGGTACCACTCTTTATTCATACCGGAATCCGGTATGCACTCAAATCAGATACGGGTTATAAACCTTATATCCTCCTGCTGTAACGGTCAGGACCCGGCGATGTCTACTGCAGATAGCGCGGTTCAACATGCTGCTCAAAGGCGAGTTCAGATTAAGTCCACAACTGCCTCACACCGGCCGGCAGCTCTCTGAATGCTTCATGAATCCTACTATTCCTCATCAATGCATTTAACAGTAATTACGTTATCATGGATAAATAAATCTGTCAAGAAAAAAATGACCCTTGAGCCCTGTCTGATTCTATGGTATTTTCTATAACTAGAGCTTAAAGATGGAGAAATGTAAGTGAGAGAGAAGTGCAATGAAAGAGACTGAATCCAAATCAAACAAGAGTGGTCATTTTATTGATCCGCGGATACTGAAACAGGTTCACTCCATGTATGTTCTGCGAATCTGGTTTAACCTGAAGAATGGAGTGAGATGGATCCTGCTCGCTGCCATTGTAGGTGTGGTCGTAGGTGCGTTCAGCAGCAGTTTTGCCTATCTGCTGGGTGTGATGAAGGAGACCCGGGAAGCCAATCCCTGGCTCTTGTACCTGCTTCCTTTCGGCGGCCTTGTGATCGTTTTTTTATACGGGGTCGGTCACATGAAGAAAGATAAGGGAACGAATATCCTCATGTCAGCAGTCCACGATGAAAATATCGATGTGCCGCCCATGCTGGCTCCGGTGATCTATATCTCAACCTTGATCACCCATCTTCTGGGTGGTTCTGCAGGACGTGAGGGAGCGGCCCTCCAGATGGGAGGAAGTCTCGGCAATACCATAGGCCGGCTTTTCAAGCTGTCTGAAGGGGACCGCAAGATCCTGGTGATGAGTGGAATGAGCGCAGCTTTCTCCGCTGTGTTCGGCACGCCGCTGGCAGCTGCGATCTTTCCCATGGAGATGATCAGTGTGGGTATCATGCAGTATTCGGCACTGGTGCCATGTATCTTTTCTTCTCTGGTGGCGAACCGTTTTGCGACAAGAGTCGGACTGCTTCCGGAGAATTATGACATTCTGGATATGCCTTATCTGAACCTGGCAAGCTCCGGAAAGATGATCTTGTTAGGAACTCTGTGTGCAGGGTTAAGTGTCATCTTTGTCATGTGTCTGAAGACTGCGGCCAGGCTGTATGAGAAATATTTCCCCAATCCTTATCTGAAGGTGTTCGTGGGTGGCTGTCTGGTGATCCTGCTGACCGTCCTGACGGGGACCACGATCTATAATGGGGCAGGAACAGATATCATTACCATGGCAATCGAGGGGGAAACCATCCCCTGGGCTTTCGCGCTGAAGATCATTTTTACCGCAGTGACTCTGGCTGCCGGCTATAAAGGCGGCGAGATCGTGCCTGCCTTCTTTGTAGGCTCTACCTTTGGCTGCGTGTTCGGTACGATCATGGGTATTTCCCCGTCCCTGTGTGCGGCTGCCGGCATGCTCGCCCTGTTCTGCGGTGTGACCAACTGCCCGATCACTTCCATGCTGATCGGCTTTGAGCTGTTTGGCTTTTCCGGTGTGAAATTCCTGCTGATCGCGATATCCATCAGCTTCATGCTGTCCGGCTACTCCGGGCTTTATCGGGAGCAGATCATCGTGTATTCCAAGTACCATCCCAAGTATATCAATCGCTTTTCCGGGGATGAAGATTTCACGGGGTCGGATTACGAGGAATAAAAGCAAAAAACGGTTTGTCAGTGTATGAGTATTTGTGTTATACTATCTTTGTATGGGTATTTGTATGGATATATGAAAACACATATATTGTTTTTATGAATTTTATAACATAATAAGGAGGAAACAAAATGGCAAAATGGGTATATTTGTTCACAGAAGGTGACGCAAATATGAGAAATCTTCTCGGAGGAAAAGGCGCGAACCTTGCTGAGATGACAAATCTGGGGCTTCCTGTACCTCAGGGCTTCACAATTACTACAGAGGCTTGTACACAGTACTACGAGGATGGAAAGCAGATCAATGATGAGATCCAGGGCCAGATCATGGAGTACATCGATAAGATGGAAGAGATTACCGGCAAGAAGTTCGGCGACAAGGAGAACCCGCTTCTCGTTTCCGTTCGTTCCGGTGCCCGTGCTTCCATGCCGGGTATGATGGACACCATCTTAAACCTTGGATTAAATGAAGACGTTGTAGAAGTTCTTGCCAAGAAGTCCGGCAATCCCCGCTGGGCATGGGACTGCTACCGCAGATTCATCCAGATGTTCT
>CAMOYC010000139.1 GCA_946629665.1 uncultured Lachnospiraceae bacterium
GATCAAAGCACCGTACTTTTATTATATATAATTCTTAGTCATTAGACAAGAACTAAAAAATGTCTATCTTAATTGTTGATCACAGGATCTCCCTGCCGGCTAGATCACATAATGTACTCTTGCCGGATCATAGCGGTCCTGCTGGGGACGGACTGCCGCCGGATACCCTACAGGCATAAGACCGTAAGCATACACGTCGTCCGGAAGATTCAGGGCCTTCTTCACATTTTCTTTTCTGTCGTCGAAAGGTGTGATCGCAAGCACAACTGTTCCAAGGCCCAGGGCGTCTGCCTCAAGCCACATATTCTCACAGGCATAACTCAGATCGATGTCTGCATATTCCGGCATCCAGCACTCTTTTTTGCAGACAGGAACGATCACGACCGGGGCTTTTGCTGCACATCCGGAATACTGGCTGGCTTCAGCCAGCTCCTTGATCACCTGGGGATTTGTAACCACATAGAACTCCCAGGGCTGCTGGTTTCCTGCGGAAGGGGCTGCCATCCCGGCTCTCAGGATTTTTTCGATCTTCTCAGCTTCCACCTGTCTTGGTTCAAAGTTCCTTACGCTGACTCTCTTGAAAATACTATCCATAATTCCTCCTGATCAATCTTTCTTTGGTTTTTTCTTTCCGATCATCTTGATATTCGCTTTGATCACATCGAAAAATGAGGGGGATCTAACCATATGGTCAGCTGGTACGTATTTGCGGATCGCCCGGAGTGTTTCCTTGGGATCACGGGAAGAAAATGTAAACGTACCGTTGCTTTTTGTCTGTATTGCAAAACGCGGGATACTTCTTCCGCCAAACATAACGGAAGCGATCACAAGGTCCACTTCTGACCAGGGAATCTGAATAAAGTCTTTTACATTGCGGTCATTGTAATATTCAAAACCGTTATTGCCCACCATGATCTGTCCGTAGGAATTAAAGTCATGGAACGATGTAGCCTTTTTTACCAGATCGACCTTTGAATTGATTGACTGTACCACTCCCGGAAGTACTTCCCTTGCCATAGATGATTCCTCCTATTTGAAAACAGGGGCCAGGTACATAAGCACCTGGCCCCGAGAGTTAATTGTTTTAAACAATGATTACAGAAGTCCGATCACATGTCCCACGATACCGATTACAAACAGTCCGAGGATGATTGCAATAGCGGAAACGTTCTTCTTTAAGAGTCTCATACATAAAAGTGTGAGTAACAGCGGAACGAATCCGGGGATCAGGGAATCTAAGTTGTTCTGTAAAGTTGTAACCTTTTCAGGCTCCAGGGAATATCCGCCGGCATACTGGGAGAGCGCAGTCTTGATACCTGCTGCATCGCCTGTGATGTTATCCCAGTCAATGTAAGCGCCTTCAGAAAGCTGTACTTTAGAAACGACAGGTACAAAGTTGATGCTTACCCATCGTTCTACCAGAGCTCCCAGGACGAACATACCCAGGATAGAAGCAACCTTTGTAACTTTCTTTAAGAGACCGCCGGATAAGTCCTTTGTGATCTCCATACCTACTCTGTAACCAAATTCCTGTGTATACCACATGAATGCGAAACGGATCACGTTCCATAATACGAAGAAAAGGATCGGGCCAAGGATGTTTCCGGACATAGCCAGGGAAGCACCTAAAGCACCAAGAATAGGACGTACTGTGAACCAGAATACAGGATCGCCGACACCTGCAAGAGGTCCCATCATACCTACTTTAACACCCTGGATCGCAGAATCTTCTACGGGAGCGCCGTTTGCACGGTCCTCTTCCAGAGCCAGTGTAACACCGAGGATCGGGGAAGCAACGTAAGGGTGTGTATTAAAGAACTCAAGATGTCTCTTTAATGCAGCTGACTGTTCTTCCTTAGTGGTATATAACCGCTTGATCGCAGGGATCATTGCGAAAACCCAGCCACCGTTCTGCATACGCTCATAGTTCCAGGAACCCTGAAGGAAGGTTGAACGCAGACATACGGATAATCGATCATTTTTTTGTAATTCAATTCTTTCAGCCATTTCATTCCCTCCTTCTATTATTCGTAGTCATCCAGGATGTCTCCGAGAGGATCACCTGAACCAGCACCAGCAGCGCTTGCTGCAGCAGCGTTCTCAGACAGTCTCAGGTAGATGAATGCAAATGCAAGGGCGATTGCACCAAGGGAGATCAGTGTGAGATCGGAAATAGCTGCTAAACAGAAGCCGATTGCAAAGAAAGGCCATACTTCTGCGGTTGCCATCATGTTGATAACCATCGCATAACCTACTGCAACTACCATACCACCACCAACAGACATACCGGATGTCAGCCACTCAGGCATGGAGTTAAGGAAGTTCTGTACGATCTGGGCAGGGATTACGCAAAGTGCTGCTGCCGGGATAGCAATACGGCATCCCTGGAGAGCGATAGCGATCAGCTGCCACATCTGGATCGCACCAAAGTTAGCTTTCTCTGCAGCTGCGTCCATCTGATGAACGATAGCTACGGAAATAGTACGAACGATCATTGTTAAGAAAAGTCCTGCTACAGCCAGAGGTACAGCAACTGCGATAGCGGTATCAACACCAGCAGTTCCCTGTCCACCGGAAACAAGAATAATTGCGGAAGCAACGGAAGCAAGAGCAGCATCCGGAGCAACAGCAGCACCGATGTTCGCCCATCCAAGAGCGATCATCTGAAGTGTACCACCTAAGATAATACATGGTACAGCCTGACCGGTTACCAGTCCGATCAGTGTACAAGCTACCAGCGGCTGATGGAACTGGAACTCATCCAGGATTCCTTCCATACCAGCCAGGAAGGCAACTATAACTACTAATACAATACTAATTCCAGACATTATATTTCCTCCTGATTGTTATAGTATTCTAACCTGTTTACTTCTTCAGACCCTCTCTTGCCTTCTGCAGAAGAGCGTCCATGTCTTCCTTGGAATCTCCCGGTACTTTACGAACATCGAAAGTAACTCCCAGTGCTTTCAGTTTCTCAAAGGTCTCAATATCCTTCTCATCGAGGGACAGAACCTTATTTACTGCAAACTTGCCCTGGCTGTGAGCCATGGAACCAACGTTGATCGTCTTGATATCAACGCCGCCTTCAATCGCTGCAAGAGCATCCTGAGGGGTTTCAAAGAGGAGCATTGCCTTGGTATCGCCGAAACGAGGATCCTTAGCTACCTCACACATCTTGTAAATCGGAACTACGTGAGCCTTAACTCCGGGAGGTGCTGCCTCCATGATCATTCTCTTACGCAGTTCATCGTGTGCTACACCATCGGATACAGCAATGATACGATCCGGGCCAACTGCCTTGGTCCATGCTGTAGCTACCTGGCCATGAAGAAGTCTGGTATCGATACGAGCGAGTCCATACTTGATATGTCCGTCTCCAAGAACAGTTCCGGGCGGGATGGCACCGGTCGGCGCTGCAGGAGCTGCTGCAGCAGCAGGTGCTGCCTCCTCAGGCTCAAGTTCAGCCGGGAATACCTTCACACCATCCTTTGCGGTAGGGATGATCATCTTAGCAACCTCATGTGCAGTATCAGCCATCATTCTTGCTCCGTATGCTTCGAGGAGCATCGGGAGATTCAATCCGGCAACGATAGCCCAAGTGTCCTCATGTCCCGCAATAAGATTGTTGGACTGATTAAACGGTGTGCCGCCCCAAAGATCAACAAGGATGAGAACCTCTTTCTGTTCTTCAAGGCCTGCGATCGCTTCTTCGAGCTTAGCTCTGAAGCTGTCAGGACCGTCACTTGGCTGCAATGTAACGGTTGCCACATTTGGCTGATCACCAAAAACCATGGATCCGGACATATGGATGCCGGTAGCGAAGTCGCCATGTGTAGCAATAACAATGCTTACCATTTCCTATTCCTCCTTTACTTAAAGATTAGTTAATTTATATAAGAAGACTCTTGAGTATGAACTACCTGCAGGGCTTCTTATAATCAGGAAAAATGCAAGAAAAAAAGAGCAGATCCATCAACTGACATCAAACGACATCAAATGACATGGACCTTAATTTTCTTAACATTTTCTTAATTTTAACCGACAATTCTTACTATGTCAACGGTTTTTCTAGGCAAAATTAATAAAACTGATTTCAATTCGGATGATTGTCTCCTTGACTTTCCGTATCCACTGTGGCACATTGTTAGTATGAACTAACATTAGGTAGAGGTAGCAACATGTTTCTGCAATTAAGTGATATCAGAAAGTCCTATGGAAATAAAGAAAACCGGGTGGAAGTACTAAAGGGGATCAGCCTGGAACTGGAAAAAGGAGAGATGTGTGTCCTCCTCGGACCTTCCGGCTCCGGCAAATCCACCCTGCTCAACATCATCGGAGGCATAGACAGTGCTGACAGCGGACAGATCCTCATTAACGGAGACCGCATGGAAGATATGAATGACCGACAGCTGACCTCCTACCGGCGGAAACACCTCGGATACATCTTCCAAAGCTACAATCTGATCCCCAATCTGACGGTCCGGGAAAACATCGAGGTGGGCGCCTACCTTAGCAAGGACCCGCTGTCGGTCAATGAATTGCTGGAGATCCTGGGGATGACCGCCCACAAGGACAAAATGCCAAGCCAGCTCTCAGGCGGCCAGCAGCAAAGGACAGCCATCGGGAGGGCCATCGTCAAAAATCCTGACATCCTTCTCTGCGATGAGCCGACCGGTGCCCTGGACTATAACACCTCCAAGGATATCCTGACCCTGATCGAGAGGATCAACCGGGAGTACGGGAACACGATCATCATGGTAACCCACAATGACGCCCTGAAAGGCATGGCAGACCGGATCCTGACCTTGAAGGATGGCTCCATCCGCAGAGATTACCGGAATGACCATAAGATCCCGGCCGCAGAGCTGGAATGGTAGGTTTTATACATCATTTTTTAT
>CAMOYC010000140.1 GCA_946629665.1 uncultured Lachnospiraceae bacterium
AAGTTGATCGAAGAAGGCAGTAAGGAGAGAGTAAAAGCGGGGAAAGAACCGATCAAGCTCGTTATGCTGGACTTCTTCTACAGCGACCGCCTGTATTTTTATGATAAGAGACAAAACCGTGATGTAACGCGGAATGAAAAAGGGTATACGCTTACGGATTATCAGAATCAGATGACCAAGATCATCAACCGCTATGAAGAAATCTATGATGGTCAGGATGATAATAATGAAGCGGAGAATATTCTTGACATCTATCATTTCAAGACCAGAGATTACGGATTTGTAACAGAGGAGAATTGCCCTTATACCAGTTCGGATAATCTGCACATGAACCGGTTTACTTACACTCAGATCGGAAATGCAATGGCTGACTACCTGAAAGAGACTGTTTTCAAATAAACATATTTTGATAAATCTGTTGCCCCGGGCAGGACAAGGGACTTTGACCTGCCCGGGGTTTTCTGTACGAAAAATACTTGCATGAATGATTATTTGTGATATCATGTAATTTGAGTGTCTATACTTTATTTACAAAAATGAAGTGGAATGAAAGTACATAGATATAGAAAGAGAGGATCTTATTATGAGTGATTGTAATTATGATTGCAGCAGCTGCGGTGAAGACTGTCCGTCCAGAGTGGAAAGCCAGCCGTCACCGGAAGATTTTATTCAGAAACTGGCAGAGGGCAGCTCTGTGGGTAAGGTAATCGGTATCGTTTCCGGCAAGGGCGGCGTCGGCAAGTCCATGGTGACTTCCCTGCTGGCCTGTGCTTCTATGCGTGAGGGGCACCGCACTGCGATCCTGGATGGAGATATCACCGGTCCTTCCATCCCCAAGGCTTTTGGCGTCACCCAGAACCTGGTGGGAAACGTAGAAGGACAGATTGTTCCCGCTGAGACGACATGCGGTATCAAGATGGTATCCGTAAACCTGATGCTGGCAAACGAGACGGATCCTGTTGTATGGAGAGGACCGATGCTGGGTTCCGTGATCAACCAGTTCTGGGGGGAGACCGCCTGGAATCAGGTTGATTACATGTTCATTGACATGCCTCCCGGAACCGGTGATGTGCCGCTGACGATCTTCCAGTCTATTCCTTTAGATGGCATCATCGTGGTAGCATCTCCCCAGGAGCTGGTCGGAATGATCGTGGAGAAGGCTGTGAATATGGCCAGAATGATGCAGATCCCGATCATTGGTCTTGTGGAGAATATGAGTTATCTGGAATGTCCTCACTGCGGAGAGAAGATCAATATCTTTGGCGAGAGCCACATCGATGAGATCTCCGCCCAGTATCAGATCCCGGTACTGGCTAAGATCCCGGTGGATCCTGCACTGGCCTCAGCCTGTGACAGAGGAAAGATTGAGTTTGAAGAATTTGATTATCTGAAAGATGTGATGGGGACTTTGGAACAATTATGATCCGATAGCTTTATCATTCGGAGGTGAAGATGGATAATAATAAGAAGAATGATTCCAACCGGAAAAAGAGAATAAGCTCGATCATCGTTATGCTGGTTGTCTGCCTGGGGATCACAGTCCTGTTTACCACGGTCCTGAACCGTTATCGTAACGGGGAGCAGACTAAGGTGACTTATGATGAGTTCCTGACCATGCTTGACGAGGGTAAGGTGAAGTCCGTGGAGCTTCAGGACAGTAAGATCCTGATCGTGCCCGTGGAGCAGCCTAATCCGGTGGTGAAGACTACCTATTATGCTGTTCCCATAGAGGGAGATTACGGTCTGATCGCCCGCCTGGCTAAATCCGGCGTTTCTTTTGAACGGCAGGATAACAGCGGGTCTTCGATGGTCATGACGGCCCTGGTGGGCTACCTGCTGCCCTTTGCTTTGACCTTTGGCTTCATGTACCTGATCATGCGGGGCCTGGGCCGGGGCGGCGGCATGATGGGCAGTGTCGGCAAGAGCAACGCGAAAGTATACGTGGAAAAGAAGACCGGCGTTACCTTTAACGATGTTGCCGGTCAGGATGAGGCGAAGGAAAGTCTTACGGAGATGGTGGATTTCCTTCATAATCCCGGGAAATATATTGAGATCGGTGCAAAACTGCCGAAGGGAGCCCTGCTGGTAGGCCCTCCCGGAACCGGTAAGACCTTGCTTGCCAAGGCCGTGGCCGGCGAGGCTAACGTACCTTTCTTCTCCTTGAGCGGTTCTGACTTTGTGGAGATGTTTGTCGGTGTCGGTGCATCCCGTGTGAGGGACCTTTTCAAACAGGCCCAGTCCATGGCACCCTGTATCATTTTCATCGACGAGATCGACGCGATCGGAAAGAGCCGTGACAGCCGCTACGGCGGAGGAAACGACGAGCGTGAGCAAACACTGAACGCATTGCTCGCGGAGATGGATGGATTTGATACTTCCAAGGGTCTGGTCATCCTTGCGGCGACCAACCGGCCCGAAGTTCTGGATAAGGCCCTGCTCCGTCCGGGACGTTTCGACCGGAGAGTCATCGTGGAACGCCCTGACCTGAAGGGCAGGATCGAGACCTTGAAAGTACATGCAAGAAATGTCCACATGGATGAGACCGTTGATTTTGAAGAGATCGCCCTGGCGACCTCCGGAGCGGTTGGCTCCGACCTGGCCAACATGATCAATGAAGCTGCTCTCGGGGCTGTAAAGGCCGGCAGGAAAGCCGTTTCCCAGCAGGATCTCTTTGAGGCAGTGGAAGTTGTCATCGCCGGCAAGGAAAAGAAAGACCGGATCCTGGGCGAGGAAGAGAAGAAGATCGTGGCTTACCACGAGGTTGGACATGCACTTACGATCGCTGTGCAAAAGCATACTGAGCCGGTACAGAAGATTACGATCGTTCCGAGGACCATGGGAGCTCTGGGCTACACCATGCAGGTTCCGGAGGAAGAGAAGTATCTGATGAACAAGGAGCAGATGCTCGGGGAGCTGGTCACCCTTTTCGGCGGCCGCGCTGCGGAGGATGTGATCTTCCACACGATCACCACAGGTGCTTCCAACGATATTCAGAGAGCCACCCAGATCGCAAGAGCCATGGTAACCCAGTACGGTATGTCCGATACCTTTGGGTTGATGGGCTTAGAGTCTGTGGAAAGCCGTTATCTTGACGGAAGGGCTGTCATGAACTGTTCCGATGCAACCGGAGCCATGATCGATACGGAAGTCAAGCTTATGTTAAAGGAAGCTTATGCCAAGGCACGTAAGATCATTGAGGAACATCAGGATGTCATGCATGAGATCGCCGGATTCCTCCTGGAAAAAGAGACGATCACCGGCAAGGAGTTTATGAAGATCTTTGATGACTTCTATGCGAAAAAAGAAACTGCGCCGGAGACGGATGTCATCGATGTGCAGGTTGTGGCAGAAGAGGAGACTGTAGAAACACCTGAGGTTTCGGAAGAAGAGACCGCAAAGAGTTCTGAAAGTCCTAAGACAGACCCGGAAGAACCGCCTGTGGATTCCGAGTAAATGAAGAAAGAATATCGAATCGGGTGATCGCAGAACGGCGCCCGATTCTTTTTCATACCTGATCAAAAGTACCGCACGGATGATCGTGATGGAGAGGACATAGAGATAAAGAATGTTTGATATACAGGAAGAACTGAAAAAACTGCCGGACCGGCCCGGAGTTTACCTGATGCATGATGAAAAAGATGAGATCATCTATGTGGGGAAAGCCAGGGTCCTTAAAAACCGGGTGAGACAGTATTTTCAAAGCGGATACAATAAAAGTATAAAAATACAGCATATGGTATCTCATATCGCTTATTTTGAATATATTATCACGGATTCCGAGCTGGAGGCATTGGTCCTGGAATGCAACCTGATCAAGGAATACAGGCCCCATTACAATACCATGCTGAAAGATGACAAGGGCTATCCCTACATTAAGGTTACGGTCCAGGAAGCCTATCCGCGGATTCTCTTTGCCAGGAGAATGAAGCGGGATAAAGCCAGGTATTTTGGTCCCTATACCAGTGCGGGCGCGGTGAAGGATACGATCGAGCTGATGCGGAGAGTTTACCGGATCAGGAGCTGCAACCGGGTCCTGCCCCGGGATGCCGGGAAGGAAAGACCTTGTCTGTATTACCAGATGGGGCAGTGTCTGGCTCCCTGTCAGGGGGAAGTCTCCGAGGACGTTTACCGGGAGAACGTGGACCGGGCTCTCCGCTTCCTGGAAGGGAATGATCAGGAGATCCTGCAGTATCTGGAAGACCGGATGCAGAAGTCCGCCGCAGCCCTGGATTTTGAGCAGGCAGCGGAATACCGGGACCTGATGGAGAATGTGAAACGGATCGGTGAGAAACAGAAGATCAACCAGGCCGGCGGTGAGGACAGGGATTTTATTGCGATGGCAGCGGAAAAAGATGAGGCGATCGTGTCCATTTTCTTCATTCGGGAAGGAAAGCTGCTGGGCAGGGACCACTTCCATATGAGCGGTGTGGATGGGAGCAGCCCGGGAGAAGTGCTTACGGATTTTGTCAAGCAGTTCTATGTGGGAACTCCCTACATTCCCAGGGAGATCTGCGTGGAGGAGGAACTGGCGGAGCCGGAGATCCTTGCAGACTGGCTGACCGGACGCCGGGGCACGAAAGTGGAGATCCTGGTTCCCCACAGGGGTCGGAAGAAGAAAATGCTCGACATGGTGAAAGAAAATGCTCTGAATGTACTTCACCGGGATATGGAGAAACTCAAGAGAGAAGAGCAGCGCACCACCGGCGCCGTGAGAGAGCTGGAGCAGCTGCTGGGGATTCCGGGCCTGAAAAGGATGGAAGCCTTTGATATATCCAACACCAACGGCTTTGAAAATGTTGCCTCCATGGTCGTTTTTGAGAACGGGAAAGCCAGGAAGAGCGACTACCG
>CAMOYC010000141.1 GCA_946629665.1 uncultured Lachnospiraceae bacterium
GAGGCGATATAGATCTTTTTTACTTTTTTCATATCATTTCCTTTTTATTTATGTAAGTAACGGAATCGTTTTGGAGTAATTTCTACCCACAAAAAATAAAATATAATATTTGTCTCTTAATTTCAATCATTTTGTTGGAATCCTTGAAAAATCGTGTTTTTTTTCTCTTGACCCCGTAGTTACTACTGCATTTATGATGATGAATGAAAGCTGCATTTTGTGGACCAATCTCCACAGCGTATTTATTTAAGGAGGTATCATGCTTAATTCATTATTCAGTAAAGGGAAGATCGGAAACTGTGAAATCAAAAACCGTCTTGTAGTAACAGCGATGGTAACCAACTATTGTAATAAAAAGGGTGAGGCAACAGAAAGATATATCCGCTATCATGAAGAAAAAGCAAAGGGCGGATGGGGTCTGATCGTTACAGAAGATTATGGTGTGAATGCACATTGTATGGGATACGAGAATATCGCATGCCTTTACAATGATGATCAGATTGCATCACATAGAGAGCTGACAGAGCGTGTCCACAAATACGGATCCAAGATTTTTGCCCAGATCTACCATGGGGGACGGCAGAGTCATTCCGGAGTTAACGGCGGAGTACAGCCGTTAGCACCCAGTGCGATTCCCTGTCCCTGGTGCAGAGAGCTGCCGAGAGAAATGACCAAAGCGGACATTCACAGAATTGTGGGTGAGTTTGGTTCCTGCGCAAGAAGAGTAAAAGAAGCTGGCTTTGACGGCATCGAATTACATGCCGGTCATGGCTATTTATTAGCAGAGTTCATGTCTCCTTATGCCAATAAGAGAACAGATGAATATGGCGGATGTCTTGATAATCGACTTAGGATCATCAAAGAAGTACTGGAGTCTATTCGGGAAAATGTAGGGGATGATTTCCCTGTAACTATCCGCTTCTCCATGCTGGAAGATATGCCGGGAGCCCGCGATATGGCAGAGACCCGCGTGCTGGCTAAAACATTTGAGGAGTGGGGCTTTGACGCTTTACATGTTTCCAGCGGTGTTTACGGAGACTATAACAGACAGATTGTTTCCCCGATGTATGTTGGTCACGCCTGGCTGGCTGATTGTGCTGAGGAAGTTAAGAAGATTGTGAATATCCCGGTGATCACGGTAAACCGGATCAATGATCCGAAGATGGCAGACCAGCTGATCGAGATGGGAAAAGCAGATTTTGTGGGAATGGGACGTGGCTCCCTGGCAGATCCTGCTCTTCCTAACAAGGCGAAAGCCGGCAACTTCACCGACATCAGATATTGTATCGGATGCCTTCAGGGCTGTACCGGAGCTTTATATGTTGGCGGCCCGGTTACCTGCCTCGTAAATCCTTCCGTGGGCAGAGAGTATGAAGCGGATTATACACCGGTAGCAGAACCGAAGAATATTGCGATCATCGGTGCCGGTCCTGCAGGTATGACAACCGCGATCACGGCTGCAAGAAGAGGACACAAAGTTACTTTATTCGAAGCAAAGGACAAAACAGGCGGCCAGTTCGTATCCGCAGCATATCCGCCATGCAAGGGCGAGTTCACGACATTTATTGCATGGTGCAACAAGCAGCTCAATGATTATGGCGTGAATGTGCTGCTTAACACAAAGGCTACAGTAGATATGATCAAAGCCGGCAACTATGATGAAGTTGTTGTTACGACCGGTGGCAATCCCTGGATCCCGTCATTTATCAAAGGCGTAGACCTTCCGCATGTTAAAATTGCTGAGGATGTACTGGTTGGAAAAGTTCCGGTTGGCGACAATGTGGTTATAGCAGGTGGCGGAGAAGTGGGCTGTGAAACTGCTGCACATCTGGCTTCCGTACAGAAAGGTGCCACTGTTGTTGAGATGAAGCCTGTCCTGATGGAAGAACTGGATGGCGTCAGCAAGGAGAACCTCTCTAAAGTAATGGATCGGTTCCATGTGCGTTCCTACACATCAACCAAGGTCCTTGAAATCAAAGAAAATGCTGTTCTGGTAGAGACGCCGGAAGGAGAGAAAGAACTTCCCTGCGATTCTGTTGTACTGGCTATGGGATATAAGCCCAACGATTCCCTTGCCAATGAGCTGGAGGCAGCCGGAATCAAGATCCACAAGATCGCCGGAGCAGAAAAGACAAGCAATGCTATGGTTGCAAACAGAGAAGGATTTGAACTGGGACTTGCCCTTTAGGATCAAACTTATATATAAGCTTCCAATGGAAGTACAAAACCCCGTACTATGTGCGGGGTTTTGTGATACAATGGACTCAATCACTATATATGGAGAATAATTTCATGAGATACAGAGCCAAAGAAGTATCACGGATTACCGGAATACCCGTAGATACCCTGCGTTATTTTGAGAAGATCGGTGTAATCTCCCCCAAGATCGATAAGAACAATAATTACCGGTACTACAGTGCCTGGGATATCAATTTTTTGTTTGAGTATCTCAATTACCGAAAATTAGAATATTCCTCAAAAGATTTGGTGCAGTATATCCATCATGCTTCCCTGCAGGAACAGATTGATATGACGAAGAAGCAGAGTGATTATTTCCGGAAAAAACTTGATCATTATCATATGTTGTATGACCAAAGCAGGAAACACCTGGATGCAATCTGTACAATTGAGGGTAATCTGGGAAAGATTGAATTTAAAACGATGCCGGAATACAAGTATATCCTCTACCGGCAGAACTATTATTTTTATAATGCAAAGACCGTATCACAGGAATTCGAATCCTGGCTCGGATGCCTGGGTCTCACGGAAAATGTCGTGATCATTCCAAAAGAGATCATTGATACCCAGGGGGACAATAAATACTTTTGGGGCCTTATGCTCCGTAAGGACTGGTTTGAAAAACTGAACATGACAGACGGGGAGAATACCCGTACCATTGGCTCTGCTCAGTGCATCAAAATACTGGTCGAAGCAAAGGAGGAAGGGACTTTTCATTACCAGCTTCTGGATCAGGCGATGGAATTTATCAAGGAGCATGGCTTCACGCTTTCGGGAGACCCTTTCGGAATCTTGCTTACACGAAGCCATGACCAGGGCAAGATCCATCGCTATATTGAGTTTTATTTACCAATTTCTTTTTAGCTGATTTATGGTCACTGCCAACTGCAGCGATCAATAGAGAAAAGAGGTGGGGACGTGGAATACAAAAAGACTATCACACTAAAAGATGGAAAGGAATGTCTGCTGCGCAACGGAACGGCAGAGGACGGTAAGACCGTTCTGGATTTTTATGTGCTGGTGCATGAACAGACTGACCAGCTGGCTGCCTATGCGGACGAATCCGACATAACCCCGGAGCAGGAGAGCCAATTTCTGGATGCGAAAGCCGGGAGCTCCCGTGAAGTGGAGATCCTGGCCGAGATTGATGGTGCCATCGTCGGCCTTGCCGGAATAGCCTCTGTGGGAAGAAAATATAAAGTCTGCCACCGCGCCGAATTTGGAATCAGCGTTGACCGGGCCTATTGGGGCCTTGGAATCGGACGTGCCCTTTTGGAAGCCTGTATCGAATGTGCCAAAAAGGCCGGATATGAGCAGCTGGAACTTGCTGTAGTGGCAGATAATTCACGGGCTGTCCGCATGTATGAAAAATCCGGTTTCCTGGAATGCGGCAGGAATCCCAAGGGATTCCGGTCCCGTTACTGCGGATATCAGGAACTTGTCTCCATGAGACTGGAACTACAGGACCAATAAAATGCCTCTAGAATACCAGCTGGACCAGGAGCATATATACGAATGTTCCTGCGGCGACGGAGAGAAGCATTTGCTTCTTCCACAGATGAAGCCCGGCGGTCACTGCGATCGCGATGATCTCCGGAATGCCGTGGGAGCCGGAAAGCAGGGAAACATTCTTCAGGCAATAGACTACCAGCATCCCGAACACAGCCAGAGGGAGGGCCTTTCCCAGGTATTGTATGTATTTTGGAACGGGTTTCTTTGAGGAGAAAACCACAAAAGGAAGGAACCTGGTAAGCATGGTTCCTATTACGCAGATAGCGATGGTAATGATCTGTTCCGGGATTGTCATGGGACTCATAATGGATCTCCTTCTTCTTCCTGGGCATAAGATTGTTCAATCGGCTTACGGAAACAAGTCAGCAAAACCAGGATCATCAGCATGGCAGGGATCATAAAGGAATCCGCTCCGAAAACAATGAGACAGAGGAGCGTAGAGCCAATGCCGATGATCCCGGTATATTTTTTCTTTTCTTTCATCCACTGATTCATGAAGATCGTCACGAACATGGCGGTCATCACAAAATCGATCCCTTTCGTGTTGAACCGGAGCAGGGATCCGACCAATCCGCCGACCGTAGCGCCGGAAACCCAGTAAAAATGATTCAACAGTGTTACAAAGAACATAAACCATCCCTGGTCAACGTCTTCGGGGATGTCCGCAGTGTAATTAATAGAAAATGATTCATCGCACATTCCGAATATGAGGTAGGGCTTTTTCCAGCCGGTTCCCTTGTACCGGTCCAGCATGGTGATTCCATAGAACAGATGACGAGCCTGCACCAGGAGGGCGATTGTAAAGGCCTGCAGAGGTGCAAAGGTTGACATCAGCATGGTAACCACGATGAATTCCAAAGAACCACCGAAAATAAGGAGGCTCATGAACATGGGGTAGATGAAAGAAAATCCATTCACATTCATCAGGATCCCATAGGCCAGGGCCAGGAACCAGAAGCCTGCAAATATAGGCAATGTATAGGGTAGGGCTGCTAAAAAAGCTTTGCGTCTCATGGGTATCTCCT
>CAMOYC010000142.1 GCA_946629665.1 uncultured Lachnospiraceae bacterium
CTATGATGCTTCCGATCGTTATGGACTTCAACAAAGAGACCACAGGCGACAAGTTTAAGTACATCGCTGAGGCATTTGGCGTTGACACAGAGGGAATGGATGCTGATGCTTACCGTCAGGCAGCAATCGACGCTGTTCGTCAGTTATCTGTAGACGTAGGAATCCCTACCAAGCTCGACATCAAGGAAGAGGATCTTCCTTTCCTTTGCGAGTCTGCAGCAGCTGATGCATGTGAGCCCGGCAATCCGAAGCGTGCTTCCTTAGCAGACTTTGAGGCTATGTTCCGTCAGATTATGTAATTTGTCTGAATAAGTGATCTGACTTGGATCATTTTAACCGTTCTATCCCTTCCGGGATAGATCAAGAGCCGGGTGCGTAACGCACCCGGCTCTCTTTTTGTCTTAACTGTCTGTAAAAAACAGCTTATCTTATTTCCGTTGTTATTTTACCTGTACTGTCAGAGTCGCATAACTGCCGCTCTGGGTGTAAACATAGATCTTACAGCTGCCCTTCTTTTTCGCCGTAATTTTTCCGGCTGTGTTCACTTGAGCTACCGCAGCTTTAGAGGATTCACAGGCAATCTTCCGGTACTTTTTGACTTTCAGCTTCTTCGTCTGCCGGATCTGCTTCGCTTTGATCCTGAAACTCTTGCCTTTCTTCAGCACGATCTTTTTCTTGTTCAGTTTCACGCCCTTATAATTACCTGCCTTGCCGCCGGCTGTCGCCGCATAAACGGTCCTGGAAGCCGCCGTGACGATCTTCTTTTTGCCGCTTGTCTTGTAGGTCAGGACAAGGAACTTATAATACTTGCCTTTCTTAAGGGACTTGGCGGTCCAGGTCTTCTTTGCAGCGGGCACTGTGGCAAGTTTTTTCATTTTCTTCTTCTTGCCGGTCAGATTGCCGTAGATGATATAGCCCTTGGCTCCCTTAACTTTCTTCCACTTGAGACGGATGCTGTTCTTCTTGAAGCGGTCCGCCTTCAGGGTCAGCTTGCGGAAGGTGGATCCTTTCAGGTCTCCGGGTTCCTTAAGCGCCTTGATGGACTTCTCCGCCTTCGACAGCGGGACGTTTAATTCATCGGAAATGGTGGCCTCGGTCCCTTTCACTTCTGCGCTGGTCATCTTGTCACTCTCCTGGCCAAAGAAGTCTTTGATCACAGTCTCATACTCATAAGTATCCTCATTAAGGACATCTTCCCACTTGACAGTCACGTAGGCTTTCAGACTCACCTGGTAGGTCTTTCCTGCAGTTAAGCCTTTTATGACTACAGAGGATGCTGTATTGCCGACCTTCATTGTCGTCAGCTTCCCGCTTCCGGTCTCCCGGCAGGATAAAATGTAACCGCTGATGCCGGATTCTTTCTGGGAGGCAAAGTTGACGGTGAGCTGGTTCCTGCCCGGAGTTACCGAGGTGATCTTCGCCTTGGCCGGCAGGATGATAAATTCCAGTTTATCGAACATACCGCCATTCCTTCTTTCACCCTCGTAAGCGCCGATGCCTACCATGACAACCTCTCCGCAGCCGCATTTCACATTATTCTCATATCGAAGTTCATAGTCTTTACCCTCAACAAGGTCCACATCAGGAACATCGTCATCTCCGTCACCAGCTCCCACTGCCACAACCAGCTTAGGTTCGTAAGGTTTTCCGGTATATACAGTGGTGGCTGCTTCCTCGCTGATCTCTCCGCCTGAAAGCTCCAGTTTATGGCTGATTACTTTTATGGTCTTTCTGCCATAGGCACCACCATCCACGATCAGATAGGCCGTTCCTCCGCTCTTTGGTATGATCTTGCCCCTGTAACCGTCATTGTCCACTTCCACCTCAAAGATGGATGGATCGGTTGATGTCCAGGCAGGAGTAACATCAGGAAGATCCGCCCCGGCTCCGCCCCGGAAGGTTGCTTTTAATGTCAGACGGTCCGTGCGGAACAATTCAAGGTTGGTTACCGGAGCCCCGCCGCTTGTCTTCACGTCCAGGTAGATCCCCTGTTCCGATGAGGGTCTGCTGAAAGCCTTGATTGGAAAATTATCATGGACGCCATCCTGGCTGTAGTAGGGATCATCCGGCTCAAACATTTTAGCCACAGAGGGATCCGTAAGATCCTTCCAGGCACCGTCACTGTAGAGGAAACTTTCCCCCTTGTTCACAATGCTCTTAAACCAGCGGCCGGTCCGGTTTGATGTATCCGTGCCGTCTGCGGAGTTATGCGCCAGAGTAAAACTGTATTTCCCGGATGGAGCCTTCTCCTCCACAATGACCGCATAACTCTGTCCTTTGATGATAACAGGCTGGTCCGCCTCACTCAGATCTTCCCTGTGAAAGCCGCCGTAGGCATAACTTTTTGTCGGGGAAGTATAAACGCAGGCCCCGTCCTCCGGGTTATCGGGATTGTCGGGGAGGACCACAACCTTAAAAGTAACACTGGTTCCGGGCTTGGCGGTAAAGGCCGAGACACCGGTCAGTTTCTGGGTTGACTTCGCTGTAAACACGTTTGCTGTCCTGTTCTCGGTTTCCGTCTGGTAGTCCTTATAGTCTCCCACGGGCATCAGGTCATGCTGGTTGATGATCTCCTCCCTGTTGCCGGCTTCAAAGGAGTAGGCCTCCGGGGTCTGCACTGTATTGTCATAATAAGACAGCCAGAAATATCCGGTATGTTTCTGAGACAGGGGCCTGGCATCCTTATCGTAAGGGCAGCCGTCCAGCCCTTCCAGCAAGCCGAAATGGCGGTAGCTGTTATCCGGGAAATCATTCAGGTCAGATCCCCAGCTGTTCTTTACCAGCCATGCACCATCTCCCGGCGGCTCTACGATAAAATTACTTTTCGGATAATTATCATCATATCCGACCAGGGAGACCACGTGATTCTGCCCGATACTGGTAGGATCATACTGGGCCCATGTATCAGGATTCATGGTATCATCCTCCGCCGGTTCCTGATTGGGACTGTATATCCCTGCGCAGTAGCTGATCGCAACTGCCCGGTGGTGTACAGAAATCTGGTCGTTGATCGCCTTGATCGCCGCCTGCCTCTCTTCCTCTGTCTCGCACAGAGAGGGAGCCGGCAGCAGGATGGATTCCTTCAGTCTGTAATCATTCCGGATCCGGAAGTCTTCCGGTATCGACCAGTCATCATTCTCACTGTAGGAAATTGGCTTAAGAGCGCTCTTGCCGGTATCCGGATCAAGAACTCTGTCATAGGTCACCTCTTCGGTTTTCCCACTGTATTTATAATAGTGATCCTCGCTCTCCTTCACCGGTCCGATGCCGGAAGCATAGGAATTGGTCGCATAGAGAGTAGCCCCGCCGGCATTGTACCTGTCCGAATCGCTTACCTGGTCATTAAATTGCTGGCCCTCACCCTTCTGGGGGTTATTGGGATCGCTGACCGGAAAAGCACTGAACCAGGCAACCTGTTTCTCAGACAGGTTGAGACTTACCGGATCACTTTCGATCCCGGCTGCCAGCAGACTGCTTTCCACTGCGGATATAGTGCCGAAAGACCAGCAGGTCCCGTAAGGATTCTGTACTCTCACCGGAGTTACATAACTCCTTCCATCTACATCACGCAGGTCAAAAAAGCTCTGTTTCCCCGTATTCTTCAGGGTATAACCCTCCTCCGGGGCAAAGGTATCATCATTATCATTCATCTGGTCCATGATCTCAGCCATTCCGCTTCTGACTGCTTTTTTCTCCGTTTTTGCCTGGAGCGGAAGTCCAGGGAGCAAGCCTGCCGTCAGGGTGAGTGTGAGCAGGACCGCCGTGCATTGGCTCCTAAATCTAAATTTCATATCTAACCCCTTCCTTCGTACTGTGCCGGTATCTTGTTCAGCTTTCATTTTACCATAAAAAATCAGATAGGAAATGATTCTTTCCTATCTGATCCACAAGTCTGATCCGTCAGATGACTTAGTAAACACCGGTCATCGTCTTTACAACGATCTGCTCATTTTCACTGATCTTATTCTTTTGTCTGAGGCCTTCCACCATGTCAATATCACGGATTGCTCCTTCCGTGTGAACCACGATCCGGTTAGTCAACCCTTCTGCCAATATGGTCACGGCATGGTGGCCCATACGGGTTGCATTCACCCGGTCACGGGCACTGGGGTCTCCGCCACGCTGTACATGGCCAAGCACCGTAACTCGTGGGACCATGCCAAGGTGTTTCCGGATCAGCTGGCCAACCCGGTAGGCGGCACCGCTTCCGTCAGCGAAAACAGGCAGTTCTTCGTCAGGTTCTTCTACGGGCTGAGCCCCTTCTGCGACAACGATCATAAAGTTGGTCCGGCCGGCAATCCGGGCGGCCTGGATCTTCTCGATCACATCGTGCTGGATATCCCAGGGTTCTTCCGGAATCAGAACGGCGGTAGCCCCGGTGGCGATCCCCACATAGAGGGCCAGGTTTCCCGCCCGGTGGCCCATCACTTCGATCACGGAGCAGCGCTCATGGGACTGGCCGGTATCCCGGAGTTTGTCGATGGCTTCGATGGCTGTGTTGGCAGCCGTATCATACCCGATGCTGTAATTGGTGCATCCGATGTCATTGTCGATGGTTCCGGGGATGCCGACCACGGAAATCGGATATTCGGTGGAGAGAGCCAGCGCCCCTGCAAAAGTCCCGTCGCCACCGATGGCAACAATGCCGTCAAGCCCAAACAGTCTGCAATTATTATAAGCTTTTTCCCGGCCTTCTTTCGTCCGGA
>CAMOYC010000143.1 GCA_946629665.1 uncultured Lachnospiraceae bacterium
TGAGGCAGTCGGAAAGCTCCCAAGCGCCTGCTGTGGTGTAACCCTCGATTGCATGAGTCAGAGCATCCATACCGGTGGAAGCGGTAAGGCCCTTAGGCATGGAAGCCATCATATCAGGATCTACAACTGCGATGTCAGGGATGTCGTTAGGGTCTACGCATACGAATTTACGTTTCTTTTCTACGTCTGTGATAACGTAGTTGATGGTGGACTCAGCACCGGTACCGCCTGTTGTAGGAACAGCGATTGTGAATACGGTACGGTTAGCTGTAGGAGAAAGGCCCTCAAGGGAACGTACATCGTAGAAATCAGGGTTGTTTACGATGATACCAATTCCTTTACCGGTATCCATGGAGGATCCGCCACCGATGGTGATCATGAAATCAGCTCCGGATGCCTTGTAAGCATCAACGCCGTGCTGAACGTTCTCGATCGTCGGGTTCGGCTTAATGTCGGAGTAAAGCTCGAAGTCGATTCCGTTCTCAGCGAGAAGATCTGTAACCTTAGCAGCAACGCCAAACTTAACCAGATCAGGATCGGAAGCTACGAAAGCCTTCTTGAAGCCTTTAGCCTTTACGATTCCGGGGATCTCATTGATTGCACCATGTCCGTGGTAGGAAATTCCATTGAGGACAAAACGATTAACAGCCATAATAAAATACCTCCTTAAAATAGTGTACTTATAATAATTTGTCTTTGTAACACATCTATTATACAAGAATATCTTGCAGCAAAAAAGGTAAAATATTGTGGAGATTGACTAAATATAAGAAAATTTTACTTGGTTTTTGCATTAAGATTATAACTGTGACAAAAAAAGAAAGGTCTGTTTTGCCTGAGAAAGGGCTAGTTTAATCCATGGAATTGGGGTATAATATTTCAAGAAAGGAGGAATCATTATGGATATGACAGCAATGTTTAAATTGACTTACGGATTGTTTGTTGTGACGGCAAAGGATGGGGACAAGGATAACGGCTGCATTACCAATACGGCAGCCCAGGTAACCAGTGATCCCAACCGCATTTCCCTGACGGTGAACAAGACGAATTATACGCATGACATGATTGTAAAGACCGGGGTTTTCAATGTGTCCATACTGTCGGAGAAAGCAGTGTTTGACACATTTAAGCACTTTGGCTTCCAGAGCGGCAGGGATGTTGACAAGTTTGCAGATTACACCGACTGTGAGCGTGCGGCCAACGGGATCTTCTATATCACCAAGGGGACGAACGCATACCTGTCTGCGAAAGTAGTGCAGGCTGTCGATCTGGGAACGCACACTATGTTTATCGCAGATGTGACAGATGGCCAGGTACTTACCCAGGATGCTTCCACTACCTACACCTATTATCAGACGAACATTAAGCCGGCACCTCAGCCGCCCAAGTCGAAAAAGACAACCTGGGTATGCCAGATCTGCGGCTATGTATATGAAGGAGAAGAGCTGCCTGCAGATTTTGTGTGTCCATGGTGCAAGCATGGCCCCGCAGATTTCAAGAAGGTTGAAGCCTGAGCGCAGACCTGGCAGGTCCGATACAGATATTCCGGGGAGGTGACTACTGTGAAATATATGGAAAAAATTGAAAAGAGAAAATCAATCAGAGAGTTCAGGAACAGGCCATTAGAGGCGAAGGCGATCGAGGAGATTCGTGCATTCCTGCCCCAGGCAATGAAACTTTGTCCGGGGATCGATGTGGACCTGTGCGTGGTGACAAAACCGGATGCCGGTGACAAGCTGGAAGGCGTAGCCGGCTACCGTGGAAAGTGCTTCCATGCCCCGGCCTATCTGGTCCTGCTCTCCGAGAAAGCAGACTTCTATATGGAGAATGCAGGGTTTATTACGGAAGATATCTGTCTGAAGCTGACGGAGATGGAGATCTCCCACTGCTGGCTGACCATCCATGACGGGGAGGCGGTCAAGAAAGCGCTCCACATCGAGTCCGACAAGGAGGCAGTGACCATTCTGGCCTGCGGATACGGAAAGAAGGAGCGGACCAAGAAGCGTCTGGATATCTTTACACCCTCCAACGTGTCCTTCCGGGAAAGAGACGGACATGTTGCACCGAAGATTTCCCAGGATGAGATGGTCTTCCAGTCCAGGTGGGGCAAAAAGGTGGAATGGGACGAGGGCGGTATGGATCCACTTCTTGACAAGGCCTTCTATGCAGCCAGCCTGGCGCCGAGTTTCCTGAACAGGCAGCCTTACCGCTACCTGCTGCAGGGAAACCGTGTCCTGCTCTGCGTAGAAAATGAAGAGATGACCAACGACAATGACACCCTTTTGGATATTGGAGCAACCCTGCTGAATTTCGATGCGATCGCATCCCAGCAGGACCGGGTCGACTGGTCGATGGGCTCTCCGGGTGGCACTAAGGACCTGGGTATTCCGGGGCAGTATGAAGTAGTCGCTTACTATGACTGGGAATAGAAAAGAATACGAGGTAGAAAATCTATGACGATAATTGAAGCTATGAAAGCCAGACATTCTGTCCGCGGCTTCCGGAAAATGCAGATTCCCGCAGAGATCCGGGAAGATCTGAATGCTCTTGCCGAGAAGATCAACGAGGAGACCGGCCTCGCCATCGATATCATTTACGATGACCGGGGTGGTTTTGATTCCCGCCTTGCCCGTTACGGCAAGTTCGAAAATGTGGTTAACTATATCGTGCTCGCCGGAGACAAGGACGAGGATATCGACGAACTCTGCGGCTACTATGGAGAACAGCTGGTCCTCCATGCACAGCAGTTGGGCCTGAACACCTGCTGGGTAGGTCTTACATTTAACAAGAAGCTGGTAAAACAGCTGATCCGGCCGGACCAGAAACTTGTCGCTGTGATCGCTTTAGGATACGGCCTGACCCAGGGATCTCCCCACAAGAGCAAGTCCATCGACCAGGTTGTGGTGACAAAAGGCGAGATGCCGGACTGGTTCAAAGCCGGGGTGGAGGCAGCCCTGCTTGCCCCTACTGCCATGAATCAGCAGAAGTTTGTCATCGGAACGATCGAGGGGGAGCCAGCCATAGAAATGGTTGGGAGAGGCCCCTACCGGTATGTGGACCTGGGTATTGTAAAGTACCATTTCGAGAAGGCATCCGGGAGAAAGGTTTTATAGAAGACAATGTATCAGGCGGCTGCCGCATTCCATGTGCGGCAGCTGTTTTACGAGGAAAGAAGGAAATGTTATGAAGCTGACCATGCTCGGGACAGGAAATGCACTTGTTTACCATTGCTACAACACCTGCTTTGTGCTCAGTGATGAGCAGGGACATTTTATGGTGGACGGCGGAGGAGGCAGTGCTGTCCTCGTCCAGCTGAAGAAGGCGGGAATCCCCCTGAAGGACATACATGATATCTTTGTGACCCACAAGCATGTGGACCACCTGCTGGGCGTGATCTGGCTGGTCCGGGTGATCTGCCATGGCTACAACAGCAACCCTGACCGTCCCGACACCCGTATTTACGGCCACGATGAAGTTCTGGGCTTAGTGAGGGAGATCTCCGAGAAGTTGCTGACAAAGAAGGAGACAGCCTGGTTTGATAAGAAAATGCATTTTATTGAGGTGACGGATGGAGAGGAGAGGGAGATCATCGGACACCGGATCTGCTTCTTTGACATTCAATCCACCAAGGCAAAACAATTTGGCTTTACTTTATATATGGAAGATGGCAGGAAACTGACCTGCTGCGGAGATGAACCCTTTAACGAGTATGCGAGAGAGTACGCGAAAGACAGCGATTGGCTCCTCCATGAGGCCTTCTGCCTTTACTCCCAGGCGGACCGTTTCCAGCCTTACGAGAAGCATCATTCCACCGTGAAAGATGCCTGTATGCTGGCGGAAGATCTGGGTGTGAAGAACCTGCTTTTGTACCACACCGAGGACGCAAACTTTGACAGAAGACAGGAGCTTTACACCAGGGAAGGGGAAGAGTACTTCAGCGGCAACCTGCTGGTACCCTATGACCTGGATGAGATCGAACTCTTTTGAGGGATTGCCCTCTCTTTTTGACGGTCCCGGTCCATAACCGATATTGCTTTTGCCGGGCGGATAAGTTAAAATATGATTGTAATTGATCAACGAAATAACCGATGAACAAAAGGAGACTGCTATGAGTAAAAAGATCATTGCTCTGATCGGAGAAGACTTTGAAGATCTGGAACTTTCCTATCCGGTTCTCCGTTTAAGAGAAGAAGGCTGCCAGGTAGATCTGGTAGGCGAAGAGGCAGGCCATGTATATCATGGCAAGTATGGGGTGCCTTTTGAATCTGATTACACCTTTGACCAGGTAGATGCAGCGGACTATGATGGAATTCTTGTACCGGGCGGCTGGGCTCCGGACAAGCTGAGAAGATTTCCCAAGGTCCTGCAGCTGGTGAAGGATATGAATGATGCGGGCAAGCCGATCGGCGAGATCTGCCATGCCGGCTGGGTGCTGATCTCCGCAGGGATCCTGCAGGGCAAGACGGTAACCAGCACACCCGGCATCAAAGATGATATGACTAATGCAGGCGCCACCTGGGTTGATCAGCCTTCCGTGGTGGACGGTAACATTGTTTCCGCCCGCAGACCGCCGGATCTGCCCGAGTATATGAAAGACTATCTGAAGGTGCTTTTCGGATAAGGAGTATC
>CAMOYC010000144.1 GCA_946629665.1 uncultured Lachnospiraceae bacterium
GCTCATCCCGCCACCTGAAGAGGTGGGGGTATCCGCGTCGAGCCATTTAGATGAACTGACAAATATTTTTTGAGATTTGACTCTTTATCCTGTAACACGTCCTTCCGGTCCGGGTAAAAGATGACATAAGAGAGAACGGGAGGTACGAGTTATGAAGAAGAGATTGGCATTATTACTGACAGCACTGGTCGTAGCAGTCGCATTCATGCCGGCATCAGCCTTTGCAGCATCGAAGGCGAAGATGACGGTGTACACAGAGGTATATAAGACAGGAAATACCGTGTACTGCGCAGGTGAGGGAGACTCCATCTACAAAGTCAGGGTGAAGGACGACAAAGTGACAAGCAAGAAGAAGGTCATGGAAACGACTTTCTGCATGGGACCCTATTCCTACGTCTGGTCCATGAAGAAAAAGGGTGGATACATCTACTACGAATTGGGCGGTGAGGGAACTTACAACCAGCTGAAGAGAGTGCAGATCTCCAGCGGGAAGAAAAAAACACTGACCTCATGCGTTAACGACTATGCCATCAAAGGCAAGAAGATATATTATTCCAACTACGACGAGGATTCCGACAAGCTCAAGTACAGGGTCATGAAGCTGAACGGCAAGAACAAGAAGAAGAGTTCCGTTCACGCACAGAGCAAATACAAACGCTCGAATGCAGCAGGCTATTCCGTAAAGTACAAGAAAAAGGGCGGGTATGCAAAGACTTACCTGAAGACTCCGCAGGGAACCTACTACCTGGGAAAGACCGAGATAGAGTGAGAAAGCAAATGCCCGGCACAGCGCCGGGCTTGTTTTGGATAAGACAGGGGACGGTTCTCTGTCTTACCTATGCAATCAAGAAGAGGTGATCAAATGGATGTTTCGATGTTCTATCTGTTCGACAGATGCAAAGTTGATGAGCTGGCAACGCGCGCTCTTTTCTTTGGCACGCTGTGTAGGAAAATTGATCGAAACCTGGACGCACTGAGATCAGAAAAAGATGACGAAGGAATAAGGTATGTTACGAATGATTCCCATCGTACAAGCAGCGTGGCAGCGGAAGAGATCCTTTGGATTTTCCTCCTTTTCCATCCGGAGCATCCTTTTGTAAAGCGGTTGGACCGGAAAAGAGCAGAGTTCCTGCAAGGCGCTCTCGCCCTTGACCCGCAGGATTATGTTTACGGCAGTGGCTATCTTTATGATGATGTCGCGGAAAAGCTGGGATGTTCACGTATTGAAGGCAGATATGTTACAACCTTTTGGGAGATCCTGCCCGTATATTCTAATCAGGAGAGAAAGACACTGAATCTGCCATATCTTATCGAAAAGGGCGGAACGGTGGAAATAGCAGCGGAGACTTACGCGATCTACGCCCGCTGTTCGGAGAAACAAGCCAGGGCAGCCATCGAGAAGTATTTGTCAGAAGGTAATGAGGAACTTTCGGTCTTATGTCCGGGAGGCAGCTTCGAGAGCAGAGATGGCGAGACCGTCAAGAGGATGGATTTTGATGGGAAAAACAAAGAGGCCGCATGGCTTCAGATCAGGCATCCCTTTTTCACCGCAAACAGTACATCGCCGGAGCACTCCGAAAAGATCTTCTTCGAGTACTTAAAAAACAGCATTTACAGAAGCCCCAATGTCGCATACGTATACCGTGACCGCCATATCGAATACTCCGGGTATCTGACCCATGGCCACGAATCTGAGGACAGGATATCATTCGAAAGAAGGGAAACGTATTCGTATCACGATGGCGGAGGGGGCAGCAGAGATTTGATCAGCATATCAGCCCTGACCCAGCAGATGCAGGAATCAATAAAGGCTCCGAATGAGCTGATGACCAGGAGCTACTACTCCGAGCGAGGTATATCCATGCCTCCCTGCAGGGGCTACTGGGAAGAGGAAGGGGTGATCTATGTTGTGGATCCCTTCGATATGGACGGTATTTTTGTCCTGGAAAGCATAGACGAGTCATGGGACTCGGATTATGATTGATCGCTTTTTTCCTGCCTTTGCTCGTTATGGCATGACGATGATCCCAGGGAATATATATAGCTTTGCTGACCATGATTTGCTATACTATAGGGTGTACAGTTAAATTTTGGTGATACTATGAGTTCATATTTATTTAGAAAAATTCCCTTGCTTCTGGCAGTCTGTCTGCTCATTTCTTTGTTTGTTCCGGCCTTTGCATATGCGGATGAGGATGAGGTGAAGACGGTCCGGGTCGGCTACTACGAAAATGAAGTCTTCCAGGAAGGGGCTCAGGAGGATGCGGTCAAAACCGGCTATGCCTATGAATACTACCGCAAAATGGCGGAGTACACAGGCTGGAAGTATGAGTATGTTTACGGATCTTTTGCCGACCTGTATCAGATGCTCCTGGATGGTGAGATCGACCTGCTTGCCGGTCTTGCCCGCACGGAGGACCGGGTCGGCCTGATCGGGTATCCGGATGCTGCCATGGGCCACGAGTCATACAATCTGGTCAAACATGAGGGGGACACTGAGATCACCACGGATCCCGCCACGCTGGAAGGCAAGAGGATCGGCGTCATGGAAAGCGCCATCGTGGATACCCTGGACCAGTTTCTGGACTCCCGTGATATCGACGCCAGGGTCAAAACTTACCCGGATTACGACAGCCTTTTCGCGGCCTTCAACGCGGGGAAACTGGATGTTCTCGCGGGGGAGGGAGACAGCGGATTCACTATGGATGACGCCGTGATCCTTTATTCCTTCGGGTCTACGGACTATTATCTTTCGGTCAATATCCAAAGGCTGGACCTTCTCGGGCAGCTGAACGAGGCCCAGACCCTTCTGGCTGCGGAGGAGCCCAATTACCTGAATTCACTCAGCGCCAAGTATTACTCCGGAAGCCTTGCCAGCCGGGCCCAATCCGCCGCGGAGACGGAATGGCTTGCCTCCCACAAGGAACTTAAGGTCGGATATCTGGAGAACTACCTGCCTTACAGTGACACCGACGACAGCGGACAGGTGACCGGGATCGTGACGGATGTTACCGGCCAGCTTTTGAAAAGCCTGAACATCGACAGCCTTTCCGTAAGCTATAAGGGCTATGAGAATTACGATGATATGATTGCGGATCTGGTATCCGGAGCGATCGATACCGGTTTCCCGGTGGGCGGCGGTCTCTACTATTCTGAGGAGAGCGGGATCTACCAGACCAATCCGGTGGTTTCCGCTGCGACGGAGATCGTATTCCAGGGGGAATATAAGGGGGACGACATCGCCCGCATCGGGGTCAATGAGAACAACCGGATGCAGTATTATTATGCCCACACCCATTTCCCTGACGCCAAGATCACGGCCTATCCGTCCGTGGAGGACTGTCTTGACGCGGTCGTTTCGGGCAAGGAGGACGCCACTACACTGAACGGGCTGCGGGCCAACGATCTTCTGAAAAACACACGCTACCAGAGCCTGTCCCTCATGCAGCTCAGCCAGAGTGATGACCGGTGTTACGGCGTGGCCATTGGAAACGAGGGCCTGCTCAAGCTCCTGAACAGGGGACTCAACGTGCTGGGCGTTGATTTCGGACAAAACCAGGCTTACCGCTATGCCGACGGCCTGTATTCCTACAGCTTTTTGGATATGGTAAGGCAGCATCTGTGGATATTTATTCTGGGGATAGTGGCAGTCGCGGCTGCGATCATTTTCCTCCTCCTTCGGGACAACCGGCGATCCCGGACCCAGATCAGAGAAAAAGAGGCCGCCCGAACTGAACTGGAGGAAAAGCAGAAAGAGCTTTCCGACGCCCTGATGGCGGCGGAAGAGGCCAACCAGGCCAAGACCGCATTCCTGAACAACATGTCGCATGACATCCGGACTCCCATGAACGCCATTGTGGGCTTCACGGAACTGGCTGCCTCCCACGTGGATCAACCGGACCAGGTGGAGGATTACCTGCAGAAGATCTCCGTGTCCAGTCAGCATTTGCTCTCCCTGATCAACGACGTGCTGGATATGAGCAGGATCGAGAGTGGAAATGTCACGATCGAGGAAGGGGAGGTCCATCTTCCGGACGTGATCTGCGACCTGCGGACGATCATTCAGGCGAATATCGAGGAGAAGAAGCAGGAACTGCTGATCGAGACCCGGGATGTGAAACACGAGGACATCATTACCGATAAGCTTCGCCTGAATCAGGTGCTGCTCAATATCCTCTCCAATGCCATCAAGTTTACCCCTGAGGGAGGAACCATCAGCTTTTGCCTGAGCGAGGAAGCATCGTCCCATGAGGATATGGCAGACTTTGTATTTAAGATCAAAGATAACGGCATCGGGATGAGCAAGGAGTTCCAGAAGACCATCTTCGAGGTCTTTACCAGAGAAAGGACCAGTACGGTCAGCGGCATGCAGGGCACAGGGCTTGGCATGGCGATCACAAAAAACATCGTGGATATGATGGGCGGGACCATCTCCGTCCAGAGCGAAGAAGGAAAAGGTTCGGAATTTATCGTGCGGATCCCTTGCAGGATCGTTGCGGCCGACCCGATGACCGAAAAGACCGAAGAGGCTGACAAGGCCGAAAAGGCCGAAAAGACCGGCGAGCTTCC
>CAMOYC010000145.1 GCA_946629665.1 uncultured Lachnospiraceae bacterium
GATGCAGTGATCCACTGTGCAGCCTGGACCGCCGTGGATGCGGCGGAAGACCACAAGGACAGCTGCCGGATGATCAATGCCGGAGGAACTTCCCATGTGGCCCGGGCTGCGGCCAGGCATCATGCGAAGATCCTCTATCTGTCGACAGACTACGTTTTCGATGGGCAGGGGGACCGTCCCTGGAAACCGGAGGACCCTGTAACGAAGCCCCTCAATGTTTATGGGCAGACCAAGTATGAGGGGGAGCAGGCAGTCCGCGCTGCAGGGGACCAATATTTTATCGTGAGAATTGCCTGGGTATTCGGTGAGCACGGAAAGAATTTTGTCCGTACCATGGTGGATCTCGGAAAAACCCATGATCAGCTGACAGTGGTAGATGACCAGTTCGGAACACCAACCTACACACCGGATCTGGCCAGACTCCTGGTGGACATGATCGGGACAGAGGAATACGGCATCTATCATGCTACCAACGAAGGCGGATACATTTCCTGGTATGATTTTGCGGTGGAGATCTTCCGGCAGACCGGGCAGTCTGTCCAGGTGAAACCTGTAAGCAGTCTGGAGTACGGGGCAAAGGCAGTGCGGCCTATCAACAGCAGGCTTGATAAAACAAAATTAAAGGAAAAAGGCTTCCGGCCTCTTCCTGAATGGAAGGATGCGCTCGGAAGATATCTTGAAAGAACATATTAAAAGGAAATCCGTCCTCCGAAGGTTATCACCTCGGGGACGGAACACCAATCATTTTGTCAGAAAAAGATCAGCTCTGGCAGTCGCTGAAAGAGTTTAATCATTAAAGAGCCACTGATCGATATCCGGGTTTGCTCCGAGATATTCAACATTGGACATGATGATATTGTAGGCGAGCAGGGAGATCTTTTCCGTGTCGGGATGTTTTCCTGTAAGGACCCAGGAAAGCATCATGTCGATGCAGCCGTTAACATAAAAAGCGGCGATGTATCTTGCTGTAATATATTGTCTGCCTGTCAGCTCACTGATCCGGTCTACGACCTTGTCGGTCAGCATTGTTTTAATTTTTTCCCGGAAGGCCGGATCTCCGTTGGGGCCAAAGAGGGCCTGGAACAATGGCAGGTTGCCAAAACAAAGATTCATGTAATCTACGACAAAAGAAAAGGAGCCACCCGTTCCTTCCGGTGCAACAGGATAATCCCGGTTTAAGATCAACCCGAGATTTTCTAAAAAACCGGCTTCCAGTTCTTCAAGAATGTCAAAGATATTATCATAGTGGAGATAAAAGGTCGAACGGTTGATCTTCGCTTCTTCCACCAGTTCTTTTACCGAGATATCCCTGATGTTTTTATTTTTCATAAGGCCCAGCAGGGCTGTATGCAGGCGGCGGCGGGTCTTAATGACCCTTTTATCGATCGGTTTAGACATCTCAAATATCCTCCTTGAGGGCATATACTTTTAAACCTTGTTCTATTATAAACTGTTTGCTCAGCTTTTTCAATTCCTTCTATAACTAAATGTAGTGTGGAAGGTTGAGCGAGGAGTGGAAAACAAGCCCAGATATTGGGAGGATTAGGGAATTCCCCATAAACATCTAGAATAAACAGTATTATTGCAAATTTCCATTTTCTGTTGACAATTTCTTTTTTTATGCTATAATCTTTTTACCATACATAAGAGAAGGAGGGAACTCATGCAAAGTACAGGTATTGTTAGAAAACTGGATTCATTGGGGCGGATCACATTGCCGATGGAACTTCGTAAGAGTTTCGATATTGGTGAGAGAGAACCGTTGGAAATCTATACGGAAGATGATAAGATCATCATCAAAAAGTACAATCCGAGTGATATCTTTACCGGAAAGTGTGAAGATCTTATTGAGTATAAGGGTAAGAAAGTATCCAGAGATTCCATAAAGGAACTTGCCCGCATAGCCGGATTTACGATTACAGAATAGTGACTGTTGATATAATCGATTGAAAGTCAGGTGCAGGTGCATCTGGCTTTTTCCTTAATTATAAGGGGATCAGTTCTACAGATGAAAGGAAGATGCGTAGATGGCAAAGAAGGGAAAGCGGAGCAAGAGGATGATGCGGAGACGACAGAGACAGCTTCGCCTTATTGTGGCAGGCGCCATAGCTCTTGTCCTTCTGATCGGCTATGGGATCGGCGTCCGCTATTACGGAAAGCATCTGATGCGTAACACCAGAGTGAACGGAACCCGGGTCGGCAATATGACAGTGGAGGAAGCGGAGGCAGTATTCGAACAGGATTATGTTTCCCACACCATTTCCTTAAAAGAAAAGGAGCGGGTGGAGACGGTAAGTGCGCAGGATGTGGGCCTTGTGATCGAGGTAGGGGATCAGATCACCAACCTGAAAGCTTCCCAGAACCCCTGGGGCTGGATGTTCCATCTGTTTGGAGGCCGGGATACGGAGATCAAACTGGCAGTTTCCTGTGACAGGGACAAGCTGAAGGAAGCCGTGGGTGCTCTCGAATGCTTTAAGAAGGAGAATATCACCAAGCCGAAGGATGCCTATATCAAGGCAGGAGACAAGCAGTTTGAGATCGTTCCCGAAGTGATCGGGAATGCTGTCCGGAAGAAGAAGCTGATAAAGCGTATCGAGGAGGCCTTTGCAACCGGCGTGACCAAGCTGGATCTGGAAAAGGAAGACCTCTATAAGCTGCCCCGTCATTACAGTAAGGATGAGGATATTAACAAAGCTTTGAAGAAGGCCAACAAGCTGTGCGCCGGATTCGTAATCTATGATCTGAAATTTACCAGAGTGAAGGTGGGTTACCATCGGATCCGGGACTGGATCGTTATCTCAGATGATTTTAAAGTGAGTCTGGACGAGTCTGCAGTCGGCGATTTCGTGGAAGCTTTTGCGAACAAATATAATACTATGGGGGTTGCGAGAAAGTTTAGGGGCTCCAAAGGAAAAGATGTTACGATCACCAACGGTGACTATGGCTGGAAGATCTACTTCAAGAAAGAGAAAGCGCAGCTTTTGTCGGACATCAGGTCAGGCAAGGAGATCCGGCGCGAGCCCGTCTATTCCTATAAGGGAATGTGCAGGAATTCCCTGCGGGATGATATCGGAGATTCCTATGTGGAAGTCAGCATCGATGACCAGATGATCTGGCTCTATGTGGGTGGAAAGATGAAAGGTTCCTCCTCCTGTGTCACCGGCAATCCCAAGAAGAAGGCAGAGACGATCAAGGGAATCTTTGCGATCACCTATAAACAGAGTCCCGCTACCCTGACCGGACCCAATGCCCGGGGCGGAGAGTACTCTTCGGAGGTGGATTTCTGGATGCCCTTTAACGGGAACCAGGGGCTGCATAACGCCCCCTGGCGGAAGCAGTTCGGAGGGAATATCTATAAGACCAACGGATCCCACGGCTGTGTGAACCTGCCCTATGATATCGCCAAGTTGATCTATGATAATGTGGAAGCAGGGTATCCGGTTATTGTGTATTAGAATAATAAATTGAATAATATAATGAAATCGCCTTGGGCATTATGAAATCAGGCAAGTACTGTTTGAGTAAATGGTAACTGCTTACAGCGAAGAAAATCCGTTTCACGCTCTCTGACGTTGTTCGAGCAACGCGAGTTTAGGATGAGAGCGGGACAGAAACGGATTTTAAGAGTGCTTAAGCAGTCCATTTACGAATCCTGTACTTGCGGATTTCATAATACCCAGGCGATTTTTTATATTATTTGCAAAAGTAGCTCTTCTTCAAGAAAAAGAAGCCCTTTCAGGTTCATTTTCTGAAGTATACCATAATCGGCTGTGGGCCCAGTAACCGGCCTGGCTTCGGGTCTGGCGGAAACCGGCAGGTTTCCAAAGGGGATATAAGGGATATGCAGAGTTTATATGATAGGGGGGAGAAGGGCAGCAGCCTGGGGGAAGACCATCTGCAGATAGTTTGCGTCGTTGAGGTTCGCGATAGTTTCCGTCACCGAGCGCTTGTCTGAGCGAAGCGAGTTTGCGCGAATGACGGATAATAGGCGCGCGAACCGAGACAGCAAACGCAGCGGGTCTTCCCCCAGGCTCCTGTACCGCCCCCCCTCATAGAAAACCGGCAGGAATCCATATATCCATGGAACCCTGCCGGTTTGGGAAGGGCTGTCTTATGTGACAACCCTTCCGGGATTATTTATCCATTTATAAGTCTAAGAAGTAATGATTACAGTCCCTTGTAATATCTGCCGATCGCATCAGCTGCGATCATAGCATCATATACTTTCTGAGGAGTGATCTCTACAGGCTCATTGCCCAGAGTATCATTAGGTGCAGCAGCAGCAGTTGCAGCTTCCATGAGGGCAGCCGGATCTACTTCCTTGATTCCCATGTCCTCGAAGGTGGTAGGCAGACCAACATCCATGCAGAAGGTGATAACCTCATCGAGCAGGTCTTCATCTGCATTCTCAAGGACAAGCTGGGTGATGGTTCCGAAAGCAACTTTCTCACCATGATAGAGGTGGTGGCATTCCTTGATGCAGGTTAAGCCGTTGTGGATCGCATGTGCGCCTGCAAGTCCGCCGGACTCAAAGCCCATGCCGGAAAGA
>CAMOYC010000146.1 GCA_946629665.1 uncultured Lachnospiraceae bacterium
ATCGGTACCACAATCTTCTACGTACTTGGTACAATCCTTGTACTCGGTGCCGGCCTCCTGCTGGTAACCCGCAGAAGAATGAGCCATTAATCTGAATAACTGATTAATTGAATTAAGTAACTTGATCCAAAAGCACTGTAGACCAGGGCCATTTCGGCCCTGGCTTCAGTGCTTATAAGTGAATACTGGTAATAATAATAGATTACAGGAGCAGATAACATGACAGATCAGGAACTTCGCAAACTAAGGCGGTCTGAACTGCTGGAGATTATGATTGCTCAGAGTAAGAAGATAGACCAATTACAAAAGAAACTGAATGCAGCAGAGCGCAAGCTTGCAGATAAAGAGATCCTCCTGGAGAAGACAGGTAATATTGCGGAAGCTGCCTTGCAGCTAAACCACATATTTGAGGATGCCCAGGAGGCAGCGGAACAGTATCTTGCCAATGTGCGCAGGAGAGCGATAGAACTATATGGTGAGGCAGCTCTGCAGATGGACCCTGACTATGTGTCGGAGGAAGAGGGGCCGGCTCCGGCCCATGAACACAATGAGGAGCCTCAGGAAGGGACTTCACAGGATAATTAATGACCTGATATACGTAAATAGGGATGAGACAGTAAGATGAGTGTTATAAGAAGCAGAAGAAGCCATAAGAATACCGAAGGAACCGATGCCGGACAGGCAACGATCATGGATGACAGCCCGACTCTGGAACAGCTGGAAGAGGAGTTTGAACGGGTGGATTACCGAATCCGCTTTGCCAAAACCTTCCGGTCTACCTTGTTTACTTTGACGACTGTGGCGGCCATCGCGGTTCTGATCGCGGTAATTTTTCTCCCGGTCCTCAAAATATATGGCAAGTCCATGAAAGGCACCCTGGATGGCGGAGACATTGTCTTCTCATTGAAGCAGTCCAATCCCAAGACCGGCGACATCATTGCATTTTATTATAATAATAACATTCTGATCAAGCGGGTGATCGCCAACTCAGGAGATTGGGTAAATATTGATGAATCAGGTAATGTCTATGTGAACAATCAATTGATTGATGAACCTTACCTGAAAGAGAGCAAAGCCCTTGGAGAGTGTAATATAGAGCTTCCCTATCAGGTTCCGGATGCCAGGATCTTCGTGATGGGCGATAACAGAAAGGTGTCCATTGATTCCAGAAATACATCTGTTGGATGTGTTGCGGAAGAGCAGATAGTCGGGAAGATTGTATTCCGTATCTGGCCTATTGCTAAGATCGGATTCATCCATTAGATAAGGGGTGTTTACGATCATTGAGTTCTAAAGATAAGCGAAACAACAAAAAGAAAAAAAAGAAGAAACAGGGTTTTCTTTCCGGATTGATCAATGTGATCCTGATCCTTATCTTTCTTACAGGAGTAGGTCTCCTGGCCTATCCGTCTTTTTCGGACTGGTGGAATTCCCTGCACCAGACCAGGGCAGTCGCTTCCTACATCGAGGCGGTTTCCAATATGTCCGATGAAGAAAATGAGAAAATGTGGGAAGCTGCCAAGGATTACAACACGAAACTGGCAGAATCCGGAATGAAATATAACCTGACCAAAAAAGAATTAGAAGAATATAACAGTCTTTTGGATATCACCGGGACCGGGATCATGGGATATATCGATATCCCTAAGATCAAGATCAAACTCCCTATCTACCATGGGGTAGATGATACGGTCCTGCAGGTGGCGATCGGCCACCTTGCCGGGACTTCACTCCCGGTAGGCGGCAAGACCGCCCATTGTGTGGTATCCGGCCATAGAGGGCTTCCCTCGGCGAGACTGTTTACAGATATCGATAAGCTGGCGGAGAGGGATACTTTTACGATCACCGTTCTGGATAAGACCCTGACCTATGAGGTGGACCAGATCCGGATCGTTCTGCCCAACGAACTGCAGGACCTGCAGATGAAAGAGGGTAAGGACTATGTGACTTTGCTAACCTGTACTCCATACGGGATCAATACCCACCGGCTGCTGGTGAGAGCCCGTCGTATTCCGAATCTGGCGGATGATGTGAGGATCTCGGCGGATGCTCTGAAAGTTGATCCTATGATCGTGGCGCCGATCATCGGAACCTCCATTCTGGCGGTTCTCCTGATCTGGCTGCTATTAAATACACACAGCAGGAGAAGGAAAGAGAAACTGGTACAGGAATACAAGAGACGCCTGAAAGAGGGGGGATTGATACATGAACGCAAATAGAATCTTGAACCGGCATCCTGGCATAAAGACTTTGATGGCTTTGCTGCTCGCTATAATTATCATTCCTTTCGGGAGTCCGGCTATGAAGGCAAAAGCGGAAGGACTTACTGCGAATCTTACGGTCACCTGGAAAGATACAGGGTTAAAACTGGCCCTTTATCAGGTTGCGGTCAGGAATGATACCGGGGAATTCATCCGGACGGATGACTTCAAGGATTACGAGGTGGACATTGAGAATATCGATGATAATACAGCAGAGATCCTGGCTGCCTATGCGACAAGAGATAAGGTAAAACCCTTAGAGGAGATTACCACGGATGAATCCGGAACCTACACCTTCCCGAACCTTCCTTTAGGAGCCTACCTGCTTTTTGATGAGGGCACGGTTTCGGGAAGCGAAGTTACCGCTGTGCCGGTATTCGTCTTCCTGCAGAAAGATCTGCAGGTGGAGATCAAGCCTGAGAAAACAGAGGAATCTACTTCCTGCAAGGTTTACAAGGTTTGGGACGATGATGACGACGATTCAGGTGACCGGCCGGAAAGCATCAAGGTCCAGCTTCTGCAGAATGGTGAAGTCTATAAAGAGGTGACTTTGTCTGAGGATAATAACTGGACCTACAGTTGGTCAGACCTTCCCTTGGCAACCTATAAGATCGTGGAGAAGAGTGTGCCCTCCGGTTATAAGCTTTCTGTCAGTCGAAGCGGCAGCACCTGGAAGCTGACCAATAAGATCAAACCGCCTAAGGATGATGAGGACGATGACGATGATGATGATAACAATTCCTCAGACGACGATGACGATGATAATAACAGCAGCTCCAGGAAGAAAATTCCCCAGACCGGACAGCTCTGGTGGCCTGTACCGCTTCTCTTATCGGCGGGATTTCTCTGCATGATCATTGGTTTGCTGAGAAAGAAAAAATCCGGTAAAAAATAGATCTGATGACATAGCCCGAAAGATGTGGCTTATGATAAAACGAAGGAAACCATGAAAAAAAAGACAAAGAACAATTCGCGGGGCAGGGTATGGATCCTCCTTGGCTGGCTGTTCATCCTGGCAGCCCTGGGACTGATCGCATATAATATATATGAAGATCATCAGGCAGGGAAAGCTTCCCAGGAGGTTGTCGAAGAGCTCACGAAAAAGATCAAGGAACCGGATGATGATTTGGATGAAGAGCTTCTGGAAGATCGTGAAATGCCCACCATGGAGATTGACGGCTATCGGTATATTGGCTACCTTGAAGTGCCGGACCTGGAAATGAAGCTGCCGGTCATGGAAGAATGGGATTATAAAAGGCTTAAGATAGCCCCCTGCCGTTACAGCGGTACGGTCTATATGGATGACATGGTCATAGCCGGCCATAACTACAGGAAGCATTTCAGTCCGCTCCGGTCAATGCCCAATGGTACAAAGATCAACTTCATTGATGTGGAAGGAAATGTATATCATTACGAGATTTCTGCAGTGGAGATCCTGGATCCCTACCAGGTGGACTATCTGACGGACATTTCAGAAAACTGGGATCTTACTTTGTTCACCTGTACCCTCGGTGGCCAGACCCGACATACGATCCGGTGCCTGAGGACCGACGAAGAAGACTATTAGTCCGGTCCTAAAAAATGTATTCAAAAAAGTGTAAAACGAGTATAGAAAAGGAACTCCAAAAAATCAGCTGATTATTTGGAGTTCCTTTTATGAAGTTTGTAAAACCTATTATATGCCTGATGCAGATATCATTTACGGATATAAGAATTCCAGCGAAGAATCTCACTGATCTTCCGATCCGCATAATACTTGATCTTGGTATAGTCCGGACGGCATCCAACGTTTGTATAGCCGGACATCTGCGCCAGAGATCCTGCGTCAAAGAAGCAGTAGCCGACACCGGAGTAGGTGAAGGTGTGGGTGCGGTTCTTGAAGCAGCAGATATCTCCTGGTTTCAGGTATCTTTTATTGATCGCTTCCCGGAAAGTCAATCCAATTGCGGGATCTGACTTGAGCCGCGTGAGATATAATTTCATGGTGCCTTTGTAAGTACCTCTGAATGAACCGTTTTTCGCATACACTTTTGAAGGGATGAACCCCATGTCATAAAATGCCCAGGTTTCCGGAGCCCGGCAATTGATCTTTGCTGTTTTCTTCTGGCTTACTTTTGCCCTGGCTTCTGCAAAGCTGGATTCCGGAGTATCATATCTCTTGAAATACTTTCCGTGTGCTTTTACATACCTGTTGTAGCGGTTCAGATGCTTCAGGAATATATCAACCGGCTGGCT
>CAMOYC010000147.1 GCA_946629665.1 uncultured Lachnospiraceae bacterium
CCACCATATCAAAGTAGCCGGTACCGGTCAATCCGAAGAGGATGGTCTTTTCTTCGCCGGTCTCCTTACATCTTATCGCTTCATCGATCGCTGCGCGGATCGCATGACTGCTTTCCGGAGCCGGAAGGATTCCTTCCACTCTCGCGAATTGCTCTGCTGCTTCAAATACCGATGTCTGCTCGACAGACCTTGCGGTCATCAGGCCCTGGTCATACAGCTCGGACAGAACTGTGCTCATGCCGTGGAAACGGAGGCCTCCCGCATGGTTTGCGGATGGAATGAAGCTGCTTCCCAGGGTGTACATTTTCGCCAGCGGGCAGATCATGCCGGTGTCGCAGAAGTCATAGGCGTAAACGCCTCTGGTAAAGCTCGGGCAGGATGCAGGCTCGATCGCAACGATCTCATAGTCTGCCTCACCACGAAGTTTCTCGCCCATAAAAGGAGCGATCAGTCCGCCGAGATTGGATCCGCCACCTGCGCAGCCGATGATCATATCCGGTTTGATCCCGTATTTGTCCATGGCAGCTTTCGCCTCCAGGCCGATGATGGACTGGTGGAGAAGTACCTGGTTGAGTACGGAACCCAGGACATAGCGGTATCCTTCATTCTGTGTAGCTACTTCTACCGCCTCGGAGATCGCACAGCCCAGGCTGCCGGTTGTACCGGGGTGGTCTTCCAGGATCTTTCGTCCGACTGCTGTTTCCATGGACGGGGAAGGGGTTACGGAAGCGCCGTAAGTACGCATTACTTCACGGCGGAAAGGTTTCTGCTCATAGGATACCTTTACCATGAAAACCTTACAGTCGAGATCAAAATAGGAGCAGGCCATGGACAGGGCTGTTCCCCACTGGCCGGCGCCGGTCTCGGTGGTCACTCCCTTTAATCCCTGTTTCTTTGCATAATAAGCCTGAGCGATCGCGGAGTTCAGCTTGTGGCTGCCGCTGGTGTTGTTGCCCTCAAACTTATAGTAGATCTTGGCCGGAGTATCCAATGCCTTCTCCAGACAGTATGCCCTCACCAGCGGTGACGGACGATACATTTTGTAGAAGTCCTGGATCTCCTGGGGGATCGGGATGTATGCGTTGGTTTCATCTAATTCCTGCGCGACAAGTTCCTCGCAGAATACCGGTGTCAATTCCTCAGCTGTCATTGGCTTTAATGTGCCGGGGTTTAACAGGGGAGCAGGTTTTTTCTTCATGTCTGCTCTCATGTTGTACCATTCTTTTGGAATCTCATTTTCTTCCAGATAAATCTTGTAGGGGATTTTCTCGGACATCGATTGTCTCCTTTACTAATTCAAGACTTGCTTGCGGGTCTTGGCGCCGGATTCGGGTCAGCCCTGCTGACATTCTTCCTATCCGAATCCGTGCGCATCCTCGCGGAGCGTATATCAGATGGGAGATTGGACTCCCACTGATAGAAATTAACTACTCCCACCTATAGAGGAGGGAGTCATCTCCCATCTGATAAAATCAACAGCTTGCTATATCAAAGGTTCCGGAAACGGCTCAGGAATTCTTTGGTCTTGTCTTTCTGCGGATGCACAAAGATATCCTCACTGCTTCCTTCTTCCTCAATGACTCCGTCCGCCATGAAAACGACATGGCTAGAAATATCTCTGGCAAAGGCCATCTCGTGGGTAACGATCAACATGGTCATTCCCTCGCTTGCCAGGGTGGACATAACGTTTAATACTTCGCCTACCATCTGGGGATCCAGGGCGGAAGTCGGCTCATCAAAAAGGAGGACTTCCGGTTCCATGGCCAGGGCGCGGGCGATCGCCACACGCTGCTGCTGTCCGCCGGACAGTTGTCTTGGCTTGGCATTGATGTACTGGTCCATGCCAACCTTGTTGAGGAAGGTCATCGCCAGCTCACGGGCTCTGTCTTTCTTTTGTTTTTTGACCTTGATCGGCCCTACCATACAGTTCTCCAGCACAGACAGATTATGGAACAGATTGAAGTTCTGGAAAACCATACCCACTTTCTCCCTGTAGCCGTAAATGTCCATCTTCGCATCCGTGATATCCTTATCATGATAGTAGATGTGACCTCCGGTAGGGGTTTCCAGCAGGTTGATACAGCGGAGCAAGGTAGATTTTCCGGATCCGGATGCTCCGATGATGGAGATGACATCTTTCTTGTCCACCGTAAAATCAATATCTCGAAGCACTTCGTGGGTACCGAAGTTTTTCACAAGGTGGGAGACCGTCAGTATCCTGTTATTCTCTGCCATAGTTATCTCCCTCCCTTTCTCTTTGCCTTGTTCATCTGGTTACCGATATCCATGTTATCCACCAGCTCAAAGTTTTCGCTGCCGTCCAGGAACTTCTCCCAAAGATTCAGGAGCTTGGAAGAGATCACAGTCATGCACAGGTAGATTGCCATGACGATCGTTGCGGACTCAAAATAGGTATAAAGAGCACCCGCAACACTTTTATGTACAAAGAAGAGATCCACGATGCTGATAATGGAGAGCACGGATGTATCCTTGATATTGATGATGAAGTTGTTACCGATCTGCGGAATGATATTCCGGAAAGCCTGGGGCATGATCACGTTGATCATGGCCTGGAAATGGGTCATACCGATTGCCTTGGCTCCTTCCATCTGGCCGGGATCCACAGAGATGATACCGCCTCGCACAGACTCAGCCATGTAGGCACCGGTGTTGATGGATACGACAAGGAACGCGGACTGCCACATTCCAAGGGTTATGTTGAAGAGCTGGGCAGCACCATAGTAGATAAATACCGCCTGAACGATCATAGGTGTTCCCCGGAATAATTCCACATAGCACCTGAGGATGACCTTGATCGCCCTGATCACAACTCGCTTGAGCAGACTGTCTCTTTTTTCGTCGAGAGGGATCGTCTGAACAATACCTACCGCAAAACCGATGACACAGCCGATAAAGGTTGATACGATCGCGATCACCAGGGTCGTCCCCGCACCTTTCATGTAGGAAACTCCATAGTTTTGAAGCAGGTAAATGATCCTCTCAAAAAAGCTCATATTTGATATCATTTATTTTGCGCCTCTTTCCTCTGGTTTATAGTATTGGCCGGCCAGGACCTTCCTTGCCCGGCAGCGGCCTTATGCCACATAAAACCACCGATGTCCTGTTAATGGCATAACCTGTGATCAACAGCAACATCGGTGGTAATCAGCAAATAATCCAAATAATCTTAGAGGGAATCCGGATCCTATTCAGATAAAGGCTGAACAGAAATCGCTTCATCCATCATGGAATTAAAATCATCCACTGTCAGCTTGGACAGTACGGAGTTAATCTGGTCAACAAGCTCTGTATTACCCTTCCTTACAGAAACACCAATGTTGATATCTTCATCGGAAACCTCGAAATTATCTTCCGTATCCGTGAAGTCAAGAAGCTTGAAGCTCGGATAAGCTACAAGGGCTGCCTGGGCTGTCGGCATATCGGTAACAACCAGGTCCGTCCTTCCACTGTCAAGTGCTACCAGCATAGCCGGTGCAGATTCCTGAGCGGGCTGAACGTCAGCATCCTTGATCTGAGGGAGACACTTGTCATACCAGATGGTTCCCAGCTGAGATGTGCAGCTTGCACCTGCCAGCTCGGAAAGTCCTTTGGCATTCGCATACTTGCCATCATTCTTTACAAGGGTAACGATGGAAGCATAGTAGTAAGGCTCTGTGAAGTCTACCATCTCCAGTCTCTCGGAAGTGATGGACTGGCCTGCGATAACACAATCGATGGTTCCGGACTGCACTGCAGGGATCAGGGAATCCCAGTCAAGCTTCACGATCTCAAGCTCATAGCCCAGCTCGTCTGCGATCTTCTTAGCCATCATAACGTCATATCCGTAAGCATAGTCGGAACTATCACTGATCGGAACTGCTCCGTTGCTGTCATCAGCCTGTGTCCAGTTATAAGGTGCATAACCGCACTCCATAGCCACTTTCAGTGTCTTTCCGTCTGATGTAGCGCTTCCGCCTTCGGCTGCCTGTGTTGCATCTTCGCTTCCTGCTGATCCTGCTGAACCGCCGCATGCTGCCATGGAACAAGCCATCACTGCTGCCAGCAGAACACATAATAATTTTTTCATGTTGTTAGTCTCCTCTCTTCTCTTAGAATGTTTCTTCGTGCATTCACACATTTTATATCCACATCATATGATGGATCATACTGCCTCACTGCCCGGTATGGTCACCAGCTCATTACTGGACCTGATCTTGCTGCACACAGCGGTGATCGTTCCTGCGAACATCTCACAAAGTCTTTTGGCGTGAGCCATGATATCATAAGACATATCGTGACTGAACCAGTCGATCATCTGCCCGTACATCACACTTTTCAGAAAACTTACGATATACTCCCGATCTTCCCCGGAAATATAGCTGGAGTATTCACGGGACCCGATGTAGGACCGGGTCACATATTCACAGATCCT
>CAMOYC010000148.1 GCA_946629665.1 uncultured Lachnospiraceae bacterium
GGGAAGTCATGGGGTCCTGGAATACCATGGAGATCCTTCTTCCGTTGATGTTCTTCCGAATCCAGTTTTTGTTCTGTTTCAGAATATCCACTGTCGTCTTGTTTCCGTCATCCCCCGTATAGGTGAATTCAATGGTTCCGGAATTCACCACTGCGTTCTGGGCAAGGATTCCCATGGCAGCTTTCATGGTAACCGATTTTCCGGATCCGGATTCACCAACGATGGCTACCGTCTCTCCTTTCATGACATCTACGTTGATACCGCGGATGGCATGGACGGGGCCCGCCGTCGTCTTAAATGTTATGTCGAGATCTTTGATATCCAGAATTTTCTCATTATATTCAGCCATATCATCCACCTCACATTTCTTTCATCTTAGGATCCAGCGCTTCTCTGAGTCCGTCAGCCACCAGGTTGAAGGACAGCATCAGGAAGGCCATCACAAAGATGGGGGCCACGATCTGGTATGGATGCGTGGTAAAACTGTTGAAACCATCAGAGATCAGGGATCCCAGGGAACACTGGGGAACCGGGATACCAAGACCTACGAAGGAAAGGAAAGCTTCCGTGAAGATCGCGGTCGGTATGGAGAACATTACCTGGGTGATGATCGGTCCAATGATGTTGGGCAGAACCTCCTTGAAGATGATAAAGAAGCTGCCGGCACCAAGAGTTCTGGAAGCCAGAACAAACTCCTGCTCTTTCAGCTTCAGCATCTCCGCTCTGGCGATCCGGCTCATGCCCACCCATTCCGTCAGCATCAAGGCGATGATGATGGTCAGCATACCCGGCTTAAATACCAGAAGGAGCAGGGTAACAATAACCAGTCGGGGAATGGAGTTGGCTATCTCCAGGATTCTCTGCATAACCATATCGGTCTTTCCTCCGAAATAGCCGGAGATCAGACCGTAACTCATACCGATGATCATATCGATTATGGCAGCTACAACAGCGATGATCAGAGAGATCCGGGCACCATGCCAGGTACGGGTCCAGATGTCACGGCCGAAATTATCGGATCCGAACCAGTAATAGACATCATCCAATCCTTTTTCTTTATAGTTATTCACTTCAGTGACACCGGATGTCGTATTCAGCTTCTCCGATCCGTCGAGAATGCCCAGTTTTTCCAGCCCGGGAACACGGGGTGCAAGGCTCTTCTGCGACAGCTCCTGACCGGAATAGGTATATTCGTTCATGGCAGGTCCAACAATGGCCATGAGGGTGATAAAAAGAATCATGAACATACCAAACACCGCGCTTCTTTTACGGAAGAAGCGGTGAATGACCTCTTTCCAGAAGCTCTGGGCAGCAAAATTCGTATCAATCTCAAGATCGCCGGCATTGTCTTTTAAAACAAAGTCCGAATCCACCGGTACATAGGTGTTGACAGCCGGACTCAGAGCGGCAGCCGCTTTTTTCTTTTTAAACATATCAGCTACCACCTTTCTTAAGCATCATCCTTGGCCAGGCGGATTCTCGGATCAATGATACCGTAGAGAATATCCACAACCAGCATGATGGCGATATACATAGCTGAATATATAAAACTCAGCGAAATTACAACGTTATAATCATTCGATTGGATCGCGTTTACCAAAAGAGATCCCACACCGGGAATCGAAAAGATCTTCTCAACCACCAGGGAACCGGTCATCAGGTCCACGATCAGCGGAGCCAGAACCGTTACAATGGGAATCAATGCGTTCCGGAGTGCGTGACGGAAGATCAGTGCCGACCCGGAAATACCCTTACTTTCCGCCAGGAGCATGTATTCACTTCCCAGTACCTCAAGCATTTCTGTTCTGGTAAATCTGGCGATGGACGCCATGGTAAACATCGATAGGGATACACTGGGCAAGACGCTGGAATTCAGCGCATTCGCCGTATCATAAAGCATGGGGAACAGGTGCCATTTGTAGCCAAACTGGAAACTCAGTGCCAGGGCGAACACATAGGACGGCACGGACACACCGATGACCGAGATGATCGTACAGAGTGTATCCAGGAATGTATCATGCTTCAAAGCCGCGATCAGGCCCAGGATCAATCCTATAAGGGCTCCCAGGGCTACCGCATAACCTCCTATGGCGATGGACACAGGCAGTCTCACAGCGATCAGCTGGGCGATCGGTGTATTCTTGGAAATCTTATAGCTCACACCGAAATCCCCGCGCAGCATATTTTTTACATAGTGGAGAAACTGGATGACCACCGGCTGGTCCAGTCCGTATTTTGCATAGAGAACCGCTTTCTGATCCTCAGTCAGTTTCTCATCATTAAAGGGAGAACCCGGCATCAGCTGCATGAGGATAAACAGGACAAGCAGGATGACCAGCAAGGTAAACATTGCGGTGATCACACGTTTCGCAACGTATTTTTTCACGTTTTTACTCCTCTCAATCAAGAGACAGGGGACGGTTCTCTGTCTCATCTTTTTCTGCAAAGGAGACAGAGAACCGTCCCTTGTCTCCTGATGAACAAAAGGGGCGTACAATAAAGTGATTGTACGCCCCCGAAAGCAGGATCCGGACAGGATCCTGTCATCTGATCACAGATTATTTACTGATTTTGAAATCCTGGATGTTAGGGCTAATATACCAGAGGTAACCTGCGCCGATTGCCTGGAACTCATCGCTGTCTGCTACCTGGTCTACCTGGTCACCGTTGATGAGAGTAGTATCCAGATCGCCGTTCTGATAGCTCATAAGAGCCTGCTGGGAATCCTGGATCACCTGATAGGAGATGCCGGAAAGCTTCACATTATCTGCATTCCAGTAATCTTCGTTCTTTTTAAGATGCAGGGAGTTACCTGCTACCGTGTAATCATCCACAACGAAAGCGCCGTTGCTGATCACAGTATCTGCGCTGGTTCCGTAATTTCCACCGGTGCTGTTGAAGAACTCTTCGTTCATCGGATAGAAGGTCGGGAAGTACATCAGGCTTAAGAAGTAGCTGACCGGAACATTCAGTTCTACCTTGAGTGTCTTGTCATCCACTGCGGTAACACCGAGTTCACTCTTGTCCTTCTCGCCGTTGATGATCTCTGCAGCATTCTTGATCTGGCCGATGTCACTGAGCATGTAGGAATACTCGGAAGCAAGCTCAGGATCTACCGCTCTCTGCCATGCAAATACGAAATCTGCTGCAGTTACGTCTGCTCCATTGCTCCATTTTGCATCTCTGAGATGGAAGGTATACTCTGTTCCGTCTTCAGAAATATCATAGGATTCTGCAAGAGCCTCGATCGGCTGTCCGTCTGCATCCATCTGCATCAGACCATCCGTATAGTTCGCGATGAACTCGAAGGATGTTCCGTCTGTTGCAACCTGAGGATCCAGGGACTCAACGCCTGTCTCGATCATAACATTAAGATCGGATCCGTCTTCCTTGGTAGTGTTCTTGTAAACACGGTTTAAAGCAACCGGATGGAACTCAATGCCTTTTACTTTAGAGCTGAGCATCTCTGCGTTGCACTGTCCGTAGATCGGGAAGATCACTGCTTCATTTAATACGATCGCCTCAGCATCATAGAGCTTTGACCAGCGAGCTTCCGGATCCATAGCGGTCTCGCCGGTAGTACAATCCTGGATAATGCCATCATATTCTTCATTGGTCCAGTGACCATAGTTGTTGTCGTTGTCGGTAATCCACATGCCAAGATAGGTCATAGGATCTGCGTAGTCCGGTCCCCAACGGGTAAGAGCAAGATCAAAGTTACCATCCTGCATATCTTCTACTCTCTGTTTCTTGGGCTCGGTCCTTAAGTTTACGGTCAGTCCCGGAAGAGTTGTCTCCCACTGTTCTTTCAGGACAGTAGATACTTTTCTGGGTGCATCGTCGTCGTCAACGATCATCTCGATCTCAAAGCCGTCAACGCCCAGTTCTTCCAGACCTTTCTGCCAGTATTCAGCTGCCTTTGCCGCATCAAAGTTACATACATCCTTATGCATCTCCTGGTCCTCAGAGAAATCCTTGCCGTCGGGACCTGTACAGAAGTCCTTGGGTACCGCACGGTAAGAAGCCTGGGAACCATCTTTGAGCACGTCAGCTGTGATGGTCTCACGATCGATGGCTGAAGTCAGCGCCATACGAATGTTGAGATTCTGTAACGGATAAATCTCGGTACTTTCAGCGGTGCCACCGCCTTCCGTACTCTCGCTGCTGCCGCCGCTTCCGCCGCAGCCTACAAGGCCCACGATCATTACCATCGCAAGCACAAGCGCCAGTAGTGACTTTTTCATGTTCTTTCCTCCTCTTAATAAAATGATTTGTTCTCCCGGAAATCATGCTCTTCATGAATCCGGAAGCAGTTAAGGTGCATAAGTCTCACCTAAAAAATGCATAATTATTATAACACTTTCACCAATTGCTTGCAATAAAAATTAATAATCGTTGTCACATTTGCCATAGATATTCCAGGATAAA
>CAMOYC010000149.1 GCA_946629665.1 uncultured Lachnospiraceae bacterium
TCCCGGCAGAGGGCTTCCAGCATCTCGGGACTGTTGTCCACGGACATGGGGATCGGGGTATCCACATCAAGAAAATGCGTGGACCCGATCAGGTATTCCGCTCCGGCTGCACTGGCGGGATCGTACATCGTATCCAGTTCGACTCCGCAGAGGATCTCGATCCGGTCCTGATACTTGTCCTGAAGGCGGTGGATCTCACGAAAATACTTGTCGATCTCCATGTGGATATCCGGATCCATGTGACCGGAAAAGCCAAGCTGCAAAAAGCCGAGCTGCAGGGCCTGCTCCACCATCTCCTCCGCGGTATTGGTCCCGTCACAGAAAACGGTATGGGTGTGGAAGTTGGCTAAAACCGACATGATTATTTGGTACCGAAGATACGGTCGCCGGCATCGCCGAGGCCCGGACAGATGTAGGCATTCTCGTTCAGCTCGCGGTCAAGGTTACCAACATAGAGCTGTACATCCGGGTGGGTTTTGGCAAGAAGCTCCACGCCTTCCGGCGCTGCGATGATGGACATGAACTTAATGTTCTTTCCGCCATGCTTCTTGATGAAGTCAACCGCTGCCACTGCGGATCCGCCGGTTGCCAGCATGGGATCTACCACGATGACCAGACGCTCGTCGATCTGTTCCGGAAGCTTACAGTAGTACTCTACCGGCTCATGGGTCGTCTCATCACGGTAAAGGCCGATGTGACCGATCTTTGCAGCAGGAACCAGGGCGAGGATTCCGCTTACCATACCGAGACCGGCCCGAAGGATCGGCACTACCGCAACCTTCTTTCCGTCGATCATGGGAGTATGGCATTTCTCGATGGGAGTTTCTACCTCCACGTCTTCCAGGGGGAGGTCACTCATCGCCTCATATCCCATGAGCATGGCGATCTCTTCCACAATTTTTCGAAACTCGTTGGTACCGGTTTCCTTTTTTCTTAAAATGGAAATCTTGTGCTTGATCAGCGGGTGTTCCATAATTACTACATTTGCGTTTTTGTCCATTTCCATATCCTCCTGAAGTATTATTTGACTGACTTGCTACTTTGATTGGATCATTTTTTATCTTCCTCAGATTTCTGAGGGTTGAAACTTACCCCGCGGTTGATATCGCCGGAAGGGTTCTTTCCGAATTCATAATCATTACCCGGAAGGATCGCGTTCAGGATGATACCTGCCAGAGCGGCGATCGCCAGGCTGGTGAGCGTAATGCTGGTTCCTCCGACCGTAAAGGTAAGGCCATCGGTAAATCCCAGACCGCTTACCAGGATCACTGCAGCGATGATCAGGTTGCGGGAATGGGTGAAATCTACATGATTTTCTACGATATTTCTTACACCGATCGCGGAGATCATACCGTAGAGGATAAAGCTGATTCCTCCGACAATCGCGGATGGCATGGAGCCGATCACTGCTGCCGCCTTCGGGAAGAAGCTTAAAATGATCGCAAAACCGGCTGCAATACGGACAACGGAAGGATCATAAACATGGGAAAGTTCCAGAACACCGGTATTCTCGCCGTAGGTTGTGTTGGCGGGACCGCCCACAAGTCCTGCAAAGGCGGTGGCAAGACCGTCACCGATCAGGGTGCGGTGCAGGCCGGGATCCTCGATAAAGTTCTCTCCGACCGTTGCGGAGATTGCACTGATATCACCGATGTGTTCCATCATGGTAGCGATGGCGATCGGAGCCATGACAAGGATGGCGGTAATGTCAAACTTGCACAGGCGCAACGGAGCGAACCCAATCAGGCTGGACTGGGCTGCATTGGTAAAATCAAGGATGGCGGAGCCGTCCACGTTGGTCATACCGCAGGCGTTCATAATGAGAGCACAGCAGTAAGAGATCACAACGCCCATCAGGATAGGGATAATCTTAAACATACCCTTGCCCCAGATGTTGAAGATCACAACGACACAAAATGCGATCAGGGCCAGCGGCCAGTTGGTGGATGCGTTGCCGATCGCAGACGGAGCCAGACTCAATCCGATACAGATAATGATCGGTCCTGTAACAACCGGGGGAAGGAAACGCATTACTCTATGAATGCCCACGAGCTTGATCACGCCCGCCAGGACCAGATAAAGCAGACCTGCCACAACAATGCCGCCGCAGGCGTAGGGCAGTTTCTCTCCCATGGTCATTCCTGCAAATTTACCGGCATTCAGATTCGCTACCGTTGCAAAACCTCCAAGATAAGCAAAGGATGAGCCCAGGAATGCGGGCACCTTAAATTTGGAGCAAACATGAAACAAGAGGGTACCCAGACCTGCGCATAACAGTGTGACCTGAATGGAAAGTCCTTCACCCTCAAAGTAATTGTTAACCAAAATAGGAACTAAAATCGTTGCGCCAAACATAGCGAACATATGCTGTAAACCAAGTATGATCATCTGTGGAATACCAAGCTCACGAGCGTTACGAATGGCATCGTTTCTCTGATTCATAAAACCAAAACCTCTCTTCCCTCTTCTGTTTCTTTCATTTTCAAGTTCCAAACTATTATACATCAAAAAGAATTGAATGCACAGAGAAAATTCATTTTTTTATACTTTTTAAAGAAAGAGCCTCCCCGGACCCATAATTTCCAGATTTTTCTATTGTAATTTTCTTCCATTTATTGTATAATCTTGTAAACAAAAAAATGATTTTTTAATGGAGGATTCCATGGATCAGAACTATAAGGGACAGCAGTATGATCTCTGCTGTGATCACATCGATCTTAAGAAAATATATGAGAGCGGCCAGTGTTTCCGCTGGGAGGAAGTCGAGCCGGGAAGCTATTTTGTCATATCCGACGGCCGGCCCGCCCTGTTAAAGCAGAAGACAGCCCACCGCGAGAACCGGGATGGGATAGATGCAGGCGGCATCACGCTCTTCTGCGCCTCTGAAGATAAGAACTATTTTGAAAACTACCTGGACCTGCAGACCGATTACGGAATCTTTGACAAACTGCCGGATCCCCGGGATTCCTACCTTCGTCTTGCGGTACAGCGAGGCAGAGGAATCCGGATCCTGCGGCAGGAATTGTGGGAGACCCTCATCAGCTTTATCATCAGTCAGAGGAATAATATCCCCAGGATCATCAGCATCATTGATCACATAGCAAGGGAGCTTGGGGATCCCGTCAGCCTGGAAGCAGACGGCAGGATTTACCTGGGATACCGTTTTCCGGATTCCCGGGCGCTTTTGCAGGCAGACCTGTCAGCCTTTAAACTGGGCTACCGGGAGAAGTACATCCGTAAGGCAGCCCAGGACCTGGAGGACGGCCTGCTTGATCTGCGGAGTTTCCTGAATCCGCCTCTCTCAGAGCAGCCGGACCTCTGCCGGGAGAAACTGTGCCGGATCAGCGGAGTTGGCTGCAAGGTAGCAGACTGCGTCCAGCTCTTTGCCCTTCACCAGCTTTCTGTCTTTCCGGTAGATACCTGGATCGCAAAAGTGGAAGAAAAACACTATCAGGGCCACTTCCCGATCGACCGCTACCAACCCTGGGCCGGGATCATGCAGCAGTATATGTTCTACTTCGAAAGGGAACTGGACAAAGGACTGCTCCGCCATGATACCCTCTATATCTCCGACCTGGACGGCACCCTGCTCACACCGGATGCCGAACTGGACCCGGAAGATGCCCTCCGGCTGAACCAGCTGATCGACCGGGGCTTATGCTTATCCGTGGCGACCGCCCGTACCTACGCGACGGTCGACCACATCCTGAAGGACCTGCATTTAAACTACCCGATCATACTGATGAACGGAGTCATGCTCTATGATCCGGTGGCCCGGTCCTGTATCCATGCCGAGATTATAAACCGGCCGGCCTACCGCTATATCATGAAGGGGATACGACACTTCCATGTCACCGGCTTTGTCTATACCCTGACCCCGGACCGGGGAGAGGGCCGCAAGATGATGACCTACTATGAGGACCTGGCGACTGACCAGATGCGTAATTTTTGCCAGGAGCGGCAGGACAAGTACAATAAGCCTTTCCGCCAGGTCAAAAACCTGGAAAGCCTGGTCAGGAAGGACGTGATCTACCTCTCCTTCTTCCATGAAGAAGAAAAACTGCGCCCCTTCTATGAATACCTGAAAGAGAATGAAGACCTGAACCTCTCCTTCTACCGGGATATCTATGAGAAGAAGGACCTGTGGTATCTGGAAGTATCGGACAGGAATGCTTCCAAGTACCATGCCGCAGCCAAACTGCGGGAGATCTACCAGCCCGGTCAGCTTGTGGGATTCGGAGATAACGGGAATGACCTTCCCCTCTTCCGGGCCTGTGACCTGTCCTGCGCGGTGGAGAATGCCCA
>CAMOYC010000150.1 GCA_946629665.1 uncultured Lachnospiraceae bacterium
GCACGTTTTTGCTGCCGGCCTTCTGGTGGAGACCGTCGATATTCTGGGTGATCACCCCGGCCAGCCTGCCGCTCTTTTCCAGCTCTGCCAGGACCCTGTGAGCAGGGCCCGGCTCTGCCGCTCGCACATCCATGTTGGTCCGGTAATAGTCAAAGAAGACTTCCGGTTCTTTTTTCAGGCAGTCGTAGCTTAACAGGTATTCCGGCTGGTATTTGGAGAACCGTCCTCTCTTGCGATGGTAGAGACCGTTTTTGGACCGGAAATCCGGGATGCCGCTCTCCGTGGACACGCCCGCGCCGCCCAGAAAGACAGCATACTCCGCATCCGCCAGCATTTCCCCGAAGGCTTCGATCTTCTGCTCTTCCGAGAGCCGGTTATAATAATTCTTTTTCTCTTTTTCCGAACCAAATATCTTTTTCATATCCTTAGTAATTATCCTTGGTATTTAATATCAATAATCTATCTTTGTCATACCCATTGTCGTCTTGCAGATCAGCTTGTCAAAGATGATGATCAGCGCCGGCAGGAGGGTGAGAACGATAAACATACTCATGATCGCTCCCCGGGCGAGCAGAGTACAGATCGATCCGATCATGTCCACACTGGAATACATGGTCACACCGAAGGTCGCGGCAAACAGGCTCATCGCACTGGTAAATACTGAGATCAGGTTGGCCTCATGGCTGGTCTTCAGGGCTTCCATCTTGCTCATTCCGCCCTTTCGCTCATTCACATACCGGGTCGTCAGGACGATCGCATAATCCACACAGGCACCCAGTTGGATCGTTCCGATCACGATGCTGGCCACAAAGGGCAGTTCCACGCCGGTATAGTAGGCGATCGACATATTGAGGATGATCGCGAACTCAATGACCGCTACCAGGATCACCGGTATGGATATGGACTTAAAGACGAGCAGAATGATCAGGAAGATCGCTGCCATGGAAGCTATGTTGACATTCCTGATATCCACGTTGGTCGTTTTCTCCAGGTCGTTCATCATAGGGGCTTCGCCCACCAGGATCGATTTCGGATCATGGCTCTTGCTGATCTTACTGATCTTATCAAGCTGCCGGTTCACCGGTTTTGTGGCCTGGGTATATTCAGAACCGATAAATACCAGTTCCGACTTATCACTGGTCAGTTTGCCCTTTATTTTTTCCGGGATCATGGACTCCGGCACTTCCGGTCCGAACAGGGAGTCAAGGCCGATACACCATTTTACGCCATCGACTTCCTTGATCTCCTCCATCATTTTTTTCTTCTCAACCGGGTCATTACCATGGTCCAGCATTAAGAGATGGACCGTACCCATATCAAACTCTTTCTCCAGTTTATTGTTGGCCACGTTGCTGGGCAGGGTGTCCGGCAGGGAATGAGCAATATTGTAGTAGATACTTACATTCTTGTTGCCGTAAAGGGCCGGCAGGAACAAGAGCAGAAAACCTATGATCGCCAGCCTGTAATGGCGGATGATCAACCGGGACAAGCGCCCGCTTGAGTGGATAAAGGGTTTGTGTTTTGTCTTTTCGATCCATTTGTCGAAAAAGAGGATCATAGCCGGGAGGGTCGTGACGCAGGTGACTACGCCGATCATAACTCCCTTGGCCATGACAATACCCAGGTCCCGTCCCAGGGCAAATGTCATAAAACAGAGGGCGATGAAACCGGCTACGGTTGTAACGGAACTTCCCACGATGGAAACAAAGGTCTCCGCGATCGCTCTTGCCATCGCCTCCTCCCTGTCAGGGGTCTCCTCCTTCGCCTCCTCGTATGTGTGAAGAAGAAAGATGGAATAATCCATGGTAACGCCCAGCTGCAGAACCGCTGTCAGTGACTTGGTGATGTAGGAAACCTGGCCCAGAAAAATGTTGGATCCCAGGTTATAGAGCACCGCCATACCGATTCCCAGCAAGAAGAAGATCGGGATCAGGAAAGAATCCATGGTGAGTTCCAGCACCAGCAGAGAAAGGATTCCGGCGATCACTACGTACATCGGAAGTTCCTTTAGAGCAACGTCCTTGATATCATTGACGACGCCTGCCATTCCGCTGATGAAACACTGTTTGCCCGTCAGCTTTCTCAGCTTGACGATCGTGTCCATGGTGATATCCGATGAGGTGGTATCATCAAGCAGGGCGATCATGATCGTCGCATCACCCCGGAAGAATATATCCCTGTATTTTTGGGGGATCATACTGGTGGGCATGGAGATATCTGCGATATCATCAAACCAGATAACTTCTTTGACATGCTCGACATCCGCTATTTTTTTCTTCAGCTTCTGAACATCTTTCATCTCCATGTTTTCCACGATGATCATGGAGAATGCTCCCATGCCGTATTCTTCCACCATCCGGTCCTGACCGTTAACGGTCTCCAGCGTATCCGGAAGGTAACTTAACAGGTCATAATTGACCGGCGTTGCCAAAGTACCGATCACCGCAGGTATCAACAATAAAAAACCGATGACAATCACCAGGAGCTTATGCCTGGCGATAAATTTACCAAAGCCTAACACTTTTTATCTGCCTCCTAAAACAATTACTTGTGTATGCCATAACACATCTTTACATTTTATAAAATGCGTTTGATAATGTCAAATGATTCATGGAACGAGCAGGTAATCATAATTGATCGTCCCTGCTTCCTGAGATTCCACGGCACCCCAGGTCACATCCATAGTATAGGTCTTGTGATCACAGACCACCTTGTTCCATGCATGCTCTTCATCACTGACATAGATGGACGGAATCCCGATCTGATCGAGAAGATACCTGGCTGCCTTGGCATATCCGGCACATACGGTCCGCTTGCCCAGAAGGGCGGAATCCATATTCTGGTCCCGGTCCGGCGGCACGCTGTCATCATACTTAACCGTGTCGATCAGATACTCATAGACATATTTGATCTTTTCACGATCTGAGGCTGCCTCAGGCATTTTCTTCAGGAAGTCTTCCACGATCCGGTCGATCGCTTCCTGCTTCTGCCGGATCTCGTCTTTCGTGCAGGAGTAGCGGGGGTAAAGGCTGATACGGGAGGAATCCTCATCCCGGTAGTCAAAGGCCGGCATGACCCAGAATATCTCCGGATGGTCCTGCAGCACAGCCATCTTCACCTTTTGCAATGTCTTGATATCATGAACAGAAAGGGTGATCTTCCTGGCTGACAGAAGATAACCCTGGTAAATCCCCTGATAAGCTTCCTGCGCTTTGCCGGACAGCCGGTCATAGTAGTAATGATCAGAAAATGCGCTATCGCTTCCCGGCAGACGGCCGCGCTTTGCTGCCGCGAGCCCGATCCCCACCATAAAAGCAACTAAGATCAGGACGGATATGATCAGACGACTTCTGCTTTTCTTTGTCATTCTCCTACCTCCCTGCCGGTTTCCTTCCCGCCATTTTCTTCTATCATAACAGATTTGCGGGATCCTGTCTTTGGCTCTTGATGGAATGGCCGGACCCAATTATAATAAGAGACAACATGCTGCAGGGAGGAAGCAAAAATGGGAAGACAATCCACCAGAAAAAATAAAAATATATACCAGCTGGCCCGGGAAGAAAGAGGCCTCACCCGGGAAAAGGCCGGCGAAATGATGGCCGGTGTATCCGCTGCAAGAATAGAGAAGATCGAGTACGAACAGCAGGAACCGACCCCCTATGACATCATGCAGATGGCGGACTGCTATAAGAAACCGGAGCTCACAAACTACTACTGCGCCAACAAATGCGCGATCGGTGCCCGCTACGTTCCGGAGATCGAAGTGACGGACCTGCCCGGCATCATTCTTGAGACCATCGCCGGATTGAATGATATCGACAGCCTGACCGGCCGCATGATCCAGATTGCCCGGGACGGAAAGATCACAGATGATGAGATCAAGGACTTTGCCCTGATCAGCTCAAGGCTTGACACCATCTCCCTGGCTATTGACTCTCTCAACCTCTGGGTGGACAAGACTGCCAGTGAAAACAACATTAATATGGCGTTGCTGAATGAGGAGAAAAAGAAGCTGAAGCAGAAAGACCAGGAGGGATAGGGGCCATGAAAAATACCGTAATCTTTGATCTGGACGGGACACTTCTTGACACGCTCGACGATCTCACGGGAAGTGCTAACTTTGCCTTGAAAGAAAAAGAAGGCGTAAGAAAAAAACCGGCCCCGGATACCTTATTTAAGGCCCTGGACCAGTTGGAAAGCCGCGCGGAAGATTCCGTTTATGTCGGCGATTCGGAAGTAGATTTGAACGCTCCCTCCACTTAGTCCGATAAAACGGATTTGAAGTGGGGGATTCCTG
>CAMOYC010000151.1 GCA_946629665.1 uncultured Lachnospiraceae bacterium
CACTCGGCAATGACCGGCTTGCCGGCTTCCACCGCCGCTCTTATATCTATTTTCATCGATTCATTGGAAGACAGCCGGTCCCGGTAAGTTTCCGGGTAGCCTCCGCCCAGGTAGATCCCCCCGATCCGGTCGGGAAGGTGTTCGTCCTCCACCGGGCTGAAATAGACCAGCTCTGCACCCAGCTGTTCCAGAATCTCCAGATTTTCCTTGTAATAAAAACAAAATGCTTTGTCCCTGGCCACCGCGATCCGGGCTCTTTTCCGGTCCGGGATCTTCGGTTTTGCCACTCGTTTCATGAGCTTTGCTTCCCGCCCGATCTCCAGCAGCATATCCAGGTCGATCCCTTCCTCGGCGGTTTCTCCCAGCATTCCGATCACCTGGTCTAAGTTGCCGATCTCCTCTGCGGTCATCAGTCCCAGATGCCTGCTGCCGATGGACATTCCCTCCTTGTAAGGGAAATAGCCGACCACACGGATGCCGAGCTCCCGCTCGATCTCCGGCTTCATCAACTGGAAGAGGCCCTTGCTGCAGCGGTTCAGGATCACACCCTTCACCGGATTGTCCTGGTATTCGATCATCCCCTTCATCAGAGGGATCATGGTATGGGACATGCCCTTCACATTGAAGATCAGGATCGTGGGAGTCCGGGTTGCCATGGATACCGTGTGAGTACTCTTATTAGAGCTCACCCCGATCCCGTCATAGTAACCCATCACACCTTCACATACCGTAAAGTCCGCATCCCCGCTGTCCTTTGCCAGCAGGCTGTAAAGATCTTCCTCCGTGGAGAAAAATGGATCCAGGTTCCGGCAGTCCCTCCCGGTGATGTGACTGTGCAGCATGGGGTCAATGTAGTCCGGCCCGCACTTGTAAGGCTGGACCCGCAGGCCCCGGTCAGTCAGGGCTTTCAGGATCCCGCAGGTGATGCTGGTCTTGCCGCATCCGCTGTTAGCCCCTGCCAAAAGGACCCTGGGAATCTCTCCCCCCTCCCTGGGCCGGTCGATCAGGATCATGGGGATCCCCGCCTGCCGGCAGGATTCCACCTTGACATCCACGCCACCGGTCTTGCCGCTGTCCTTGCTGACCAGAACCTTGGCTCCGGTCTGCCGGATCAGCCGCAGATTATCCTCCACAGAAAAAGGAGGCATCTCTCCGAAAACATGGTCTGCCGGATAGCCGGCCTCCTGGCATCCGTTCAGGGAATTCTCGTTGTCAAGAACCCGGATGTAGACGCGGGATAAGGCATTCCTGACCCCTTTCGCATAAAGACCGGCGGTGTTGACACCGGTCGTCAGAAGGACAGGATCCCCGTCCCCCATGGAGTTGATCACAGCGATCGCCTCCGCGGCGTCCGCCACGTGGATGATCCGGTCATAGTCATAAGAAAGTTTCCGCCGCTCGTAGCGTTCATAGGGGATGCCAAGCGCTTCCGCCGCCTGCCTTACCGTCTCTGTCACGATCTTAGCGAAGGGATGGGAAGCATCGATCACTTTCCCGCAGGGGTTTTCCAGGAGAAGGTTTTCAAATCCTTTCTCATCCAGCCTGCCGATGTGGATATCCACATCATAATCCTGAAGCATCTCTGCTCCCAGGTCTGTAGCGACGCTGGCAAGGATCTTCCTGTTTTCCTTAAGCTGCTCTTCAATCACTTGCCGGGACTCTGTGGTCCCGGCAATCAGTAATATGTCATATTTCATATCAATTTATCCTGACAGACACTAAATCTCTCTCTTGATCACCATCGTAGTAAAGTATCCGTACTCCCTGGTCGGATCCAGCGGTCCTACATACTCGCCTTCCAGGCCGACATTGCTGATGATCACAGCATTTTTCTCCAGCCCTCTTGCCTTGAGGATGTCATAGACTTCCTGAACATGATTGCCCACCTTCATGATCACGAGATTTTCGAATTCATCCAGAACCTTCTCCACTTTTTCCGTTCCTGTGATGGAAGGAACCACGCCGAAGCCGTCATTTCCCTCAACGATGGAAATGTTTGCGGTGGATGCACCGGCACAGAAAGAAGGGATCCCGGAAACCATCTGTACCTCGTAACCTGCTTTCATCAGCTCCCTGTGCACATAGGAGTAGGTGCTGTAGATACCGATGTCACCGAGGGCCAGCATGGCAATGTTCTTGCCTTCGTCAAGGATTGCTTTCACCTTGTCCGTTGCCTCTTTCCTGCACTGCTCACGGACTGCCTTGTCCGGATCCATCTTAAAAAGTACTTCGTGGATCTTCTCATCCGGAATCTCCACAGCGCCTCTTGCGATGTCTAAAGCTACGCTGCCTTCCCCAAGTTTCTTTACAGGGTATGCAACCACATCACATTCCCTGATCAGGCGAACTGCCTTCAAGGTCATGTATTCCGGATCTCCAGGTCCCACACCGATTCCATATAACTTTCCTGCCATTTTTTTCTCCTTTTTTCTTTTATTCTCTATCTTAATGTCTGATATATGATGTTCTTTCTTATATTCCGGATTCCCTACAGCATTGCGGTAAAGATCATTACCGGATTGTTGGTATCCACGATATGATAGCTTCCGATCTTTCGGCCCCGGCCTACGGTTGCCTGGATGACATCGAAGTCCGGGTCGTATTTCGCCAGAAGTTCATTGGTTTCCGCGATCGTCTCTATGGTAACCGCAGAGATCACGACCCGGATCTTCCCTTCCCGGGACGACAGGTCTGCGATCCTCTCTAAGATCATGGCGAGCTGTCCGCCGCTGCCACCCACAAATACTTTGTCAGGTCTGGGCAGGTCAGCGATCGTCTCCTCCGCCTTGCCGTGATAAACTACCAGGTTGTCCGTGCCGAATTTCTCCTTATTCTTCCTGATCAGAGAAACTGCCAGGTCATCCCTCTCCACGGCGTGCACCTGGCCAAAGGGGGCCTGTCTTGCACACTCGATGGAAACAGAGCCTGTCCCTGCGCCGATATCCCATATGACATCATCGGCCTCCAGCCGCATCTTGTGGAGGATCAGCACGCGGATCTCCTCCTTGGTCATCGGGGTCTTTGCCCTTTCAAAATCCTGGTCCGTAAGGAACCTCGGTCGAAGCACCTGCCTCGGAGCAGGATTCCTGATCATGGCAACGCAAAGAGAAGGATACTCTTCTCCTGCCATCTGCGACGGACTGCCGGACAGGATCCTCTCATTCTCATAGGAAAGGTCTGAGCCGGCGTAAACGGTCACCTCATCAAGGCCGTACTCCAGCATGATCCGGGACAGCCATCCCGGTCCCTGCTCTTTGCTGCAGAGGAAGAATACTTTGGGATTCTCCGTCACCGCCAGGGCGATCGCCCCTTCGGTCATGGCCCTTCCGTGCACGCTGAGGATCTTCGCATCTTCCATGGTCTCGCCGATCGCGGCTCCCAGCATCTGTAAAGAGCCGATCCCCGGGAGGATCTCCATAGTCCAGTCTTTGCTGACCGGATGATTGCAGATGGTCTTGTAGAGGCTGTACATCAGCGGGTCTCCGCTGACGATCAGGACCACGTCCTGCCCTTCTTTCAGCAGGCTGTCGATCTGGATAAGCGTGTCTGCGATCTTCCCCATCGGAGAAAATGCTGCCTCTGTCTCTCCGCAGATCTCCTCCAGCATGGGAAGGATCCTGCGGGCTGCGATCACCGTGCCCGCCTGCTGCATTCTGTATTTGGTCTCCGGCATCACGTACCCGGCGCTTCCGGGGCCGATGCCGGCAATGGTTAACTTGCTCATTTTCTCAGTCCTCCTCCGGTTTCCGGCAGGCTGCCAGAACCCGGTCTGCGTTCCTGCTCTTTGCCAGAAGCTCATTGTTGCCGTCCAGGAACAGGATCCCGACCTCCGCCATATTGTGGGCGGTCTTCATACAGTATTCGGAAGCTTTCTGGGCGATGTCCGGCCAGATGGCCATGTAGCCCTCCTCTTCCACAACCTGCATAGCTGCCTTGGTGGTCAGGCACTCATAGATCCTGCGGACCACTTCCGTGGAACCTCCGTGCAGGGCCACATGGGTGCAGATGGTTTCGATCCGCCCGTCCGCCACATGGCTGTGAGTATTCATGGTGCCGGATCCTACCTTGACCAGCTTGCCCACAAATCCGCCGATCAGGATGCTTGTGAATCCCAGTTCCACCGCCTGCTCGATCATGTAGCCGATATAATTGCTGACCTGGAGGATACATTGGAAGGAACCGTACATTTTCTTCAATGCATTTTCTCCGGTACCGCCAAGGACAAACAGGATCTCGTGATGGCCCTGGTTTGCATACATGGTAAGCTCCGCCACAAG
>CAMOYC010000152.1 GCA_946629665.1 uncultured Lachnospiraceae bacterium
GCTTTCCTGGAAAGCCCTCAGGGTATGATAGATGATCGGCTTACCCAGAAGCTCCAGATACACCTTATTCTGATCCATATTCATCCGTTTTCCCTTGCCGGCTGCCAGTACAACTGCAGTCACTTTTTCCTTCATACCTCTCACCCTTTATCCGCTGTCAATCCATCAGCGGGATCCAATCTTCAGATTGGGTACTGCGTTCAGGTCCCATCCGTCCCGTACGCCTTTGATAAACTCATAATATCCTGCCGCACCGATCATAGCCGCGTTATCGGTACAGAGATCCGGTGCAGGATGATAAAATGTCTTCCCGTTTTCCAGGCAGGCTTTCTCCAGCTGTCCCCGCAGGGTTGAGTTGGAAGCTACGCCGCCGGCGATCGCAACCTTGTCGATCCCCAGCCGGTCCGCTGCCTGGATCGTGTGATCGGTCAGCACATCCACCACCGCCTGCTGGAAGGAGGCAGCAACGTCTGCCTTATTTACAATTTCCCCCTTCATCTGACACTGGTTCAGATAGTTGAGCACCGCAGACTTCAAGCCGCTGAAGCTGAAATCATCCGGGGCATCCGCAATCTTTGCCCGGGGGAATTCAATGGCATGGGGATTCCCTTCCCTGGCCAGCTTATCTACCTTGGGGCCGCCGGGATATCCCAGGCCGATGGCTCTCGCCACCTTGTCAAAGGCTTCACCCGCCGCATCATCTCTGGTCCTTCCTATGATCTCATAAACACCGTAGTCCTTCACCAGCACCAGATGGGAATGGCCTCCGGAGGCCACCAGGCAGAGAAAAGGAGGTTCCAGATCCTTATATTCAATATAGTTGGCACTGATGTGCCCCTCGATATGGTGGACCCCGATCAGGGGCTTGTGGGCGGCATAGGCGATCGCCTTGGCTTCCGCCACACCGACCAGAAGGGCACCCACCAGGCCGGGCCCGTAGGTCACGGCGATCCCGTCAATCTCATCGAGGGTCACGCCGGCTTCCTTTAAGGCTGCCTCAATTACCAGGTTGATCTTCTCGATGTGCTTCCGGGATGCGATCTCAGGGACTACCCCGCCAAAGACGGTATGCAGTTTGATCTGGGTGTAAATGATGTTGGACAGGACATGCCTTCCATCCTCCACCACCGCTGCCGCAGTCTCATCGCAGGAAGTTTCGATCGCCAGAAGCCTGATTCCTGTTTTCTTATTCTCTGTTGTCATATCTGTATCATTCATGATCCTTGTTTTCTTACTATTCTTCTTCAAAAACCAGCGTAACGGACTTGCCGTCCCTGCCTAAGCTTGTCTCCGGAAAGATCTTCCGGGCTGTCCCGATGAAGGTCTCCGGATGCACCAGGGAAGGACTGTAGTGGGTCAGCCACATTTTCTTCACCCGGGCTGTCCTGGCAATCCGTGCCGCTTCCTCAAATGTCATATGTTTATGCTCTACCGCCTTCTGCTGCATATCCGGCTCTCCGTACATGCCTTCACAGATCAGCAGGTCTGCGTTCTTCGCGTTCTCTGCAATGGAAGCGGTGGGCCGGGTGTCAGTGGTGTAGACACATTTCAGCCCTTTTCTGGGAGGGCCCAGCACCAGGTCGCCGGTCAGGGTCCGGTCAGGCAGCTCCACGGTCTCCCCCTTCTGCAGCCTGCTCCAGTATTTCATCTCAACACCGTTGGCCCTGGCTTTGTCCACATCGAACTTGCCTGCCCGGTCGATCTCAATACTGTAGCCGTAGCAGACAACATTGTGGTTGACCCGGAAGGCAGTGATCCGGCAGCCGCAGACTTCTATGCTTTCCTGCTTGCTTTTCAGCTCATGGAAACGAATCTCAAAGGGGAGATCCGGAGCGATCACCAGCAGGGACCTGACCACCTTCTCCAGGCCACGGGGGCCGATCATGAGCAGGGGCTCCGTCCGCATGGCGTTGCCCAGGGTCAGGAGCAGTCCCGGCAAGCCGCTGATATGATCTGCGTGATAGTGGGTAAAACAGATCACATCGATCGGTTTAAAGCTCCAGCCTTTTTCCCGGATGCCGATCTGGGTTCCCTCCCCGCAGTCGATCAGGATGCTGCTGCCGTTATATCTGGCCATCAAAGCAGTAAGCCGGCGATAGGGCAGCGGCATCATTCCGCCGCAGCCAACCAAACATAAATCCAGCATAGTTACCTCTCTTTATTTTCTTCGAATTCTTCTCTTATATTTTCTTTTCCAGGTCGCAGCTCATAATAAGGGCATCCTCCCTCGGTCTGACATAGTAACTCCTGCGGATCCCGTCCCGCCTGAAACCGGCTTTCTCATACACATGGATCGCGGCTTCATTGGAAACCCGGACCTCCAGAAACATCTTCCGGACCCCTTCTTCTTGCGCTTTCTTAAGAAGTGCCTCTATCATAGAAAATGCGATCCCTCTGCCCCGGTATTCTTCATACACCGCAACATTGGTGATGTCTGCTTCATCCAGGACAGCCCGGTAGCCAACATAGCCGACCGGCCGGCAGTCAGATTCTGCCACCAGGGAAACATAGCCTGCTTCTTTCGTCATGGCCCGGATGGATTCCAGGGACCAGGGTGCAGAAAAGCAGGCCGCCTGCAGGTCTGCAACCTGCCCGCAGTCCGTTACGGCCATGGGCCGTATTGTTATTCTTCCGTCTTCCCGGCCATCCATGAGTTTTCCTCCGGTTTATTCTTCCAGCTTTCTGCCTTTAGCTTCCAGCTCTCTTTCTGCCTGAGACTTACGCAGGTAAACAGGAACATGGTCCGCTGCGGTCTCGGTCCTGCCCTCGCGGATCAGGTCCATGGCCCGCTTTGCGACCGCACCGGCCCGCTGACGGTTCAGATGGGCGGGAGCATAGCAGTGCTCCACGGTCATCCTCTTCTCGATCATCTCGCGGTACACCGGGATCCCGTCTCCCAACAGGATTACTTTTCTTCCTAATTCGTTACACTTTTCAATGATCTCTTCCACCGGACAGGCTGTCTGGGGAAGGATCACCTGAAACTCTTCTCCCTCATATCCATAGATTCCGGTATACACCTGTTTTCTCCGGGCATCCATCATGGGACAGACCACAGCGTCCCCGATTCCGTACAGGTTGGCAGCCAGCCCCTCCAGGGTCGGCACGGAAACCAGCGGCTTATCCAGGGCAAAGCCCAGACCTTTAGCCGTTGCAGACCCGATCCTGAGCCCGGTAAAAGAGCCCGGCCCGGCTGCTACAGCGATCACGTCAATCTCACTGAGATCCTGGCCGATCATCTTTACAACCTCATCCAGCATCGGAAGAAGGGTCTGTGAGTGTGTTTTCTTGTAATTGACGGTGTACTCTGCGATCAGGGTGTCATCTTCCACGATCGCCACGGAAGCCACCAGCCCTGAGCTGTCCATTGCCAGCACTCTCATTCCTCTACCTCCTCGATCGTAATCTGCCGATAATCAAATCCTCTGGAAAGGTCCTTGTCGATGTGGATGACCGTCCTGGTCTCCGGAAGGATCTCTTCGATCAGACCGGCCCATTCGATCAGGCATACGCCTTCCCCCTCGATGTAGTCGTCGAATCCGATCTCAAACATTTCCTCCGGATCACTGATGCGGTACACATCAAAGTGATAGAAGGGAAGCCTTCCCTCATCGTATACCTGCAGGATAGTAAAGGTGGGGCTGTTTACAGGCGAACTGATGCCCAGACCCTCGGCAAAACCCTGGGTGAACACAGTCTTGCCTGTACCCAGGTCACCGTACAGGCAGATCACCTGTCCGGGTTTTGCTTTTTCTCCGCATTGGCGGCCCAGGTCAAAAGTGTCCCGGGCATGCATGCTGTCTATCTTCATATGTTACTTCCTTCTGAATTATTTATCTTTTCCGGCTGTGCTCCTTTAAAAATGCAGTGATCTCTTCCCGGCGGTCCCCCAGTGAGGATGTCGGGATCAAAAATGCATTATTCTTTCCGGTGTAGACAAGATATAACGTCTTTAAATACACGATCTTCGCAACTCTCTCCCAGCGGACATCCACCGCCTGGTCCTCGATCTCCAGATGGAATCCCCACTCATCGATCATGTAGTGGAAGGTCTTCTGATAGATCGGATTGCGGCGCACGATATTTTTCCCCTTCAGATAAGTGGAGACTGGCATGTATACCAGGAAAAATACCAGACAGATCAGCGGAAACAGCTTGTTGCCGGCGTTGGTCGCAAAGACATAGACCGGCCAGACCACCGCGAATATCGTAGCTAAGATCACCAGCGGCTGCCGGTAATAGTGACTGAACAGGAAAGTGATCAGATCCTTCTC
>CAMOYC010000153.1 GCA_946629665.1 uncultured Lachnospiraceae bacterium
GCCAGAGACATACGGGAATCTGCCGGATCAGCAACTCTGGCAACTCCGAAATCCCCAAGCTTGGCCTGTCCTTCTTCGTCGATCAGGATGTTGCCCGGCTTGATATCCCGGTGGATGATCCCCTCTTTTTCACAGACCGCCAGTGTATGGCAAAGCTGGATCATCCAGTCTATCGCCTCTTCCTCTGACAGATCATGGTTCCGCTTCCAGCTGACCAGATCTGTCAGATACTCCATCCGGAGAACCCCCTCGGACCGGCCTTGTGCTTCCTGAATACAGTAATCCTCCACCCGGACAACGCCAGAAATGTCTTTTAGCAAAGGCAGAAGATCTGTCTCAGGTACTTCCGCCCCCTCCGGCAGCCGGATGATCTTGATCGCGGCCACATGGCCGGATTCATCTTCCGCCCGGTAGACCGTCCCATAGGCACCTTTTCCCAGAACGCCTGTCAGATGCCAGCCTGCCCAGGACTCCGGCAAATGGATATTGCTGTCAATATTATTGTCAATCTGATTCCTTTGATTCATAAGATAATTCCCACACAGCAGAGTATACCTCCAGCGGGTCATCCGCCATCAGGCACATGGTGACAAAAGCCTCGTAAGGATTGGAAAAGAGCAGGCAGGTCATCCGGCAGCGGATCAGGCTGCGGTTAACCGCGAAAATAAAGGCATCCCGCCTCCGGTTAGGCACCGTTCCTTTCCCGGAACAGATAAAAAATGTCAGGGTGATCAGGTCAAACCGATTCACCTGCTGCCTGCCCCGCAGGATCGCATCGATCCTTTGCCGACTCATTTTCTGATAAAGAAAGGTCTTCGCCAGCAGGCTGTCCCCAATCTTTTGCAGGTTCCCCTTCTTATCCCGGGGAATCCCGCTGCAGAACTGATTCTCGATCCGGGAGGGCAGGTCCCCTTTCTCCGTCTGACAAAGCTTGCCTGCCTCCTGACAAAGGGCTTGAAACTCTTCCAGGCAGACCGTCCGGTCATCCTCCTGCCTCCTGGCCAGATAGCCGGCATAGCCGATCAGTTTATCTTCATCGAACAGATAGGATTCGGGATTCTGCGCCACCGCCTCCCAGTACCTGGAACGGTTGACACTGCTACTGCCACCTTGATCTGCTTCCTCTCTGATCCGGTCCAGCAGACGCAGGTATTCCGGATATCTCTTCCCGCAGTGGAAGCAATGCCAGCACACGGCCTCCTCCAAATTGTACATATTAAAATCCGTCTGAAGGATTCCCTTCATCAGGAAATCTGACACATCCTCATTCTTCATGCGCAGCCCAAATCCCAGCAGAAAGACCGTCTCTCTCTTTACCCGGTCTGCAGTCAGCCACCTTTTGATGATACTGCCCGGTTTCTTCCTGGTCGGCTGCCAGGCAAAGGGCGTCCGGTTCTCCCGGAAAGACTCTTTAATGATCTCCTGGTATTCCGCATCCTCCATCTGAGAAAATGCGGTATCCGGCACCGCTTTTTTGTAGATATATCGTTTCAAATAGGCATGAAAAGGAACAGGATGTATATCCTGTTCCAGATAAGACAATATTGTCTCCACATCCCTCTCCTCGAAATCAAAGGATGACAGAGCCTGGTCCAGCTTGCGGATCGCATTAGCCGTGTATTCATAAGCCTGAACACTGTTAGAGGTCAGGGTCGGATAGTTGGTCAGATACTGATCATAGTTTTCATAGATATCGTTCATTGCAAGTCCCCCTGGCCTTATTCCTTCATTTTATTTTCTTCTAGTGTATATACTCTCCATTCTGTCTTGCAGTTCCGGTTCCGTCAAGGTCGACATCGAAAAAGCAAGGCAGTCTGTCATAAGTGACATTGTCTGAAGTAAGAGAAGTTCCTTTGGAAAGATCGATCCCTTCCTGTTTCGTTTTGATCTTCAGATAAACACTGTCCCCACTCTTGAGTGTAACTCCCTTTCCTTCTCCTAAATCCGTCCATGTATTATTATCTGTGCTGTATGCACTGATGATCACAGGTGGATAGTCTGAGTCTTCGTATGGCTCCGCCTCGGATGTCATTACATCACCCACAATAGACAGGCCATAATGATTAAGAATCAGATCAGCGTTGTATTTTGCACTGGTCAGCTTGATGATCAGTTCATCAGGAGCAGAAGAAACCAGTTTTGAGGTGAAATTACCAACCTGATTGACTGCAGACCTCATCATGACATCTGAAAAAGGAGAATAGAGTTTTTTCTTCTTCCAAATGGTATAGGCCCGGAACTTGTACCTGTAAGATGCTCCCTTAGTGACTTTTTTATCCTTGTATTTGAAACTTAACTTTTTCGTTTTGATTGTGGCAATCCTGGTATACTTGGATGCACCAACCTTTTTCCGGTAAATCTGATAACCTCTGATCGGGAATCCATTCTTCATGCCGCTTCCCCATAAGTGGATGTTGGTAGGGGAGCAAGGCGCATCGGAAACGGCATAATCGTCCCATGCTATTTCGGAGCATCCGGTATACAGAGGCCAGATATACTCGTATTCGGAAATGGCCTTATATTTTCCGTTTTTCTTGATTCCGCCTGTAATCTCAAATACATACTCGCTGTCCTTTTTCAGTTTTTTAACGGTATAACTCTTCTTCGACCGCTTGATCACTTTCACCGTCTTATATTTGTGCTGTTTTCCATCTTTATCGATGTATGCTTTTCTGATCCTCCAGTACTTCAGTTTCTTACCCCCGGACCAGGTAATCTTCACCGAGGACTGCCCGGTCAGCTTCCACTTCATCTTGATCGAAGGAGCCGCAGCTGCCTCAGTCCTGGGCCCAATCAGAAATACTGCGAAAAAGACCCATGCTGTCAAAAACAAAGTAACCGTGAACTTTGATCTTTTACTCATAGAATACTACCTCCCCGTAAATAATACATATTTATTCCATTACTATTTTACAGCCCAGAAGCCGGCTTGTAAATAGGACGTCCACAATAGATCGACCGATGAAAAACCGCACTTTCTCAACAATGCTATATGTTCTTCGATCGTGATGGGGAAGATCTCAATCCCTCTTCGGTCCCTGTGCATCCTCACATCCTCCGGAGGATTTCCCCTGCTTTCAAGAAAATGCAGCCAACGCTCCAGGGCAATCCCATCACTCTCTTCCGTGGACATCCGGATGTTCTCAAAGCAGATGAAAACACCCTTATCCCGAAGGGCCTGGTAACATTTTCTTACCGCAGTTTCCCGCTCGTCCGCCTGCAGATAATGGTGGCACTGGACAGCAGTCACCACATCGAATTCCTCCGAGAAGCTCAGGGCCTGGGACGGACCGGAAAGAAAATGGATTCCTCTTCCTTTCAGCTTCTTCCTGGCCAGATCCAGCATCCGGGGAGAAGGATCGCATAAAGTAAAGCGCACATCATCCCTGGAATCCAGGACCCGGGCAGCCAGGGTACCGGTTCCGCAGCCGGTGTCCAGCCAGTCAATCACTCTTTTTCCTGCATTCCTACCCTTTTCCATGGTCCACACACGCTCCATGGATCTGACCAGGTCCAGGATCTGCCCATGGTATTCCCGGTAATAGGGCAGGACATTCACGATATGATCGTCATAGATAGCTGCGTTGTAAGCGGATTTGTTATCTCTCATTGTGTATGTAACCCCATTATATGAATAGTTCTCTTCTTATCCTCTTTCTTATATTTTACCATAATAGCCGGGCAAAAAACATGGAGATATCTTCTATTATTTTTGGGAGGGGCAAAATATCGTTTATTATCTTTGGGGGCCCAATTGTCCCTCAAAAATTCTTAGTGCATTGCCTCGACAAGGGAGCTTTTTCATTTTTTGATACAATATTAGACGTGACGGTAGCAAAACTGGAGATTTCATGGCAGTTTTGCGAAGATTTTCGCAAAAACCATCAGAATCTCTTTTTTTTGCTACCCTTGACAGGGCGTTGGGAAAACAGGAATCTGACCAGAGTAGGCTATTAACTGACGAGCGTTTGATTGGAAAATACTGGGGGTATCAAAAAAGAGTAGCAGATATCATATTTTGCGAAAACATTCGCAAATTGGCTCTCAAAATTGCAATTTTGATACCGCCACGGTTTTTTTCACCAGAAATCTGTGATAACAGCTAAAAGTTCCAAGAAAACTTCCATTTTCTTACAGAAGGTGGTTCTTAATATTTAATTAAAATAATCGCCGCCACCCGTAAAACGGGTGGTTCGGTCTGAGGCTATAAGCCTCTA
>CAMOYC010000154.1 GCA_946629665.1 uncultured Lachnospiraceae bacterium
AGCTTCCCGGAGGTGGTATTATGATTAAAGGTTTTAAGATGAAAGTATTTGAAGGTTGCGAGGAAGAGTACGAAAGAAGGCATAACCTTCTCTGGCCGGAGATGAAAGAGATGATCCATGAGTATGGCGGAAAAAACTATACGATCTTCCTGGATCAGGAGACACTGACTCTTTTCGGTTATATTGAGATAGAAGACGAAGAAAAGTGGAGCCAGTCAGCTGATACAAAGATCAACCGTAAATGGTGGGACTATATGGCTGATATCATGGAAACAAACGATGACAACAGTCCTGTCAGCATTGACCTGAAAACAGTGTTCCATCTGGACTGATCATACGGATCCATGACCATTATTTAAGCAAAATGTAAGGAGGGGATAACATTGAATTATTATCTTGCGATTGATATAGGTGCATCCAGTGGAAGGCATATGCTTGGTTACCTGGAAGAAGGACACATGAAGCTGGAAGAGATCTACCGTTTTCCCAATGGCATGAAGTCCGTGGACGGATCTCTGTGCTGGGATGTAGAAGAACTCTTTTTCCATATTAAAGAAGGCATGAAAAAATGTAAAGAAGCCGGGAAGATCCCGGTTGCTATGGGTATCGACACATGGGCTGTTGACTATGTTCTTCTTGATGAGAATGATCAGATCCTCGGAAAAACCTATGGTTATCGTGATTCCAGAACGCAGAACATGGATGAGGAAGTTTATAAGTCCATCTCCAAGCAGACTCTTTATGCAAAGACCGGTATCCAGAAGCAGATCTTCAATACGATCTATCAGCTGAAGGCTGTCCAGGTGCGGGAGCCGGAAAATCTGGAAAAAGCTAAAACTCTTTTGCTGATCCCGGATTACTTTAACTTTAAATTGACCGGCAGGAAAATGACAGAATATACTAACGCTACAACAACACAGCTTGTCAGCCCCCTGACGAAACAGTGGGATGACTATCTGATCGACAAGCTTGATTATCCGAGAGAGATCTTTACAGAGATCTACGAACCCGGCACACCGGTTGGAACGCTGAGCCGGGAAGTGATCGATGAAGTAGGTTTTGATACCCAGGTACTGCTGCCGGCAACCCATGACACCGGTTCTGCAGTTGTGGCTGTGCCCAGCGATGAAGAAGACGTTATGTATATCAGCTCAGGAACCTGGTCTCTCATGGGAACCGAGCTCTTAAAGGCTGACTGCTCCAACAAATCAAGGGAAGCGAACCTGACGAATGAAGGTGGTTACAATTACCGCTTCCGCTATCTGAAGAATATCATGGGCCTCTGGATGATCCAGTCCGTTAAAAAGGAATTTGATCAGGATTACAGCTTCGCTGAGATCTGTGAAAATGCGGCAAAGCAGCTGATCCCTTCCATCGTTGATTGCAACGATGATTGTTTTCTTGCACCTGCAAGCATGATCCAGGCAGTGAAGGATTATTGCAGTAAGACCGGCCAGCAGGTTCCTGAGACCAACTGGGAGATCGCGGCGGTAATCTACAACAGTCTCGGAGAGTGCTATGCAAAGACCATTGAAGAGATTGAAAAACTGACCGGAAAGAAATACAATAAGATCCATGTGGTAGGCGGCGGTTCCAATGCGGAGTATCTGAATCAGGTTACTGCCAGAAGAACCCGTCGTGAAGTCGTTGCGGGTCCCGGCGAAGCAACCGCGATCGGTAATGTAGCTGTTCAGATGATCGCAAAGGGAGAACTTAGTGACCTTAAGGATGCCAGAAGATGTATCCGCGACAGTTTTGATCTTCGCCATTACAGTTTCGTGTAATCAGTTAATCAACTTTAATAATATAATTACAGGTATGAGGTGTTAAAAATGAAAGTATTGGATGCAAAATTTGTACAGGGCTTTATTCGTATGTGTAACGATGGCTGGCTTCAAGGATGGCATGAGAGAAATGGCGGAAACCTTTCTTATCGCATTAAAGAAGAAGAGATCGCAGAGATTAAGGATGAACTGAAAGAAGATGCCGATTGGCAGGAGATCGGAACTACCGTTCCCAAGCTGGCTGGAGAGTATTTTCTTGTTACCGGCAGCGGCAAGTATTTCCGCAATGTAATCCTGGATCCGGAAGATTCCTTAAGCATCATTGAGCTGGATGAGTCCGGCAGCAAGTACCGGATCTTATGGGGAATGGTAAACGGTGGCCGTCCTACCAGCGAGCTTCCTTCCCATCTGATGAACCACGAGGTTAAGATGATTGCTTCCGGCGGAAAGCATCGTGTCATCTACCATGCTCATACAACGAACACCATCGCATTAACATTTGTCCTTCCTCTGGAAGATGAAGTATTCACCAGAGAGCTCTGGGAGATGGCAACAGAGTGTCCGGTGGTATTCCCTTCCGGAATCGGCGTTGTAGGCTGGATGGTTCCCGGCGGCAGAGATATCGCTGTAGCTACCAGTGAACTGATGAAGCAGTATGATGTGGCAATCTGGGCTCATCATGGCATGTTCTGTTCCGGAGAGGATTTCGACCTCACCTTTGGCCTTATGCACACTGTAGAGAAATCTGCAGAGATCCTGGTGAAAGTTCTTTCCATGGGTTCAAAGAAGCTGCAGACCATCACTCCGGATGAATTCAGGGCTCTTGCGAAGGACTTCAAGGTTGACCTCCCTGAAAAGTTCCTCTATGAAAAATAAAAAGAAGACAGGGGCCGAGAAAGTTCTGTTTTCCAAACAGCTTAGCCGTAAGGATCAGAATTTGCTTTATTTTATTATCGCTCTGAAAGAGTGTTTAAAAAAAATGCCCTTTGAAAAGGTTTCTGTGAATGACATATGTACCCAGGCAAACAAAAGCAGACAGACCTTTTACCGATGTTGTGAGAATAAGTATGATCTGGTAAATAAGTACTTTGAAAAGATCATTCTTTACAGTTATGAACTGCTCTATGAAGGGCATACCGTTGCTCAGGCACTTACGACAAAGTTCAACCTGATGGAGACGGAAAAACCACTCTTTGCCCAGGCATTTCAGACGCAGGTGTTTGACGGGCTTCACCGGTATACGCATCGTTTCATCTATAATCTATATCAGGATATGTACAGCCGGATCGATGATAAAGATTCTCTGGAATTGCCGGAACATATGGATCATGAGCTGAGCCTGCTTCTCCATATGCATTGCGAAGGCTCCATCTACATGACGATCCAGTGGTGCTGCAGTGAGATTATCTGCACCCCATCGGAAATTGCCCTGCTCTTGGTGGAAGCAATGCCTGAAAAATTAAAAACAATTTATCGTTCTTACCTGGAAGGTTGATCACAGAATCTTCAGGCAGTTACGAAAGAACAAAAGATCGTGGATCCCGCTTAAGGCTCCACGGTCTTTTTCTTTTTGACTTACATGAATTGACTTGAAAAATGTTATTCAGTACAATAGAAATGTAACAGATTATCCCCGTGGAAACGGTAACTTGTCAGTAAGGGAGAGAAAGAAAAGAATGAGTAAGATTGATCCGTCCGTTTTTATCGCCGCCGGTGCTCACGTAGTCGGTAATGTTGAGATCAGCAAGGATTGCAGCGTCTGGTATAATGCTGTTATTCGTGCAGATAACTCCTCACTGTTTATTGATGAGGGAACAAATATCCAGGATAACTGTGTACTCCATGTAGACTTCGGAAGAAAATGCCGGATTGGAAAGAATGTTACCATTGGCCATAACGCGATCGTCCACGGATGTAATGTGGGAGACAATACATTGATCGGCATGGGTGCAATCGTGATGAATGATGCTAACATCGGTAAAAATTGTATTATCGGAGCGGGTGCTGTGGTAACTCAGAATACAGAGATCCCGAACGGATCTCTGGTCCTTGGCATGCCTGCCAAAGTAAGAGGCGGGCTTGATGAAGAACGAATCACAGCAAATAAAAACAATGCTGCCCATTATGTGGAGATGAGCAGGAAATATAAAGATATGTATTCCAAAGGGAGATAACTATGGATACCAGAAGATTACGAACGGACTGGACATGGTGGCTGGCCCTTGCCGTAAAACTGTCTCTCGGATCCATGATCGGGATAGCGATCGCAAGACTGCTCCGGCTTGAATTCAGCGGTCAGGCAGGGATCATAGCGATCTTTACTATGATGACGACCAGGAAGGGGACTTTACGTCTTTCCCTCACCAGGATCATCAGCTTTCTGGTATCCTGC
>CAMOYC010000155.1 GCA_946629665.1 uncultured Lachnospiraceae bacterium
AAGGCACAGAGCCTCCAGGCCCAGGATGGTATTATTATCCATCAGCTCAGTCAGACTGATGTTGACAGAGAGTCTTTCCTGGATCTCCTCGATGAGCATAACACTGGTAAGAGAATCCAGACCGGACTGGTAGAGGTTCATATCTACACCGATGGAGTCCGCGCCGATAACTTCCAGTACGATATCGTAGAGGTCTTTCTGCATCTGGGTGGAAGGCTTCAGGTAGCCGGCCTTCTTTTCCTGGGTTTCCTTCTTATTATCAAAGTAGATCTTACGGATGATCTTCTTGGAAGAAGTCTTTTTAAAGGGCTGGTTTCTCACTATACACTGAGAGATCTTAGCGTAGGAAGGCAGCAGCTCATTGTGCTTGGCAACAATCTTGTTCAGTGCTGCCTGGATATCGCGGATGCCGTGTACCTGGGCATACTCAAAGTTCGGATAGACTTCTGCGGAGATCGTGTCACCTTCTCCGAAGGCAATGATATCCTCGATCAGCTTTTCTCCATCGAAATTATTCTCGATCAGCTCAGGAGAAACATTTTCTCCGTTGCTAAGGATGATAAGGTTCTTCTTACGGCCGTTGAGATAGAGGAATCCGTCATCATCCATGTATCCCAGGTCGCCTGTGCACAGCCAGCCGTCCTCGGTGATCGCTTCCGCTGTGAGCTCCGGATCATTGATGTAGCCCATCATAACGGAAGGGCTCTTAACCTGGATCTCTCCGTCCACAAAACGGATCTGGCAGCCTCTAACCGGCTTACCTACCGATGCCAGTTTCTCCATATTGCCATAGTCAGGAGAGGAGATCTTGGGGGCACATTCTGACATACCGTAACCCTGACCGGTGACAACGCCCAGCTCAGCCAGACCTTTGGCCAGAGTCTCTGACAGATATCCGCCGCCGCTGACAATCTTATGAAGCCGTGATCCCATGATCTGCGCTTTCACATGCTCCAGATCCTGCTCAGGATGTTTCTTGGAAGTGATGGCAACCCTGTTAAGCAGCATCTTTGCCATCATGGGGACGATCCTCAGCATGGTAGGCTGGTAGAGGTCAATATAATAAAGAAACTTTGTGACATCATCGCACAGGCACAGAGTGCTCCCGTAGCGCAGGGTCAGCAGGAGGTCGCCGCTGATACAGAATACATGGTGGATCGGCAGGACGCTCAGGCAGGTTTCCTGACCGTCATCAGAGCTGAAAAGGTTATCCAGCAGGTTCGCATGGGAGAGCATAACGCCCTTTCCATGTCCTGTCGTTCCGGAAGTGAAGATGACCAGAGCACAATCATCCGGATTTACTTCCACATCAAAGGCCGGTGTCCGGTATTCCCTGTGGATCTGGGGTGTGGAGAAATGGGCTTTGCGCTGCTGGATACAGATGATTCCCTGGATATTGTCCAGACGCTCTTTCAGATATTCTGCGTCGCTGAGATAATCATAATCAAAAAACAGGATATCCACTTCGGCGCGCTTCAGGTTCTCCTCCAGGCTTTCCTTGGATAACTGCACATCCAGAGGAACGGCAATGCTGCCTGCGTTTGCCACGCCCATCAGTACGGTAAGGTATTCATAACTGCACTTTCCGAGCAGGGCTACATGGAGTTTTCTTCCGACCTCCTCGTTCTTGTGGGCTATCCATGCTGTTACGGCTCTTGTGTCCATGGCAAAGGTCCGATAGCCTTTTTCATAGATGATCCCGTCCTTTTCGTATCGTAAAAACACCTGGTTTTCATAGTCTACGGCTGCTGTCTCCAGCAGGTCATATAAGGTGCGAGTGTTGTCTTTGGTAATCATAAAACCCTCCTAATTGATTCGCAGTACGAGATATATAGTTAAAAAAATAAATCCTTATTTTGATTCGTAGTGCGAAATAAAATCCTAAAAAAAGATCGGATTGCTTTCCGCAATCTGTTACTCCGCTATTATAAGTCCTTTGCAATAATTTCGCAATACGAAATAATTAACAGGATTTTAGTGCTTTTTTTCCGGTTTTTATGAATCATACACAATGGTTTTTTACAAAATCTTACATTTTCTCGAAATATTTATTCATTTTTTTCAAAAGCTCAATCAGTTTGACCGTGTCCTCCGCACCCAGTTCATTATACAGGCCGCTGTACTGGTCTCTGATCTTATTCCTTCTGTTATGGATGTAGTCCATCCCTTTCCTGGTGATGGAGACGATCGTTTTCCTCCTGTCCTCAGGATCCTTTTCCCGTATGATCTGCCCTTTCTTCTCAAGACTCTTCAGGATATCGGCGGTCCTCCCGGGTACAAGGGAAAGATGTTCCGCCAGAGTTCCCGGATAAACCTGTTCTCTGTGCTGAGCCAGGTAAGTAAGGACAGCATTCTCACCCCGCATGTTTTCAAGCAGAAGAGTATTCTTCTTATTACCGATCATCTCAAAAAGAGCATCATATAATTGTTCTCCGTATCTGTTATCGTCATGCTGACTCATCTCGAGTTACCTCCCGGGTCTATGGCAGACACTTGCTATGTCCGATGTTTTCCATGGAATCTTAATAATGAAAAAACCAAAATGCCCTGAATCCAGGGTATTTTGGTTTTGGTCACAATAATAAAAGAAAATGCAGTTGGCGGGACTTGAACCCGCACCCAGTAAGCCCGGACTAGATCCTTAGTCTAGCGCGTATGCCAATTCCGCCACAACTGCATATCCGGCTCGAACAAGCTTTGTTCTTGCCAACGAAGATGATTATAGCACAAGGATTATATGAATGCAAGCATTTTTTTGAGTAATTTTCATAATGAAATTCCCGGGCCATCTGTGTTATACTTAGATTCGTTGTACATTGTAGTTTCATGATAGAAGGAGAGCCTTTATGTCAAGAGCATTTAAGACCGGCGATATCATGCTGCCGGCTAAAGATATAGATAGAAAAAAATGGTCCGTGATCGCCTGCGATCAATTCACCAGTGAACCCGAGTACTGGGAGAAGGTGGAGGATCTGGTTGGTAAGGCCCCATCCACACTTTCTCTGATGCTGCCGGAGGTCTACCTGGAAGCGGAGGATCATGAGATCCGGCTGACTGCGATCCATGAGCAGATGAGGAAGTATCTGGAGGCAGGTTATTTTGACACTTATAAAGATGCCATGTTCTACATTGAGCGGACTGACTCTCAGGGACAGCTCAGGCAGGGCCTGGTAGGCTGTATCGACCTGGAAGAATATGATTACAGCAAGAAGAGCACTGCCAAGGTTCGGGCGACGGAAGCTACCGTACCGGGCCGTCTGCCGCCGAGAGTGCATATCCGGGAGAATGCAGCCCTGGAGCTGCCTCATGTCATGGTGCTGATCGACGATGAGAAAAAAAGTGTGATCGAGCCATTGGCTGACAACGTCGATGCCCTCACACGGCTGTATGATTTCGACCTGATGCTGGGCGGCGGTCATCTCAAGGGATACCTGCTGGGAGACCGGGAGAAAACGATGGTGGCAGATGCCCTGGACCGGCTGGAAGATCCGGAGGCCTTTGCAAAGAGATACCATGTGGAGGGAAGGGCTCCTCTGATCTATGCGATCGGAGACGGGAATCATTCTCTTGCTTCCGCCAAGCTGTTTTATGAGCAGATGAAGAAGGCGAATCCGGGCAAGGACCTGTCTTCTCATCCTGCCAGATATGCCTTGGTGGAGGTGGTGAATCTGCACAGTCCGTCCCTCACTTTTGAGGCGATCCACCGTATCGTGGTTGATGTGGATCCGGATGACCTGATGGAACAGATGACCCGGGACCTGGAACTGACGGAGGACGGCCAGGGACAGAGCTTTTATATCCTTAAGAACGGGAGAAGAAGAAAATGTTATATCGGCCGCCCCACTTCCAAACTTACCGTGGGCAGCCTGCAGCGTTTTCTGGATGCCTACACGGCGCTTGTCGGAGGCCGGATCGATTATATTCACGGGGAAGATGTGGTCGAGAATCTCTCCCGGGATGAGCACAGCCTGGGATTCCTCCTGCCTGTGATGGAGAAGAAGGAGCTTTTCCCGACGGTGATCTATGACGGTGCTTTGCCGAGAAAGACATTTTCTATGGGACATGCGGAAGATAAAAGATACTATACGGAATGCCGGCTGATCGAAGAACTTTAAACAGAATAGATGAAATCAAAAAAGGCTGCCTGAGCAGCCTTTTTTAATT
>CAMOYC010000156.1 GCA_946629665.1 uncultured Lachnospiraceae bacterium
GAACCGAGTAAAAGGTCGATATCTGCTGCTAATTTTTCATTGATTTTTCTATTTCTGATTCTCATTTTTTATTCTCCTTTCTCACATTTTCTGTATGCATATTTCCGATTTTCTGTTCTATGTCTGAAGTCTATCATAGGAAGATTCACAGAAACATCACAGTGAGTTCAGGAGAAAATGTATTATGACCCGTTGATGATCAACAGGTCTGATTAATCGGCAGATGCGCCCCCCAGCTCCTTCATGATCTTGTCAAAGTAAGGGATCAGATCTCTGGCCTCTCCCTTCAGGAGAGCAGCATAGAGTTCACTGCAGAGACTTGTATCAAGCTGCAGATAAGAAAGAGAATAATCCAGGATATCCTGCGCATTCGCAAAATGGGACAGATAACCCATCAGATACATAAGACATCGGAAAAAGAGGTGGTAGACGGAAGAATTCCCGGAATGCCGGAATTCTTCCAGAGCCACCTTTGTCTGACCCAGCGTATCGTTGATCAGTTTCCGCAGGGAGATATCCCGAAACGCCTGCGGGATCACCGCTTTCTCAGGATCAACCTGCCCGGAAAAAGCCTTTTCCAAAACCATACCAAGGCAGCGGCGGCTGGCGTGGAACTCGGACCAGGTGTTCATATAAGGATACAACCTGCCGACCACGTTAGAAGAGTAAGGATGAGTCAGGAAATCCGCCAGATGGGTGAACTCATGACACAGGATGTAATCAATGTAAACACCCCGGTACAGCGGAACCTTCTCAGAAAGATGAAGGATATAAGAACCCGAGAACAATTCTGTCACATCAAAAGAAGACTCGACACCCTTTGCCGCGTCAAACCGGACCTCCTCGATCAGAACCGGGCTGTCCACCTGGTATTTCTTCTTGTATTTGATCCATTTTTTATTGATCGATTCCAGAGTCATTTCTATTCCCACTATCCCAAAGTTTTCATACTTTGCTCAGTTTATCCATACTTACTCAAACTAATTATAACAGGAATACTGTCGAAAAATAGTAAATATCAATCTTTTTTTTTGCATAATATTTTTAGAGGGGGTACTTGCAGCTGATGGGATTAAGACCTGTTGCGTTTTGCTAGTTCAGTTCGCGCGCTTATTATTTGCCATTCGCGCAAACGCGCTTACGCTCAGACACGCGCTCGGTGGCAAAAGCTAGCGCTAACTTCACCACGCAAAACTGATGCAAACGGTCTTAATCCCATCAGCTGCAATATACCCCCTGCCACAAAAATGGTATAAAAACCAGAATGATTAAATCAGGTAAATCGACTACATATTCCTGCGAATAAATAGGGAATTGGTTGATTATAATACTAAGGGGAAATTGCCCGGGGCTTGTGAGATCGGACAAGTACTGTCCTGAGGGAATGGCAACTGCTTACAGCGAGAAAAATCCATTTTGATTCACGCGACGTTGTCCGAGCGAAGCGAGTTTAGGAGCGTGAATCTATAAAAAATGGATTTTATGAGCGCCTAAGCAGTCCATTCCCGAAACCAGTACTTGCCGAACTCACAAGCCCCGGGCAATTTCATAAGTTTCTTCCCCCATTCTTTACTTTCCCTTTCCCTCTTAGTATAATTATATTATTGATATAGAAAGCGGAAATGATCATGAAAAGAACGAAGATATACAGATCCATATTGCTCCTCTTGGCCATCCTGTCCGTTCTTTCCCTGCTCGCCGGCTGCGGGGCAAAGAAAGAGAAGAAATTCGTCATCTACCATAGTTTTTCAGAGCTGGAAGATAAGCGGATCGGCGTTTTGTCAGGGAGCGTGCAGGCCCAGATGGTGGAGGAACGGTTCCCGGATGCCAGGATATTATATTACAACAACGGGGTGGATATGCTGAGCGCATTGAAATCCGGGAAGATTGATGCCTATGCGGACCTGGAGGAGTTTGTCCGCTACTTGATGCCGGATAATGATAATCTGACTTATCTGGATGAAAAACTTTCCGATGGTGGAGAGGTCGGGGCGATCTTTTCAAAGACGGAGGAAGGAAAACAGCTTCGGGATGAGTTCAGTGAGTTTATTGTGAAGCTCAAAGGCAGCGGGGAATATGAGAAGATTAAAAGAAAATGGTTTGAGGAGGAGGAAGATGCGACCTCCGTTCCTCTGCTGTATAAGTTGGATGGGAAAAACGGCACGATCCGCATGGCTGCGGATACTTCCAATGTGCCCTTTTTCACGATCAAGAACCGCAAACCGATCGGAATCGATGTGGACGTGGCTACCCGTTTTTGTATGGAAAAGGGATACGGACTTGAAATCGTGCCTATGGATATGGAGTCCATTCTTCCTTCGGTGGCGACTTCCCAGTGCGATTTCGCCTGCGGGGGGATCGCTTACACGAAGGAGAGGGCGGAGAATGTATTATACAGCGAGCTCACCTACGAGGGAGCATCTGTGATCGCCATCCTGAATGAGCCGCCGGAATACGTGCACAAGACTTTCTGGATTTCTCTGAAGGAAGGTTTTGAGAAGACCTTTTTACGGGAGGAGAGGTATGAGCTGCTCCTGGAAGGTACCGAGACTACCATTTTGATCACGGTCTTATCTGTTCCTTTGGGAACTTTGCTGGGAATCCTGTTTTATATACTGTGGCTAAGGAGGAATAAAATCTTTACACTGTTTACGGAGGGATTCCTTTGGATCCTCCGCGGTATGCCTGAGGTCGTACTGCTGCTGATCCTTTATTATGTCATTTTCGGCAAATCAGATTTTAGCAGTGTTTTCATTGCTGTAGTCTGTTTTTCCCTGACATTTGCAGTTTCCATGTTTGGTATGCTGCGGTCAGGTGTGGATTCTGTGAATCCCGGCCAGATCGAGGCGGGCTACGCCCTCGGCTATAGCCGCCGGAAAGCTTTCCTGCGTTTTGTTCTGCCTCAGGCTGCCATGTCCTTCATGCCGACCTATGAGGCGGAGGTGATCTCCCTGATCAAAGGAACTTCCGTTGTGGGTTATATCGCGGTCCAGGATCTCACAAAGATGGGTGATATCATAAGAAGCAGGACCTACGAGGCCTTCTTCCCGCTGATCGTGGTAACAGTGATCTATTTTATCCTGTTCTGGTTTGTTGCCCGGCTGATCGAGTTTGTTATCCGAAAGATCAATCCGAAAAACCGGACTCCGGAACAGTTTCTGAAAGGGGTTAGGATCCATGATTGAGATTCGTGATCTTAAGAAAGAATACCCGAATGTGAAGCCCCTTAGGGGCTTGAATGCAGATATCCATGATGGGGATGTGATCTCGGTGATCGGTCCTTCCGGCACCGGGAAATCCACTTTTCTGCGCTGCATTAATCTCCTGGATAAGCCGGACGGAGGCAGCATTAAGATTGACGGGGAAGATATCCTTTCCCCTTCCTGTGACAGAGACCGGATCCGGAAGAAAATGGGTATGATCTTCCAGTCCTTTAATCTGTTTGAGAATATCACTGCGATCGAGAATATCATGTATCCCCAGATGGACATTCTGGAGCGGAGTAAACAGGAAGCTTATGATGTCAGTATCAGGCTTCTGCGCAGGATGGGTATCATGAATATTAGATACAGCTATCCGGATGAGTTGTCCGGCGGAGAGAAGCAGAGGGTTGCCATTGCCAGAGCGCTGGCCCTGGATCCTTCCATCATTTTGTTCGACGAGCCTACCAGTTCCATGGATCCCGCCATGACCTGCCAGGTGGAGACTGTCATAAAGGATCTGGCCAGGGAGGGGAAGACAATGATCATCACAACCCACGAGATGAGTTTTGCCCGGGCCATTTCCAACCGTGTATTTTTCCTGGACCAGGGCGTGATCTGTGAGGAGGGGACGCCGGACCAGATATTCAACCATCCGCAGAAGGATGAGACCAGGCGCTTTATCCGAAAACTCAAAGTGCTTGAGATCGAGGTCCGGGATCCCGATTTTGATTTTCCGGCAGCTTATGGCATGATCGACAGCTTCTGCAGGAAGAATCATATTCCCTCCAGGATCTTTATGCGGATCCAGCTGGTTTTCGAGGAGCTGATCCAGCAGATCCTGCTGCCGAAGATGCCGGAGCCGGATCTCCTGTTCTCCGTAGAATACTCTGACGCCCTGGAAGAGGCAACGGTCATGGTGGATTACAAAGGGGAACCTTTTGACC
>CAMOYC010000157.1 GCA_946629665.1 uncultured Lachnospiraceae bacterium
GGAAATAAAGGTTTAGGAACAAAAAACAGGTAGTAGACTTGACACTACCGAGGGGTACCGGGGGACGGTTCTATGGTTCCCGGATGGGAACCATAGAACCGTCCCCCGGTACCCTACCCCTCAGAAGATCTCCCCTAACCGCCTTATGGCTTCCCGCTGCACGTCTTCGTCCATATTGGAGAAGTTGAGAACCATGCAGTGGTCGTACCTGGGGTCGGGTCTGGAGCAGAAGTCGGAGATGCATTTCATGTTGATGCCCATCTCGGCGGCCTTGCGCCTGAGCGTAAGGTCCGGCATCTGTGTATCGACCTTCACGATGACGTGAGTGCCGCTGTCACCGCCGGTGATTTCCACCGCCGGGATGGCCGGGTTTTCCCTGATGAGACGGATGAGCCGCTCGCCTTCCATACGGTAGGCTCTGCGGATCCGACTCAGATGCCGCTCAAAGTGCCCATTTTCGATAAACCTGGCCATGGCGTGCTGCTCCAGGGTCGAGGTTGAATTTGTAAAAAAGTGGGTGGAATCCACATAGCGCTGCATGAGCCGCTCGGGCAGGACCATGTAGCTGATACGGATGGACGGCGACAGGGTCTTGCTGAAGGTATTCATGTAGATGACCTTATCGGCACTATCCCTGCTCTTTAAGGCGGGGATCGGTTTTGAATTATACCTGAACTCGCAGTCATAGTCGTCCTCGATGATATAGCGGTCCTCATTTTCACCGGCCCAGGCCAGGAGTTCATGGCGTCTGGCTGCCGGCATGATGGTGCCCAGAGGATAATGGTGCTCCGGGGATACGTGGACCACATCCGCATCACTGGTGATCAGGTCGACCATGCAGAGACCGCCCGCATCCATACCGACACTCTTCCAGCGCAGATGGTAAGCCGCATAAATTTCCGGGATCTTCCTGTAGCCCGGGGTTTCAACTGCATAGATGGTGTGCTCCGGGAAAATGGTGATGAGCCTGGCATAAAGGTATTCGATCCCGGCACCAACAACAATGCACTCCGGTGATACATTCATGCCCCTGACCCTATAAAGGTAGTCCGCGATCTGGATCCGCAGCTGTTCAAGCCCGAAGGGGTTGCACCTGTGGATCAGGGCCTCATCATAATCGGCCAGGATCTCGCGCACCACCTTCTTCCAGGTGGCAAAGGGAAAATGCTGATAGAGGATATCATTGGATCTGAAATCTGCAAACCAGCTGTCCTCATGATAGTATCTCCCGGTAAATCCCCGCCGCCTTTCCTCTTTATGGGGCAGGGTCTGTATATCCGCCACAAAATAGCCCCGCTTTTCATGACCGATGATATAGCCCTCCATCAGCAGCTGATTATAGGCATTAAGGACCGTCGTAACGCTGATCCCATTGTCTGCCGCCATATTCCGCTTGGACGGCAGTTTATGCCCTGCCTTCAGGTGGCCATTCAGAATATCTGCCTTCAGGGCTTCATACAGGCCTTCATACAGGGATTTTCCTTCTGTCTTGCTGAAATTGTACTTTAACATCTCGCCGCGCTCCAATCTGGTATCTTTAAAAATCAATAATTTGGATATTTTTTAATGCTCAGTTTGTATTATAATAAAAGCACAAGGGGAAGTAAAGAGGCAGATCCGGAAACCGTGAAAAAATGTTTTCGGTTTCCGGTGTCTGCCGGTATAGTCATTAATAAGGAGGGTATAACAATGGCTGTTAACTTCAAGGAAAAATATGGTTTGTTTATCGGTGGCGAATGGCGCGATGCATCAGATGGCAAAACATTTGACGTTACCAATCCGGCTAATGGTGAACACCTTGCTTATTGTGCAGAAGCAACTGAGAAAGATGTTGACGATGCTGTCAAGGCAGCATGGGCTGCATTCCCGGCATGGAAAGAGGTTCAGCCTCAGGACCGTGCAGCGATCCTCAACAAGATTGCTGACCGTATCGATGAAAACGCAGAACTGCTTGCAGCAGTAGAGACACTGGATAACGGTAAGCCGATCCGTGAAACCACATTCATCGATGTTCCGTGGGCATCTGAGCATTTCCGTTACTTTGCAGGCGCAATCCTGACCCAGCAGGGCAGTGCAACTGTTCTTAACACACCGAACATCACCGGCAATGCACTGAGCATCGTTCTTCGTGAGCCCATCGGCGTTGTAGGTCAGATCGTTCCGTGGAACTTCCCGTTCCTGATGGCTGCATGGAAGCTTGCTCCGGTTCTGGCAGCAGGTGACTGCTCCGTCATCAAATCCTCTTCAACCACACCGCTGTCCCTGATCGTATTCCTGGAGCTGATTCAGGATCTGATCCCGGCAGGCGTTATCAACATGATCACAGGTAAAGGATCCAAGGCCGGCCAGTACATCCTCGACCATCCGGGATTCAGAAAGCTTGCATTCACAGGTTCCACAGAAGTTGGTCTCAGTATCGCAAGAGCGGCTGCTGAAAAGCTTATTCCGGCTACTCTCGAGCTCGGCGGCAAGAGCGCAAACATTTACTTCGACGACTGCAACTTCGATCAGGCAATTGATGGTCTGCAGGTTGGTATCCTCTTCAACCAGGGCCAGGTCTGCTGCGCAGGTTCCAGAGTCTTCGTACAGGAAGGTATCTATGACAAGTTCGTAGACGCAGCGATCAAGGCATTTGAAAAGGTTAAACAGGGCGACACCATGGATATGAACACCCAGATCGGTTCTCAGGTCAATGAGGCCCAGGTCAAGAAGATCGCATCCTACATCGAGATCGCTAAGCAGGAAGGCGCAACCATCGCATGCGGCGGCGAGCGCGCTACCGAAGGCGACCTGGCTAAGGGCTGCTACTTCAAGCCGACCCTGATCACCAATGTCACCAACGACATGCGTGTGGCTCAGGAAGAGATCTTCGGACCGGTTGCTGTAGTCATCAAGTTCAAGACCGAAGACGAAGTCATCAAGATGGCCAACGATAACGATTATGGTCTCGGCGGTGCCGTATGGACCAGAGATATCTACAAGGCTATCCGTGTAGCAAGAGCTGTTGAGACCGGCCGTATGTGGGTCAACACCTACAACCAGATCCCGGCAGGCGCTCCGTTCGGCGGCTACAAGAAATCCGGTATCGGCCGTGAGACCGACCTGAGCATCATGGATGCTTATACACAGCAGAAGAACATCTTCGTCAACCTGAGCGAAGAGACCACCGGCTTCTATCCGCAGGACTAATTCACGAAGAGACCCAGGGTGTGTCATTGGGGACGGTTCTCTATGACACACGATAGACTGATCTAAATAAAAGAGGGGCGGACCTTCCGTGGCACCAGGTGCCACGGAAGGTTCGCCCCTCTTTCAGCAAGTTTTCAGACTGTTATATGATCAGTCTTCTTCGTCGTCATCGTACTTATTCTTTTTCTTTCTCTTCTCTTCCTCTTCCATCATCTGTGTCAGAAATGCTGCCCGGCTGGCCTTCTCCATCACGTCAAGCCTGCCGTTACGGTCAAAATCAAACATCTTATCCAGTCCAAACATCTGCTTCTCCTCCTTATTCCCCGGAAAATTATTCCTCGGTATATTCTCTATAATCACTTTCGCTGGCGAACAGTACATAGCCGCCGTCTACATAACCCATATAACCGTTATCTGTAAAATAGCCTTTCATCTGAGCACCTCCAGCCTGTTTCAATAACAATGTCTCTTGAGATGCTCTTATTTTATATTACTATGTGTCCCAAATTCAGGACTCTACTTTGCAATCCGCTCAAAGTTAAATGCTAATCTAAACGCTTGAGTTCTCTCGATGCATACAATAATTTATACATTTCAGGATTTCAATTCCCGTTTTGTATTGATTATTGTTTTCTTTCCTGATTCCGGAAACACAATAAAACGAATCGTAAAACGGCCAAAGCTTTATTATACGGACACGGGACTCGCATGTTATCTTAGTCTCTGGAACAATCCAAGAGCCCTGGAAAATTCTGCAATGGCCGGCAGTCTCTTTGAAACCTATGTCGTTTCGGAAATACTCAAGCAGTATGCCAACAAAGGGCTCGATCTGCGGAGCCGCTTTGCCTATTATCGTGATAATAATGGTAAAGAGATCGACTTGTTGATCATAGAAAATAACAAGCTTTATCC
>CAMOYC010000158.1 GCA_946629665.1 uncultured Lachnospiraceae bacterium
TGGGTCAGGATGCCGACGCCGTCCCCGGTCTTTCCCTCCGCGTCCTTGCCGGCCCGGTGTTCCAGGTTCTCCACGATGGACAGGGCATCATCCACCAGCTTGTGGCTGGATCTGCCTTCTATGTCAACGATGGCACCGATACCACAGTTGTCATGCTCGAACTCCGGACGCCAGAGTCCCTTTTCATGAATTTGTCTCCAAAGATCTGCCATAACAATTCCTCCCAAAAACAACGAAAGGCACTTCAAGCTCATATGAACCTGAAGCGCCTTTGCCTCTGAACCAATATCATAATTATGTCGTCCTTGACATTTTATGATATTTTACTGCCATCGGCATGCAAAGTCAAGTATTTTACTTTATTGGACCGGATATTTACCGTCAAAGCAAGCCTTACATAGAGGCAATTCCCCAGCCATGTGATCAAAATCCTCTATTTGCAAGTATGCCAGGGAATCCGCGCCAATCTGCCTGCAGACTTCCCCGGAGGAGTGGGCAGATGCAATCAGCTGATGTGTAGAGGGTACATCCGTTCCGTAAAAACATGGATGGAGGAAGGGAGGTGAACTGATCCTTACATGGACTTCCCTTGCTCCTGCCCTCTTCAATTCTTTTATGATCTCGCTCATGGTTGTCCCCCGGACGATGGAATCATCGATCAACAGGATTCTTTTTCCGGATACCACGGTCTTCAATGGTCGGAGCTTCATATGGACAGCATTTTTACGTTCCTGATCGGTAGGTTTTATAAAGCTTCTCCCAATATAACTGTTTTTATGAAAAACAGAAGCATAGGGTTTTCCTAAAACATGTGCATATCCTTCCGCGGCCACAAGACCGGAATCGGGTACTCCGGCAACCAGGTCTATCCTGTCGGCAAAGTCAGCCGGCTGAGTGCAAAGATCTCTCTTTGCGAGAGCCTGGCCCGCCCGGAATCTTGCATCATACACACTGATTCCGTCGATTACAGAGTCCGGTCTTGCGAAGTAAATGTATTCGAATGCACAGTGGGCTTTCTTCTCCTGACAAAGCGCCCTGTCGCTCTGAATTCCCTCCCTTGTGATCGTGATGACCTCTCCGGGTAACACATCCCGGATCAGCTCTCCTCCTGTCGCCTCGATAGCCGCACTCTCCGAAGCCAGGATATAGGCAGCTCCTTTCTTCCCCAGAACAAGAGGTTTGATGCCGAAAGGGTCTCTCATGGCGATCAGTTTTCTGGGGCTCATTACGATCACGGCATATCCGCCCTTCAGTTTTAATGCTGCACCTGAAACAGCCTTCTCGATTGAGTCGGACCGGACTCTTTCGCTGATGATCTCATAGGCCAATACTTCGGAATCCGACGAGGAAAAATGAGCCTGCCCCCGATACATCTGCTCCTGCTTGATCCTGTCTGCATTGACGATATTTCCATTGTGCACCAGGGCGAGGCTGCCCTTAATGTAATTCATCGCGATCGGCTGAGCATTGTTCAGGGAACTGCCCCCGGTAGTCGAATATCGGACATGGCCGACACCAATGTTTCCTCGGAGCCGATCCAGGTTTTCTTCTGTAAATACCTCACTCACCAGGCCCATTTCTTTTACTGTCTCTATGTTGCCTTTAGGGCCGGCTGTATCGGAAACCGAGATTCCCGCGGATTCCTGACCTCTGTGCTGGAGTGCCAGCAACCCGTAATAGATATCCTTTGAGACATTTTCTCCGACAGGGGCATAAATTCCAAAAACCCCACATTCTTCATGAATTCTGTCATATTCCATCAGGTCATTCATAGATTACTCCCTCACTCGGCCAGCAAAACCAGCCGCTCATTTTCCAGATCGTGATACAATTCACACTCATGTCCCTCTGAAGAAAATACCCGGACGATCCCCTCAGGCAGGTTATCATCCTCCCTCAGAAAGGCCGAAGTAATCTCGGAAAACTCCTCCAGCTTTTCCGGTCGGAACACCTTGGTTTTTTCGTTGGCAAAAACAGCCGTGTAAAGGATCTCAGCTTCCACCAGGTCCTGGAAGATATGACTTCCATAAGAGAGTTCAGGATTGTATCCCGCCGTCCTGTCCTCCACCTCGCAGATCAGTTCGAATTCGCTGATATCTGCAAAGGCTGCAGGCACGCCCAGCTCCGGAGAGGAGGTTCCGATCCTTCCGGGGACAATCAGGGCCATGTGCTTACCCTGCCCCCTGTATTCCCAGTTCACATTTCTGAGTACTCCGGCAATCTTCGGCTTTTCGGCGTAGGGCATATTATAGTAGGCGACAGGATCCACATAAACGATCAGATCAATAGGCGTATTCCGGGAAAGTCCCATGGAGGACCCGGCTGTCTCCAGCAGGATCTTCTCCTCAGGGAGATCAGCCGGTATATCCACCTTCCCTACATCTTTAAATACCTGCAACGGTCTGCATTGAAGCAGGTTGATGGAATATTCCCCGTCGTCAGACAGGTTGATGGTATATTCGATATCTACCGGATAGTCATACTCTGCCTCAATCGCTTGGAGGATCCTTTGCATTTTCTCCATCAGGTCTTTTTTCCGGACAAGTCCCTGGCAGGAGATAAAACGGATATCCCGCATGATCCCCCTGTCCCGATAAAGGTTCTCGGCCTCATAGTCATGTTCCATCAGAATGTTGGCCAGATAAACCGGCATCTTCGGCTGGATCTCTTTTAGCTCCAGTTTCCTCAGACAGTGTTCACTGACATCCATCACTTCCACTTTCCTCTGGGAATACTGGTGCTTTTCCCTTGTGGTGGTGGCGTTGGTCGCCTCAGGCCGGTCCAGGCTTACCAGTCTGGGATATGACCCTTCAATCCGGTCTACAGCGCATGTTCCCATACCCATGACCAGCCGGAGCATCCCGGCTTTCGGGTCACAATCCGCCAGGAATTTATAAGGACTGTAGGAATAACCGACACCGGCTGCACAGGGCATGTAGCAGGGGCCGTAGTAGGACCCGGAGACTCTCTGGACCAGCAAGGCCATCTGCTCATCCCTCTTATTCAAGCCTCTCCGCTTACGGTAATCCAGAGCTGAAAGACTCATCACGCTGGCATATACCGTCCGGATGGCCTCTTCAAATTCAATCAGCCGCTCCTCCATTGTTCCCCGGTTCGCGCAGAAAATGGATTCATATTTTCCGGCAAAAGCATTGCCGAAACCGTCCTCCAGAATACTGGAAGACCGGACAATATAAGGATCCTGGCCGTAGTATTCGAGAATGCTTTTGAACCGGTTTTCCATCTCCTCCCCGAATTCTCCTGTCTTCAGCCGGTCCGCAAACTCCTCTGCCAGAGAAAAGTATCCTTCCTCTGTCCTCTGGCGGATGCGCAGATCCCAGAATCCGTTATCCACGATATAGGTATAAAACACATCAGAACCCACAAAAAAGGAATCATGGGGTTCCAGAACGCGGTCAACCTCCGGAGCCAGATTACGGATAATGGCCCTGGCCAGAAGCATACCGCAGGCTTTTCCTCCGATCATGCCCGTCCCGATCATATGACTCCGAACAAGAAAATAGTCTTCCGGAAGAAAATGTTTCATGACCATCTCCCGCATCCGTTCATCCCGGGTCATCATGATCCTGCACATAGTATTGCAGGAATCCGTCATGTCAAGATGGTTGTCGTACAATACTTTAGCAGTATTAAAGAAACGGTCCCAGGAGTCGATAAACTGTTCCTCTCCCGGCCGCTGGAACCGGCTCAGTATCTGATAAAAACGGCTGGATCTTACGCCGTCGGTGATCGGTCGGAAAGTCCCCTTTTCCCTGTTATAGATATGCGGCAGGAACATCGTTTCTGAATCCCGTCTCCAGACCTTGGCCGGGCGGACATAAACATTTTCTTTGTCCGAGTAGACATCCAGAAAGAGCTGGGTCGTATCCAGGATCTTATTAATTGCATGAAAAGAATGCTTTCCTCGGATGATGGGGAAGAATGCAACCGTATCAAGGATAAACAGAAATGGGCATGTCACTCGAAAAAAATTCCCCATCATCAAGTCGGTGGCCCAGGCTGTCTGCAGCTCGGAGAGGCAGTCGAAAACATAAAATGCA
>CAMOYC010000159.1 GCA_946629665.1 uncultured Lachnospiraceae bacterium
AAACTTTGAATTGAACGTTCGAGGTTGTTCTGTTATTCAGTTATCAAGATGCAAGTGCCATCCGCTTCTCGCGAAAGCTTTATTAGAATATCACAGGAGGATATCCATGTCAAGAACTTTTTTTATTATTTTTAAAAGGGGGACAAAGCCCCCCAAAAAATCAGCTTATTCCTTTTCCGGGAGGCTGATGGCAAGGCCAAGCTCCTCTAACTGAGCCTGGTCCACCACATTCGGTGCATCCGTAAGCAGGCAGGAGGCATCCTTGATCTTCGGGAAGGCGATGACGTCGCGAATGCTGTCTTCTCCGGCCATGAGCATGACAAGGCGGTCTAAGCCGTAGGCAAGTCCTGCGTGCGGCGGTACACCGTACTGGAAGGCTTCAAGAAGGAAACCGAATTTCTCCTGGGCAGTTTCCGGAGCAATGCCGAGACTTTCAAACATTTTCTCCTGGATGTCGTTCTGATGGATCCTGACACTGCCGCCGCCGAGCTCAGTACCGTTTAATACGATATCGTAGGCTTTAGCACGGACGGAACCCGGATCAGTATCTATGCGGTCAAGATCTTCTTCCATAGGCATGGTGAAAGGATGATGCATCGCCTGGAAACGGTTCTCTTCTTCCGACCACTCAAGGAGCGGGAATTCCGTGATCCATACAAAACGGAAGTCGGATTTGTCCAGGAGGCCCAGTTCATCCGCAAAGCGGAGTCTGAGTGCACCCAGAACATCGCAGACTACCTTAAAGGAATCTGCTGCAAATACGATCAGGTCGCCCTGCTCGCCGCCGACAGCCTTGATGATCTCCTGCAGTTTCTCTTCGGATAAGAACTTGGCAAAAGGACACTTGATGGAACCGTCGGATTTGAGCTGGATGTAGGCCAGACCCTTAGCACCGTAATCCTTGGCATTCTTCTCGATATTTTTCATTTTCTTGGAGGAAACGTCTCCCAGACCTTTTGCGCATACGGCACGCACATAGCCGCCCCGCTCTAAGGCGCCGGTGAAGACACCGAAACCGCAGTCTTTTACCAGGTCGGAAAGGTCCTGGATCTCCATGCCGAAACGAAGGTCCGGCTTATCGGAACCGAAGCGGTCCATGGCTTCCTGCCATGTCATGCGCTGAATGGGGAGGCTGACCTCCACGTCCAGGCACTCCTTAAACAGGTAGGCCAGAAGGCGCTCATTAACATCCATAACATCGTCTTCGTCCACGAAGGAAAGTTCCATATCGATCTGGGTAAATTCCGGCTGACGGTCCGCACGAAGATCCTCATCACGGAAGCAGCGGGCCAGCTGGAAGTAGCGGTCATAGCCGGAGCACATCAGGATCTGCTTGAAGAGCTGCGGGCTCTGCGGCAGCGCATAAAATGTACCCGGGTGAACACGGCTGGGTACCAGATAGTCTCTGGCGCCCTCCGGAGTACTTCTGGTAAGGACCGGAGTCTCTATCTCCAGGAAACCTTCCTGGGCGAGGAACTGACGGGTCAGGGTCGCGATCTTGCTTCGAAGGATCAGGTTCCGCTGGATGTTGGGCCGGCGCAGGTCAAGATATCTGTATTTGAGACGGAGCTCGTCTTTTACGGTGATATCCGGGCTGATCGGGAAGGGAGGGGTCAGGGATTCGGAAAGAATCCGCAGACTTTCCACGCGAATCTCGATATCGCCGGTCTTCAGGCTTTCATTTACTTCACCGTTACGGATCTGCACCTGTCCGGTGGCAGCGATCACGTACTCGGCACGCAGGGTTGCCGCCTTGGCAAAGCCTTCTGCGCCGATTGTCTCTTCATCAAAATAAAGCTGTATAAGGCCGCTTCTGTCTCTCAGATCGACAAAAAGCATACCTCCCAGGTTTCTGCGTTTCTGCACCCAGCCCATCAGAGTGACTGTCTCCCCCACATTCGCGTTGGAGACCTCTGTACATCGGTGGGTCCTCTTCAGGCCCTTCATTGATTCAGCCATGTCATTTTCCTCCTAAATATCAAATAGATTAATACGAACTTAGAGAGTTCCGGATGGGAACTCTCAGGTCGTTCATTGTTCTTTTTTTAATACCAGCCGGCTCAGCATGTCCTGCATGTCGTTGGACTGGCTTAATTTCTGGAATGCCAGGAATACTTTCATATCGAAAAACTTCACTTCCTCGATCATGATGGTCAGTGCGGTCTCGATATCAAAGGCAGACCTTACCGGCCTATTCGCGATCAACGCTCCAAAGGCATCACACACCCGCATGATCTTGGCATTCAAGGGAATCTCATCCCCCTTCAGGTTGTTGGGATAGCCACTGCCATCGATATTCTCATGGTGATAAAGAACGGCCTGCAACACGTAATCACTGTATCCATGTTCTTTCAGAATTGCGTAACCAAGAGTAGGATGGAGCCTTACATATCTTAGTTCGTCAATATCAAGAGTGGCTTCCTTCTCATCATACACATAAGAGCGGAGCCTTAATTTACCGATGTCATGGACGACCCCGGCGACTGCCAGCTCATAGCACTGGTCCTCCGGCAGTCCCATCTCGTGTCCCATCATGTAAGCCAGATTGCTTACAACGATCCCATGAACGATCGATTCCTCCAGGGAGTCCCGGAGTGTGGTTTCCGTATCATGTTTCTGAAATCCAACTGCCATTCATGTTCCTTTCTATAGATATTTTCTCTTACGGTCGATCATCTCATCGATCCGGTAGATATAATGGTCAAGGTTCTTGACACTCTCCGTCCTCTCGATTCGATTCTCCTGAGAAAATACGTACTTTGTTGTAGCACCGGCTCCGCAGGCGATAATATCCTGCTTTTCCTCCATGATCAGAATGTTGTAGAGGCATTCTTTCCCCGGGAGGCTGTAGCCGATGTTCTCCAGGTTTCCTGGAATGTTTTTCTGGCGGTACATATAGTAGGGGAGCATCCCCATCTCGTGGGCGCAGGAATCCACCAGCCGAAGCATCTCATTGGTGCTTCCGTGGACCAGACTGCGATAGCGCTCCATCTCTATGTTCAGGTGGGCAGCCCGCTTGATCGCCAGAGAGTGCACCGTCAGACTCTCCGGTTTCAGGAAGAAAATGTCCTGGAGCGTCTTATCGACATGACTCACATCCTCTCCCGGCAGCCCGGTGATCATATCCATATTAATATTGTCAAATCCCGCATCCCTGGCCATGTGGAAGGCCTGCACGGTCTGCTCCACCGTGTGGGCACGGCCGATCAGATTAAGAGTTTCCTGGTGCATGGTCTGAGGGTTGATGGAGATTCGTCCGACCCCGGCATCCTTAAGGATTCTCAGCTTTTCCGGATTCACGCTGTCCGGTCTTCCGGCCTCCACCGTGAATTCTCTTGCCTGGTCCAGGGGAAAGAGCCTGTGCAGGAGCTCCATGAGCCTGCTCAGATGCTCTTCGCCAAGCGCGGTCGGCGTTCCTCCGCCTACGTAGACGGAAGTCAATGCTCTCCCGCGGCAGGCTTCGGAAACAAATGACATTTCCTTCTCCAGCGCCTCCATATAGGGTGCCATACGGTCCCCGAAGCGGGAGGCCGGAAAGGAGGTGAAGGAACAGTACAGGCAGGTGGTAGGACAAAATGGTATGCCTACATAGAGACTGTACTCATCCTCAAAATGGCCGGCTTCCAGAATCCTTTTCTCATGCTCTGCCACCTCCCGGCAAAGTCGGGATTTCTGGGAATCCGCCAGATAGGTTTCGGAAAAACGAGACTCCAGTTTCGCCGGGTCTGTCTCCTCCTCCATCCATTTCATAAAAATCTTGGTGGGACGGATGCCGGTGAGCATGCCCCAGGGAAGGGTCTTTTCCGTAAAGGAAGAAAATAACCGGTACAAAAACCGGCAGACATCATTGCGGCAGTGTTCATGATCATCGTAATCACAAGCCACTGCCTCCTTGACCTGGCGTCCCTGCCCATCTTCCATATATCCAAAGATCTCATCCCCTGTGAACTCCAGCCGGAGCAGCTTCTCCGCCAGGATCGGATCTTCATCGGTGTGCAGAGGGAGATGGGAGG
>CAMOYC010000160.1 GCA_946629665.1 uncultured Lachnospiraceae bacterium
CTTTTCCGGGGTATACCCAGACCATGCTTTCGTCATCGCAGGCATTCTGCATCTCTGCCTGTACATATGTGGTTTCAAGGCCTCTCGGGAATCCGGTAGCTTCAGAAACATCCCATGACTGATTTATCCTGTCATGGTAGTACGTCATCAGGCAGCTTCCCGGTTTACCCTGCTCGTCGATGAATCTGACAAGTATCATGCTGTCTCCCTGGGGATCCGTAACGAAGCGCACCGGGGTGACCTGTGTGTCACGCTGTACCAGATGGTACTCTTTGATCGCCTTCACCAGACCTGCGTCGAAACCCTGTGGAATCTGGAATACATTCATCAGTTTTCACCCCCGAAGTCCTGCTCGATTGTAACGATATCGCCGCCAAGATGCGGCCCGTCTGCCAGCTTCTGGATGTTCTTCAGAGAGCAGGCAATGCCGCACGTGCCACCCACGTTGTACGGATAGAACTGGATGCTGGCGCGTCCGATGATCCCGGAGTACAGTTCGTTCGTGTCGAAAATGTGGTTGAGTCCAGCGTCCACGACTCCGGGCTTCTCGCTGTTGTTCGCATTGATAATCCAGGTGTCCTTATACTCCGGACGGTCTGGGTATTTGACCTCCCCATCCATCACAGGGTGCCTTACGCCCATAAGTCCTCTGCGTTTAAATTCCTCATACATAGCTGCTCCAGCATCATAGGCGCAGGCAATGGCTCTCTGGATCTTATCTACCGTGCTCTTGTCCGACTTGGGGATGATAAGCTGCGCGGAGTAGAGCGGTTTACGCTCGGGATGGTTAAAATTGGGCTTCGGATGGTTTACATTCAGGTAGGCAAAGGTTACTTTTCCTGTCACGACCCGGCATTCTTTAGGTGTGTTTGGCATACATTTCTCTCCTTTATTCACTTACTCCAAGCTCTTCACAGCGTTCACATTTCACAGGGGCAGGAGCCTGCCCGTACTCATATTTCACATATTTCAGGTGGCCGCATTTGCGGCAGGCATAGATGGCATACTTCCTGCCGGAGAACCGTTGCTGGCCTACCACCCGGAAAACCTTGTTCTCATCCGTTCCGTTCTTCATATTCCAGCTCCTCATCTGTCAGCAGCTTTCCTGGAGTCTTACGCTTCAGGAAATGCGGATCCTCAAGCAGGTTCACTCCGGTTGAGATGTTATAGACCATCAGGTACGTGCTCATACCAGGCTCGGTGTTTCCCGTGCCGGACGCGCCAAACTGGGTCTGCCTGCCGTCCGCATAGACCACAATGGCTTCTTCGCATCCAAACCGTGTATAGATCTCAATGGACACAATGTCTTCCTTTGGTCCGATTACAGCACTTGTCCTCGTCTTGTGATTATCCAAAAGGTCAATGACCATACGGGTTTTCTCCTTTCTGTATCTGCTCATCAGCCCAGTCATACGGGTCGATCATTTCCACACAGTGGGTACAGCCCACAATATCACCATCAATGCGGATCAGATGCTCCGGATCCTCATAACCACAGACCGGGCAGTGGACAAGCTCCACTGCCGGCGGTCCATAAAGCTCCATCATCCGGATGTCCGGATGGTCAGGGATGTCATACATCCTTTTGTACCTTCTTCCTTATGTGCAGCTCCAGACCAAGCACCTCGGCATAGCGGATCAGGTTCCTGAGACCAGCTCCGCCGCCGTGGATGTAGTTGTCTTTAGTCTTCCAGTAGCAACCATCAGTGTGCCATGTTTTGCTGTCCATCTCGGCACAGGTGATGCCCTGCTTCACGCGCTCGTCCTCAATCCTTTTCATGATCTCCTGACTGGTCACCGCGCATCGCCTCCCCAATTACCTTCAGCGAATTTTTGAGAGCGTGATAGTGAAGCAGTGCTGCATTGGTTTCATCCTTTTCCTTCATGAGCTGGTTGATTACCTGCTGTTTGAAGTCCAGCCGGTCTTTGAGCTCTTTATTCTCGGTCGCAAGCTTTATCTTGGCTGCGTTCGCTTCGTAAAGCTGGACGTTCAGATCTTTGCGCTCAGCCTGAAGTTTATCCAGTTCCTCATGGGTTTCAGCCTTTTCCTTTATGAGCCGGTCAATTGCCGTCTGTTTGAAGTTAAGAAGGCCTTCGATATTTTTGATATCGACTTCGAGACTTCTCCGTACCATTTCCTCGTTTTTAAGTTTAGCGTCCAGCTCGTTGTAATCGTCATCCATAGCGTCGATCGTTTCACGCAGGGTTTTGATCTTTTCGGCGCGTTTTCTGCATTCATCCTGGGCGTCTTTGAGGAGTTCCTGTGTACGGATAAGCTCGTTCCGGACAGAATCATATTTAGTGGCTTTGTCGCTGAGAGCGTCCGCTCGTTTAAACCAGTGTTCACACAGGGTCAGCGTAGTCTTGTAAGAATTGATCAGCTCAACTATGCTTGTAATCATACCCTCACGGCAGCCGTTAGGCCCGTCCATGACCAATGGGCACCCATCGCTGCATTTCTTGCTATTATCCAAACAAATCTCGCAGGCCTTTTTAAGCTCATCCAACGTGTACTTTCCGAATCTCTGTTCCATTGTTCCCTTGTCTTCCATAGCTCATTTCCTCCTCGTAAGAATTTTGGTTCTCAGTACGTTCTCTTTCCGGGCAGTCTTTACATGGTGCTTTCATCGATAACTCCTAACGGTTCCAGAATTTCCCGGTATCTGGCGGTCTGGGCTTCTGTGAGCGTCCCGCCAGCCGGGTTGAAGTAGAATTCAAAAACATTCAGAAAACGTTTGTTTTTGAGCAATTTTGTGAGTTTTTTGACGGTATCCAGTGATAAATAGTGCGGTTTTCGTGTTTTCCAGTGTTTCCATTCCAGGCTCATCCAGCCGTATCCGTGGTCTCTTCCGTCACTCCATTTCCACGCGATGTACGGCAGCCCGGTGGATCTGGCCTTTTCTAAGAATGCATACATTGTGTCACCTCATGGCGGTTATACAGTAACTCCAAGCTTCTTGAAAAACTCTAGCTTCTCTTCGTCGTTCATCTTTTCCAGTTCGATGATGCAGTCAGCGCACATCCTGATTTTCTTGCCGGTTTTGAATTTAAAGGATGCACCGTTCGGGATGCCGTTAGGTCGATTCCCGAACACAAACCGTTTTCTACAGTTATCACAGATCATATCTTTAGCTCCTAAAGCCGGGAGACCGGAAGCGCTTCGCGAGTAGGCCAGCGGGGTAGAGCGGCCATTCTCGAGCGCTTCATCCGTTTTGAAAGGAGGTGAACCCGCTAGATCCCTCTGCAGGGCGGCCCAGGCCGATATCAGTCCTTCTTGTAATACTCGCAGATGTAGCCGTCACCTCTGAGCGGAAGCTCTGTGGCCCACGGTACCGGGTCTGACATGGCTTTCAGCATATCCTGCAGGGCCTGTTCGGCTTTCCCGGTTTCTACCTCTACGATCATTTCATCATGCACATGGAATACGATGTCATACCCGAGCTGTGCTACTCTCAGCATGGACAGCGCTAGACAGTCCCTGGCGATTGCCTGCACGCAGTTCTCGAAGATCTTCCCGCCGAAGGTTTCCACGCGGCCCCAGTGGCCGGAATCGTTTCCTTCATATGTAATGGACTCTCCGCCGAAACGGTTTACACCCATGCGCGGCCTGATGTAGTTGAGCACCCGACCAGATGGAAGCGCCAGAGAAAGCGCTGCTGTATCATCCCGGAATACCAGGAGTACCGGACGCGGCCCATTCGCGAGTACCGATTTTCCTCTGCGCCGGAGGGCCTGCTTGAAAGCGTTGTCCATGTTCCACCACATCTGCACGATGTTCGGATTCGCTTCCCTCCATTTATCCACCAGAGGCTGCAGCTCATCTTCCTGCATACCAGCCTGCAAGGCGCCCATGGCGATCAGCGCACCGACGGACCCACCGTAAGAGCAGGACAGCAGTGCCTGTTTTCCGCGCTGTCTGAGCTCACCGTTTTCACCGTGTTTCACGACTGGAACGTGGAACATCTGGCTGGCTGTCTCACAGTAGATATCCTTGCCTGCCCGGAAT
>CAMOYC010000161.1 GCA_946629665.1 uncultured Lachnospiraceae bacterium
AAAACCTCCTTCACATTCATTGAGCTCATTTTTATCAGACGGGCTCATTGTAAAGGAGGTTATTGAAAAAAATGTGAAAACCTTATTAAAAATCAATGATCATACGAGAGAGACAGAGAACCGTCCCCTGTCTCCTATTCGTAAACAGGGATATAAAAATGCAGTTTCCTTTCATAGTAGTGGACAAAGGTAAGTCGTTCCAGATTGACCCGGAACTGGAATTCCTTGATCCAGCCGTAACCGCATCGGGCCAGCAGACGGTAGGTGTCCGTCATTATTTCTTCATCAGAGGCTGATAAACTCTTAATAACGGCATATTTTCCGGCAGGGATCGTAACGGTCTTATAGTCCTTCGGCACATCCTCGAATGTATCCACCAAGGGACCAAGGATATACTCGTTTGTCCCTGTAGCGGTGTCTGTATACCAAAGGGACAGTTTATTCTCCTCTCCTCTTCTTGCGGATTCGAATTTCGTACCTTTAATCTCATCCGGATCGTTGCGCATCCAGTAGGAAACCAGGTCCGGTATATCGAGATTCTCCTGTTCGTCTTCCAATGGATTCCTGGCCTGAATGGTCTTCCCGATCATCTTCATTTCTTCTATGTCAATGATTCGGAGCTCAATCTGATCCTTATGTTCCGAATAATATCGGGACAGATTCGGCACATGGAAGGATACTTCCAGATACTCCTCGGGATCTTTCAGGAACTCTTCCTGGAAGTTCTTTCGAAAGGCTTCGGGATCCTCGAAATGATACCGGGCTACCACCGCTTTTCTTTGCTTTTCGTCTCTCGCATTCTTTAAGTCTCTGGCCGCCAGATACAGCCGTTTTTTCCGGATGTATTCCTGGACGGAATAGGCAAAATAATTCTTGAAGACCCTGCAGAAATGCCGCTCGGAATAGTTAAAGTAGGCCGCAATATCTTCCATGGATTTTTCTTCCAGGATGGTACGGTCAATATAAGAAATCCACTCATCCAAACCGGTGCTCACCAGTACACTTTCTGATTCCGCAGGCATCCCTTTCCACAAAGGAAGATAGAGATAAGTATAGTTTTTTCCAAAGACTTCATAGGTATAGACCATGGTGTTGGCGACTTTTTTGTTAATCTGCCGCCACACCATCATGGCATAATAAACCATCATCCTGTGGGCCAGCAAGGTCTCCTCCAGATCCCCGCTCCGCTCCACGGAAAAGACTGCATAGTCAGCCCTTTCAATATGAAATATCCTGGCATCCTCAGGGACGTCATGCCGGGAATACATCTTGCAGCCAAGGACATAATACAGCTCATCCGGTGTGTCACTCCACCAGAAACCGATCTGGTCTTTATTGCCATAAAGATTCAGATGTTCGCTGTTATGCTCTAACGGATAAGCACACTCTTTCAGGAGGTCCGTCTTCACCCCGTTGACCAGAGGCACCTTGTAGCCGTACATGTCAAATCCTTCGCCCCTCATGTACTTAAAATGCATCTTGCAGCCGTTGAAAGATTTCGGCATAGGCATATCCGGTACATTTTTTCCATATCTCATGAAGGCCTTGGGAGAAACTTTGATCTCCCTCTTAAAGGCCTTGGAGAAGGCACTGTCCCCGGAAAACCGGTACTTCTCTGCCAGTTTCTTTAAAGTAGTCACTTCTCCGGACAGCATATCCTGGGCCGCCGCCCGCATCTTCAGATTCATGATGAAGCGCTCACAAGGAACGCCATAGTACTTTTTGAATCTTCTCAGCAAAGTATTCTCACTGCAATTCAGCATCCTGCTCAGGGTTTTCAGAGAGATATCAACCTCCAGATTCGCCATGATGTAAGCAAGCACCGGCTGCATTTTTTCATTTTCCCTGAACATTTTCTCTGAACGCACTGCTATGGTTTTCATGGCTCCTCCGTATCCGGAAAAAACTATCCGTATTTATGATCAACCCCTGTGTTAAAGGATCAACTTCTTAATAATACCATTATCTTTATATAATAATACCATTATCCCCATGAATTTTCACCGACATAAACATGTCCCAAAACGCCATCTATATGAAAAGCCCCCGGGAAGGTATGCGGACCGCGATGTGCATACCATCCCAGGGGCGTCGTATTCAACTATTCTTGTGTTTCAATCTCTTTCGGTGCTGTTTTTCCTAGTTTCGTCTGTACTGCCATGGTCATAAACATGACAATCAGGTCATCGATCGGACCCGGTAGAGCATCAGCTGGTGATACTACATAGATTAACATGAAAATAAATAACAGTAGTTTCATGGTCCGGTTGCTCATGAATTCCCTCCTTACGCGGTCCCATTCTCATGGAGCAATGCGTAAATACCGAAAATGATCAGGATCGGAAACGCGAAGGCAATGAGTCCTTTCATCACCAGCCCGATCAACATGAACGGGAGAATGATCAGTGAAAAGAGAATCTTCATCAATCCCCAAGCTCCTCGAGCTGCAAAAAATATAAGTTTTAAAAAAACTCCAACCATAACAATGAAAAATAAAATGGTTATCATATAAATCCCTCTCTTTCTAGAACCAAAGTCAGGTTATCATAAAAATAAATTTCTTTCCAGTTTGTGAGATTACTACTTTTTACGCCTGTATTATACATTGGGAAAAAGGGGAAATAAACCTTGGGGATTGTGGGATACAGAGGGTTATTTCGCATTTTTGGGGAAATCTATCGGCTTATTTTATCCCTTCTACGCAGATCCAGTCCGTTCCGTCCTTGACATGGATCTTGACCGCGATAAATCCGGCATTGCGGAACAGGATCAGGAATTCTTCCTTGGAGGGATTGAAGAGGTCATAGAGGTCGATGTTTTCAAGGGTGGTCTGGTCCAGGCCGGCCTTGCCGTAGATGTCGGCAATCAGGAAGAATCTTCCGCCGGGTTTGAGGACTCTCCTCACTTCCTTGAGGTTTTCCTGGGGGGCAGGCCAGAAATAGAAGCTTTCCACGGTGGTGATGCGGTCAAAGGTGTTATCTTCGAAGGGCAGCTCTTCTACCGATGCCTCGAGGACCTCTACCCTGCCCTCATCGATCAGGGCCTGATTGAATTCTTTGGATTCCTGCACGGAAATCGGGGAATGGTCCAGGCCGGTAATCCTGGCCTGGGGTGCCAGTTTTGCCAGTCTTTCTATGGTGGCTCCGCCACCGCAGCCGATGTCCAGTAAGCGGTCTGCACCGGTGGGATCCATGAAGGACAGGGCCCATTCCGTGACAGGTCCATGGGTTTTGTTCATGCGGGCCAGCATGGCGGCTCCTGCCTCACCTTCCGGTTTCCCGGGATTGCCCATAAGAGTATCCGGGACTTCAATCTCCTCGCTGTCCAGCCGGCGGATCACACGACAGGGATTGCCCGCTGCCACTACCCCGGCTGGAATATCTGAAACAACGACACTTCCGCCGCCAATAACTGTATTGCTCCCGATGGTGACTCCAGGCATGACCTTGACGCCGCCGCCGATCCAGACATTGTCTCCCACGGTGATCGGATAGGCATATTCCAGATCCTGGTTTCTGCTTCTGACATCCAGGGGATGTCCGGCAGTGTAAAAGCCACAGTCCGGTCCCAGATAAACATAATCTCCGAAAGTTACTTTCGCGCCATCAAGGATGACACAATTGTGGTTTGCAAAAAAATGGTCTCCAACCTCGATATTATATCCGTAGTCACACCAGAAGGGAGAGACAAAAAGGCAGTTCTCTCCCATCTTTCCTAAGATCCGGCGGATCAGTTCCGTTTTCTTTTCCGTGTCGGAAGGACGGATCAGATTGTATTCATGGCAAAGGTCTTTGGCTCTTGTGATCTCCCCATGAAGATCCTGGTCTCTGCCGGGGATGTAGAGCTGGCCCCGGTCTCTTTTTTCTTTTTCTGTCATAGTTACTATCTCCTATCTTGTTTCTGGAAATATTATAACACTTTTTTCTTTATTTGCCTTTTTATTTATTTGCCCGGTT
>CAMOYC010000162.1 GCA_946629665.1 uncultured Lachnospiraceae bacterium
ATAGTGATAAACAATAAAATTCTTTGTGATGCTGCAGGCGCCTTCTTATGCTCCTGCCGCTGTCCGCCGGAAGCTGTGATCAGCCTTCTGCCGCATTGGCAATGTACATGGTCGTCAGCATGCAGAAGATGAAGGCCTGCATAATACCTGAGAACCAGTCAAAGTAGACGGACAGGATCGCGGGAATACCTACATCCAGGATCGGAATCTTGGACAGAACGCCTCCGACCGCTCCCGGGATCAGGCCCAGCAATGCGCTGCTGGCTACGGCCAGGGCCGCGTAGATCAGCCCGTTGATGACGACGCCGGAAAGGATATTTCCGAAATGACGGCACGCCATACTGATGGGCGTTGCAAGCTCCGACAGAATGTTGAAGGGCGTCATGATAAAGATCGGCGTCGTAAATCCCTTCAGGTATCCGCCAAATCCGCTTGCCTTGATCTTCTGGTGCGTGATCATGATAAAGACCACGATGGCCCAGGCTGCCTCTGTGGACAGGTCCGCCGTCGGGGAGCGCAGCCCGATCAGGGAGATCAGGTTGGACACGACCGATGTGGCGAACAGGGCCGATACGAAGGGGATCATATGGCGGAATTTCTCTCCCATATTCCCGATGACGAAGTTGTCGGCCTTTTCCACGATAAACTCTGCCAGCGCCTGGCGCTTGGAGATGTTCTCCACCCGCAGGTTCCGGGTCAGGAAAATGCAAAGGCCCGTGATGATCAGCATAACCAGCCAGCTGATTACGAGCGTCTCCGTGATCTTAAACTGCCCCAGGATGGGGAATTTAAACGGAAAGGTGTAAAATATCCGGGCGCCCGTAATATCTATATTCATACTCTCTCACCTCCTTTACTAGAGATTGGGTGCGGCGGCATCGCGCCGCGGGTTCGGCAAGGAATCCTCTATGGCTCACCTGTACATCTGTGGATGCCGGTTTCCCGTCCGGGATTCCTTTATATTTTTATATGTAACAAACAACTTTATGTATCTGCCGGGCAGATTAAGTGTTGATCTTCCCTGTGATGGCCAGGAGCTTGATCCCTGTACTTGGGAAGAGCAGGGGAAGGATCCCTGCCACAGGTTGGAAGATGGGCACTACGATAGCGACGATGACCCAGCCCATCTGCAGCATCATGCGTCTGGAGTAACTCGCCTTCATCCGGCTTCTGGCCAGGTCCTCATCCTCCGTGTTTGCGACCTTCTGTACGGTCAGGCCCATAAGGAAGAAATTCAGGACTGCGACAAACCCGCCTGCCAGACCGCCCAGGATCACCCGGTAGTCAAAGGGGACTTTTTCCGGAAGAAACTGGTGAAGGATCGCAAACACGATGATCATGCAGACTACCCCGATCGCGGTCATAGCTGCGACCCGGACCGTCTCTTTTTTGATTGCAGGCGATAGCTTCTGCATGTTTCCTCCTTCTTGTCTGTATCGGTTAAGCAGCCTTTTCTTAACTGTGCCGGTTGAAGGACACCTTGTCCTTCCTGCTCTCTTCTTCCTTCTTCTCTGCACCGATCTGAGCCTTGTAAAACTTCCAGGCAACCGTCCCGGACCCGCCAAGCCCAAAGAAAAAGCCGGGGATAAAGATCCATCCGCCAAGCCCGAAATGGCTTACCAGCCACCAGCAGATACCCAGGCACAAAAGCAAGGGCGTGATCAGGGAAAGGGCAAACTGAGAGAGCATGGCCAGCTGTCGAAATACTTTCATCAGGTCCTTCTGGCGCATGCTCCCCCTTTCTTCGGCTCTGCCTGTGTCATCTTTCTCGGTCCTTCTATATACAGAGCGTCTCTTTTCATCCTACGTGTGCAGTGGTCGTGATACCATGACACAAAATAACGGTATCATGCATACTTCTGCACCATACCGCCATTTTATAGCATTTTAAGACGCTTGTCCATACGCTTTTACCCTGCCGCCGGTCCCTTTGCTTTCAGATCGTTCCACGTTCTCCCTATTCGTTGACCACATATCTTTTTCTACAGTATCTCTGGAAAATCTATCATATCGGGCTCCGCGCTTATCTGCATCCTCTTTCCAGTGGCCGGATGGTCAAAAGCAAGTTTCCATGCACACAGCAGAGGGAATGGCGTTCCTGTCCCCTCCGGATCATCGCCATATTTTCTATCACCTATAATAGGCAGCCCTGCGTGTGAAAGCTGTACCCGAATCTGATGATGGCGTCCCGTCCCGAGCTGCACCTCCAGCAAAGCCTCCATCCTCCCTGTCTTTTCTTCCCGGAAGGTCTTCAGACATTCATAAGTCAGGTCTGCTCTTTTTGCTCCCGCTGTTTTCTCCGGGACAACTCTGGAAAGGTTTGTACGTGCATCTTTGACCAGATAATCGACCAGCTTGTGTACGCCTGGCTGCAGACTCGAATCATGTTCCTCTCTCTGAGCATGAACCATGGCAAGATACCGTTTTTCCATGTGCCCATCAATAAGCTGGCTGCTCAAGGCTGCCGCTGCCTTTTTGTTCTTGGCAAAAATCACTAATCCCCGTACCGGCTGATCAAGGCGATGTACAACCGCCAGATAAGGTTCACCGGCATTGGGCGCCTGTTCCTTCAGGTACGTCTTCAGGATGCTGACCATATCACGCGTACCCAGGCGTGCACTCTGCACCGCCAGGCCTGCGTTTTTATAGCAAACTATGATATCATTGTCTTCATACATGATCTGCCATTCTTTTGTAACCATTGATCATTCAACCTCATCCGGGAGATTCGCTTTCTGTGGTATATTGGATATTGTTGCTCTCTGTATTATAATCCTTCTGTAGCCGGTAGGACAGTTCTGCCTGATTCCGAGACCTTGTCGGAAGGAGGCGGATTTTATGAGTGATTTTGAGATTATCTATTTCCTCTCTGCTATAGTTTAAAGCGGTACCCCACGCCCCAGATCGTCTCAATATACTGGTGCTTATCCGTATCATGCTTCTCGATCTTTTCCCTGATCTTCTTGATATGCACGGTCACCGTCGCGATATCCCCGATCGATTCCATCTCCCAGATCTCCCGGAACAGCTCCTCCTTGCGGAAGACCCTGTTGGGGTTCTGCGCCAGGAAAGAGAGCAGGTCAAACTCCTTGGTTGTGAGGATCTTCTCCTCTCCGTCGACCCAGACCCTGCGGGCTGTCTTGTCAATCTTCAGGCCCCGGATCTGGATGATGTCATTGGCATGCACGCCGGCATTTACCAGGCGGTCATATCTTGCCAGATGTGCCTTGACCCTGGCGACCAGCTCGCTGGGACTGAAGGGCTTGGTCATGTAATCATCCGCGCCAAGTCCCAGTCCCCGGATCTTATCGATGTCCTCCTTTTTCGCGGAGACCATGATGATGGGAAGGTTCTTCTGCTCGCGGATCCTTCTGCAGACCTCAAAGCCGTCCATGCCGGGCAGCATCAGGTCCAGAATGACCAGGTCGAATTCTTCGCCGAGGACCCGCTCAAGCCCCCGGTTTCCGTCGACCTCACACTCCACCTCAAATCCAGACAGGACCAGGTAATCCCGCTCCAGTTCTGCAATGCTCGTTTCGTCTTCTATAATTAATATTCTGCTCATTTGTTATCCTTCCTCTACACAGTTGTCTCCTGGTACTTACGGATCACAAAATGCATGACCGTCCCCTGCCCAGGTATACTTCCGGCCCAGATCTGGCCGCTGTGATCCTCTATGATCTTCTTTACGATAGACAAGCCGATCCCGCTGCCGTTTTCGGTGTTGGTCCGGGCGGTATCGGTTCTGTAAAAGCGGTCAAAAATGTTGACCAGGTCCCTGGAGTCGATCCCTTTTCCGTTGTCCTCAATCTCCACCTGGATAAAATCGCCCACGTCCAGGATCCTCAGGTCGAT
>CAMOYC010000163.1 GCA_946629665.1 uncultured Lachnospiraceae bacterium
TCTAGAATAAAAGAAGTATATTTAACAATTATAAAATGAGAAACCCATTATAAATAGTTCTTTTAGAATAGGTATTTAATAAAGAATATTAATATATGGAAAATTATATTAGAACAATTGGATTTAAGAATATTAAGACCAGGAATGATATAAATATACTGATAAAAAGTATTATAAAGACCCCGGACAGGAGAAAATATTTTCAAGTGAATAGTGATGAAGTTATATATTGCTATGAAAAGGATCTTGGGGAAAAGATTGGGATGACAGTCCTGGAGATCGTTGATAAGGATGGAAATCATATACTGGATTCCTTTTTTCCCTATGTCTATGGAATGAACTGTCTTTATAATGATAATCTTGAGGTGGAGAAAATCACAGGTGAGGAGAAATATGCTGGAATCTGTGATGAGAATAATCTTGGTATTCCCCTCATATTTCAGATTAATAATCCTGTGGATTATCTGAATATGTTTTATCATCCTATGAAGAAGAGGATAAACTGTATTAATCTGTCAGGTATTTCCCTTGATGGAACTATTATTCTTCCCATCAAGGGAAATGAGCAGGAGAGAATCAAAGAACGTCAAGGTAATGAATGGAGAAGTCAGATGAGTGAAGCAGCCAGGGCAGGAGATCCGGATGCCATAGAGAGACTGACTTTAGATGACATGGATACCTATAATATGGTTACGAGCCGGTCCAGAAAGGAAGATGTCTTTACCATAGTTTCATCCTATTTTATGCCCTACAGTGTAGAGTGCGATAAGTATTCTGTCCTTGGTGTCATAACGGACTGGAAGGTTATCCAGAATAAGATAACGGGAGAGAGTATGTATTACATTTCCATAGAATGTAATTCAGTGGAAATAGACTTTGTTATATCAAGAGAGAATCTTTTAGGTGAACCGGCAGTCGGAAGAAGATTTAAAGGAAATATATGGCTGCAGGGAGAAGTAGAATGTATATGATTATTTGATTAATAGCCTGTTAAAATCTCCTGTTAATGGGCAGAAAAAACAGTATTGATCAAAAGTAAGAATTTAAAATAAAGAGAAATTTAAACAGTCCCATGGTCAGGAGAGTATGGATATAGTCCAGACCATGAGATTGTTTTTCTTATATTGTTATTGACTTCCTGATTTGACTTGATATTGATCCCCTTGATTGTCACGTGATTGCTCTGTATACTGTCATAAGTATGACAGAAAGAAGAAGGTCCCAGAGCACCCTCCGTGACAAGTCGCGTACTCTGAGACCATGGTATAAAACCATGATTATTGTATCAGAGTATGAGCTTGTAGACAAGGGAAACACCGGCGTTTTTTGTTGAGAGCAGTGCTGCAGTTCCTCCTTGTCCAAAGTGTAATGCCTCTCTTTCCTATCGGGATCGAAAAAAAAGGATCCGGAAAAAAGAGGGCGGGGAGCGAGATTGGCTGAAGATCCGCCGATTTCGCTGTGAAGGCTGCGGGGCTCTCCATTGCGAGCTCCCAGACTGCCTTACTAGATTCAAACACTATGAAACAGAAGTTATCTCCGGCGTCCTGGATGGAGTTGTCGTTCCGGAGGATGAAGATTCGGAGGATTATCCAAGTATACAGACTATGCTGCGATGGCTCCGCTGGCTGCAGATGAACCTGACAAACATTGAAGGGTATCTGCGCAGAGCCGGCATGGAGATCCTTGGCCTGGAAGAAGAACTTCTTACTTCCAGGGCATCACTGCTCGAAGCAATCAGAGAACGACACAGGAACTGGCTGGAGATCACCCAGCGCATCATCTGTAACAGCGGAGGCTGGCTGGCCCCCATTCCCTGGTAGGGGATGCACCTACTTTGGTTTTATTGTCCCCGGCATTTTCGGTATATTGGTCTCAAAAAGGAGGTCATGATACCATGAATGCTGATAACACTATCGTAAAACAATGGCAGGAACAGCAGGCCCTGGAACGTTTCCAGATGATCGCGCCTCTGCTCGAGCCGGGACTTGACAAGGCAAAGAAAGCCACACTCCGCAGGAAGATCGCTGAGGAACATGATGTCTCCCTGCGGTCAGTCTACCGTTATGAAAAGGCTTACAGGGAGGGCCAGTTTTCCGGATTAAAACCCCGGACCCGTGTGAAGCACCGCTCACAGCGCCTCCCGGAAAACTTTGATCATCTTCTGGAACAGGCCATACAGCTCCGGCGGGAAGTACCGGAACGGTCTGTTGCCCAGATCATCATGATCCTGGAACTGGAAGGCCATGTGGCTCCCGGGGTGCTGGCCAGATCGACCATGGAACGTCACCTGTATAAAGCCGGATTCGGCCGGGAGCACCTCAGGACTTACAGGGAAGCCCTCAATAGTTCATCCAAACGATTCTGCAAACCACATCGGATGATGCTCATACAGGGCGACATCAAGTACGGACCTAAACTTCCGATCGGCAAAAACGGAGCCAAAGTACAGACCTATCTATCTTCTGCGATCGATGACCATTCCAGGCTGCTCCTTTCTTCCCGATTTTATGACAGTCAGGAGGAAACGATCGTGGAGGACACCTTTCACCGGGCTATCATGAAGTATGGTAAATTTGATGCCTGCTACTTTGACAACGGAAAGCAGTATGTAGCAAGGCAGCTGAAACTTTCCCTGTCCAGGCTCGGTATCCGTATCCGGCATGCAAAGGTCCGGAGCGGGAAGAGCAAGGGCAAAGTGGAAAAGTTCCACCAGGTCGTCGATGCCTTTAACCGTGAAGCAAAGTTAAAAGATATACAGACACTGGAAGAACTGAACCGGTACTGGCAGATCTTTTTGGAGGAGTATTATCACAACAAACCTCATGACGGGATCCGTGAGTACTATGAGAGCCAGAACATACCGATCCCGGGATCCGGCATCTCTCCCCTCCAGGAATTTAACCGGGACAGCCGTCCCCTTACTTACCTGGATGCCTCCGTCGTTGCGGAAGCCTTCCTGCACCATGAGAAACGCAGAGTCGATAAAGGCGCCTGCATCAGTTTTCGTGGCAGGAGATACGAGACCCTGCCGGGACTGATCGGTTTCCAGGTAGAGATCTCCTATGACCCTGCAGACCCGGAAGAGGTGACCATCTCCTATCCGGGCGTTCAGCCGTTCACTGCAAGGCCTGTCAGGATCGGTGAATACTGCGACCGTGAGGAGACCCTGCCGATTTCCATACAGGCCTGCCCGCCTGTATCATCCCGTTTCCTTGATGCGCTGGAAAAGAAACATGAACAGTCCAGGGAAAAGATGACGGACGCGATCTCTTTCGCTTCCTACAAAGAGGAGGTGGCGAAAGATGTATAGATCTTTTTTCGGAATGGGGAACACTCCTTTTGTCCGTAATGTCCCGCCAGGCCAGATGTATGAGTCATCCGCTATCCATGAAACGCTCGCAAGACTGGAGTATGTTGCCAGGAACCAGTTGTTTGCCGTTGTCACGGCCGATTCAGGCTGTGGAAAATCCACACTGATACGACGCTTTTATGAAGAACTTCCAAAAGAAGAATATATCATCCTTTACCTGTCAGACTCTAAGCTGACACCAAGGTGGTTTTATAAAGGGATGCTGGATCAGCTTGGCCTTGAATCCCGATTTTACCGGGGGGATTCGAAAAGGCAGCTTCAGAAAGAGATCGAGATCATCCGGGGAGTCCAGAAGAAAAAGGTGGTCTGTATCCTGGATGAGGCGCATCTTCTGGAAAAGGAGACCCTGGAGGAGTTCCGGTTCCTCCTGAACTACCAGTTTGATTCGGTTAGCCCCATGGCGTTGATCCTGGTCGGACAAACGGAACT
>CAMOYC010000164.1 GCA_946629665.1 uncultured Lachnospiraceae bacterium
CTGCCGCCTAAAGCGGCTTAAGAAGCCCGTGTTTTTAAACATGGGAGGTTCACTCATAGAAGGTTTCTTTGGTATAATGGTGAGGAAAGAGGTGAGCAGAATGGTCAATGAGATCAGAGAAGAATTATTTTCTCTGCGGGATGAGAAATATGGCGATTTTCAGGGAAAGCTGATTCCGACAGCAGCTTCTGATACCGTGATTGGTGTGCGCACGCCGGATCTTCGAAAGTATGCTCGGCAGCTGTCGAAAAAAGAGGATATCCGGACATTCCTGGAAGATCTTCCTCACCGTTATTTCGAGGAGAACCAGCTGCATGCCTTTATCATCTCGGAGATAAAGGATTATGAAGTCTGTATGGATGCATTGATGCATTTTTTGCCTTACGTGGACAACTGGGCCACCTGCGACCAGATGTCCCCCAAGGTCTTTAAGAAACATAAAGAAGAACTCCTTTCTCAGATCCGTGTATGGATCCGGGACCCGCATCCCTACACGGTCCGGTTCGGGATCAAGACCCTTATGCAGCATTTTCTGGATGAGGATTTTAAACTGGAGTACCCGGAGATGGTTGCGGGGATCCGTTCGGAGGAGTATTATGTGAATATGATGATCGCCTGGTATTTTGCGACCGCTCTGGCAAAGCAGTACGACTCGATCCTGCCTTTTCTGGAGAACCGGCGGCTGGATGTCTGGACCCACAACAAGACGATTCAGAAATCTGTGGAGAGCTACCGGATCGGACCGGAACAGAAAGCTTACCTGAGAAGTCTTAAGGTCAAACCGCAAAAATAAGAGATCAACGTCGGAGGTCGGTATTTTACAGGATGAGAGAGGAAAGTCCATGAAGAAAAAAATATCCACAAAAATGATGATAATGCTGGGTTTCGCGGGAATTATCCTGTTTGCAAAACCTGTTCTTGCCAGGGCTGCATTGTTTTCTCCGAAAAACCTTTTAGCCAACGGTGTAGGCAACAGTGTGGTGATCAGCTGGTCTCCGGTGGACAGCGCCACCGGCTATGAAGTTTATGAAAAAAGAGAAGGAGAACTTATCTTCAGAAAAGTATGCAGGACCTCAGGATGCAAAAAGGTCCTTCCTTCCAAAAAGAGGAAGCAGGTCTATTATTATAAGGTGAGAGCCTTCCGGAAAGTGGGCAGATCCGTCATTTACGGTAGCTGGAGCAAGGTTACAGAAACCCGGATTCCCAGGGCCGGAAGCCGTAGCACCCTGAAGAATTACCTGACCACCGCCTTCGCTCCGGTCGGCCAGACCATGTACATATACGGCGGAGGCTGGACGAGCAAATGGGCCGGGAAAGCAGCCGACGGGGCCTGGATCGGGCTGAATCCGACCTGGAGGCTCTACGCGGGCCGGCAGACGAAGTCCTTCAATTACAGAAAGGTACGTTTCAAACTGGGGTACGGATTGGACTGTTCCGGTTACGTGGGATGGACCACCTACAATGCCCTGAAAAAATATGATGCGGAAAAAGGAAACGGCTATGTATGCAAGTCCACCCGCCAGGCAAGAAGTTTTGCCAGAAGAGGCTGGGGTTTTTACCGCAGAGCTAAATATATCAAAGATTACCGGGCCGGAGATGTGATGAGCACCAAAGGACATGTATACATTGTGATCGGCAAGTGCCCTGACGGCAGCCTTCTTTTCCTCCATTCCAGCCCGCCGGGGGTTTCCCTCTGCGGAACCTGGACCCGGAGCGGGAATAAGAATTCCCAGGCGGTGCGCATGGCAAAAAAATATATGAAGAAGTATTTTCCCAGCTGGTACAGAAGATATTCGGATTACGACCGGTCCGATTCTTTCCTGAAAAAATATAACCAGTTCCGCTGGTATCTTTCCGAAGGAAATGTCATGTCAGACCCGGACGGGTACAGGGATATGTCACCTGAGAAGATCCTTGATGATCTTCTGAAAAAGAAAAAGTAATGGATTTCCGATTCCATGATAATCGTGTTTGCAATAAAAATGGCAGCCCCGAAGACTGCCATTTTTTTTATAAATTCATTTGTTTTTTATGCGACATAATTTCCGTTTACCCATCCGCTGCAGTTCAGGTTTGGGGAGTAGATATAGATATATCTGCCTTTTCTGTGGTCAGCTACCTCCACTTCGTCACCATTGTGAAGGGTGCCGATGATACTGCTGTGACGGTGGGAGGGATTATTGCGGATCACCAGACAATTTCTGGTTCCCTGTACGATTGCCGGGTATGTTTCATCTGAGTAATCATAGGAAGTTCTTGAGATCATTTTCATTGTAGTTTCCTCCTTATTTCTATAATATGATTCGAAATTCTTGTCTTGTTTGTTATATTTAATCTCTCTCTATGTGTCCTATATTAACATATGAAAAAGCACACAAAATGCACACTAAAAAAAGAGGAATATCGTGTATAATAAGGACAAGACCGGGACAAATGTGGAAAGAGGTGGGCTATGTTTTTTATAATGAGTGTTACCGGGGGAAGAAAGGATTTTGATCATCATCAGACGATGATCTGTGGCAGATGCGGGAAGTACGGAAACTACTCCGTATACATGACCTATATGGTCCTGTCCCTTTTCTTTATCCCCATATTCAAGTGGAATCGGAAGTACTTCGTGACGGCCAGTTGCTGTAAAACCACTTATCAGCTGGATCCGGAGCTTGGAAGGCGGATCGCCAGAGGAGAATCCGTAGAGATCCGGCCGGAAGACCTTACCTTTGTCAGAGGATCCGGATGGGGTTATATCAATGAAGCCGCGAAAGTCATCCCGGTAAGAAAACGGTGCGAAAACTGCGGGTTTAGCACAGAGGAAGATTATGACTTTTGTCCGAAGTGCGGGAAGCCCCTGGAATAAGATAAAATTGTGAAAACATAATACGTTTACACTGGCATACAGAGGATAATTGTGCTATTATATAAACAGGAAACCAGGCCCTTTTGCAGGCTGATGTTAACACGGAGATCAATGTTAGAGGTGACATATGCTTCAGTACAGACTGGTCCAGAAAACAAGGATTCTGGAAGGCATCAATTCCATAAAGTTGCTCCCTCAGATGTGCAGGGAGAATGGGTTCAGGAAGCCGTTCCTTGTCCTTGACCAGGGAATTTGTAAGGTCGGGATCGCGGAGAGGATCATCGAGGTTCTGGCTGCTGAAGGCATTGATTATGTCCCCTATGACCGGATTACTGCAGATCCCACCAGTGACCTGGTTGATGAAGGTGCTGCTTTGTGCAGAGCGAACGGATGCGACTGTGTGATCGCGGTAGGCGGCGGCAGCACCATGGATGCAGCCAAGGGCATCAACATCATGCGGGTGAATGACGGGAAGATCCTGGATTTTGCCGGACATGAAGATAAGATGAAGCCTTCCGGCAGATTGGTCTGCATTCCAACGACAGCCGGAACCGGCAGTGAGCTGTCCAACTGGATCGTGATCACAGACCTGGAGAACGGAGACAAGCATCCGATCGATGTGAAGAATTCCATGTGTGAGTATGCGCTCCTGGACCCTGCCCTGACGGCAGGCCTTCCACCCCAGATTACCGCAGCGACCGGCCTGGATGTATTTTCCCATGCTTTTGAAGCCTATACTTCCGTTATGGCCAACCCCATGACCGACCTGATCTGCGAGAAAGTGATGGAAGATGTGATCCGATGGCTGCCGAGGGCCGTGGCAGACGGCAAGGATATGGAAGCCAGAGAGAAGATGATGGTATGTGCTTCCTACGGAGGCTTTCTCCTGGTGGACTCCCTGGTCCATATCGGACA
>CAMOYC010000165.1 GCA_946629665.1 uncultured Lachnospiraceae bacterium
AAAAATTACGCATCACTTCTCTCCAAAATTACATTGTGCATGTCCCGTCCCTATCGGTGATATTTTTTACACTCTCCAGCAAAGAAAGCATACCCGGTGACGCTTAATCTGAAAAGCATATTTTTATTTTGTATAGTAGTAAGCGTCAAATGTCATGTACCTTTTATTGAGAGCCCCATCCCTTTATGATGGTGTGTAACTGGATACTTATACACACTTACTGGGAGGTTCTCATGGATCGAATTTCAAGCCAGATCCGCCGGGAAAACTGGAGGCGGATCGTTCAGGAATGCAACAACCGCAAACCCGGCATTACCAAGAAGGAGTGGTGCCGGAGCAATGATATCTCAGTCAAATCGCTCTACTACTGGCAGCGGCAGTTCCGGAATGAAGCTGCTGTTGCAGCGATATCTGCCGGATCGGCTTCCTTCTATGATATAACCAGCCATCTGGAAGCGGGCGGGACGGAAACATTCCCGGTCAGCGGCTTAAGGGAAGAATCCGCAGGAACCGCTGTACAGGAAACGGCTCCCCGGGGCATTCCGGGTACTGTACACCTCCCTGTCCCGGGAATCATCGTGCAGGCCGGGGAATGCCGCATCTATGTCACAGATTCCGCAAAAAAATCCACCTTCCGCATGGTCATGGAGGTCCTCCGCAATGCTTAGGGACGGCGTTGGATTCAAGCGCACAATAGTCTGCTGCGGCCGCGTCGATCTCCGGAGGGGAATAGACGGCCTGTCCACGTACGTGCGTCTCAACTATGGCCTTGATACACTGGAAAAAGGAACGCTTTTTCTTTTCTGCGGAAGACGCGCAGACAGGATCAAGGGACTCGTCTTCGAAGGAGACGGAACCTGCCTTCTCTACAAACGTCTCGCCCCGGGGAGCCGCTTCCAATGGCCCCGAACCCCGGAAGAAGCCAGGGAGATCACACCGGAACAGTACAGACGCCTCATGGATGGCTTTACTATCGAAGGCACGATCCGGGAAGTCTATCCGAAGCTTCCGCCGGAGACACCGCCCCATCCTGAAGCAGCTGCCAGCCTAAACAAGTGACATATAATTATAAATTTTAATGTCACTTTTCTCTTGACACTTGCCAATCATCGTGATATAATATAATAAATATTTAGAACGAGGAGGAACAAGATGGCGATCATCCGACAGTACCATAAAGATACGGACACCACCTATGTCTACGAGTCCATCAGCTACTGGGATGCGGAGAAACAGCAGTCCCGCTCAAAAAGGAAGCTCCTGGGCAAGGTAGATCCCCTGACCGGGGAGATCATCCCCACCGGGAAGCGCGGCCGGAAGAAAAAGGAGGCTGCCCCCGCCGAACAGGTTCCCGCAGCGCAGGACCTGGCTGCGCGGGACGAGCGGATCCGCGAGCTCACGCTTTCGCTCGCGCAGAAGGAGGAAGCGCTCGCCTGCCTGAAGAAGGAGAACGAAGCCCTCCGCAGTGCAGCAGCCCAGGCCCTCACATATCTGGAACAGAGCGCGGACATCTTCCGTGCCGTGATGCAGCCACATCAGTGAGGGTGCCGGCATGAGGGATGACCTGCGAAAGCTTTCCGAAGATCTTGCGGGCATGAGCCGTGAAGATCTCATAAGGACAGCGATGGAGCTGATCCGCGATAAGGATGAGCTTCTTGCCCGCGAGGCTGAACGGAGCCGCGCCGATACGGAGATGGCCATCCAGTTCGGGCAGATGAAAACCGAACTGGACGGGGCCAGAAAGGAGAACCTGTACCTTAAGAAGGAAAACAAGGATCTTCACGACCAGCTCAAGCTCCGCAAAAACGATCTTTTCGGATGCAGTTCCGAAAGATCCGCCGGCCTTCCGGGGCAGGCTTCTTCGGAATGCCCGGATCCCCTGTCAGAAGCAGCTCTTCCCTCAGATGAAGGAGATGGCGCTTCTGAAGGCCCCGAAAACGGCTCCCGGCCTTCTCCCGATGTTTCTGGAAACGGGGAGAGCATACAGGCCCAGTCAGAGCCCTCTTCCGAAGAAAAGGTGCCTGCCCCTGTGGAAGAAGCTGACGCGGTGCCGTATGGGACCTGCCGGGAAAAAAAGGGATCCCGCACAGGAAACGGCGGAAGGAAGAAAACGGACATCTCCCGGCTCCCCAGACGGACAGTCTACCATTTCAATAAAGAAGAACTGGACCGGGAATACGGGGAAGGGAACTGGCGCATCAGCACCTGGCAGGAAAGCGAGGAGGTCATCGCAGTGCGTGCTTCTGTGTATGTGCGCGTCAACTGCACGCCCGTCATATCCGTCGGCGTGGAACACCGGACAGAGAGGATCCCCTATCAGGAAAAACTCCTGCCCGGATCCCTCGCGTCGCCGTCGCTGGTGGCATACATCATTTTCTGCAAGCTGGTCCTCGACATCCCCCTCTACCGCCAGGAAGAGGAATTTCTGAGACAGAACTTCCCGCTGTCCAGGCAGACGATGAGCAACTGGTTCCTCCGCTTTGTTCCGGACCTGTTAGGCCCGGTCTATGACAGGCTGTGCACAAAGCTCCTGCTGTTCAGCCATGTCCACAGCGACGAAACGATACTCGAGGTGATCGATGATGGGAGAAAGGCCGGTTCTCAAAGCTATATGTGGATCCACACCAGCGGAGAACTCGAGCAGGGCCCGCCGATCACCGTCTTCTATTATGAACTGACCCGGAATACAGACCATCTGCGGAAGTTTTTCCTGGAAAGGGGCTACAGGGGCATCTGTACCTGTGACGCATACGCTGCTTATGACCTGATGGAAAAAGAGTCCAATGGAGCCATAACTGTATCAAGGTGCTGGATGCACTGCAGGCGCGGGTTTGTTTATGCCCTGGTGACCGCTGTGGACAAAAACATGGATCCCGGGCAGGTCGCTTCCCTCCCGGAGTTTGCTACCCTGGACAAGGCAGATGCCGTTTTTGATGCGGATACCCCGCTCAAAAAGCTGGATGCCGAAGAGCGTGGACGGATGCGGGATACAGAAGTCCGCCCCAAAGTGGATGCCTTCTTTGAATATCTACACTCACTGGATATCGAAAGCGGTGCTTATGGGAGACGTTTCTGCGATGCTGTAAAATATGCTCTGAACCAGGAATCGAAGCTCCGCCTCTTTCTGGATGACCCCATGATCCCATGCGATAACGGGTATGCCGAGAGATCTATCCGCCCCTTTGCCGTTTCAAGGCGCAACTGGCTGTTCTGCTATTCGGTAGATGGCGCGAAAGATCTGGCGATCGCCTGTACGATCATCGAGACTGCCAAAGCCAATGGCGCGGATCCCTACTATTACATGAGGTTCCTCCTGGAAAAGATGCCGGCCCACATGGATGAGAAAAACATGGATTTCCTCGATGACATGATGCCCTGGTCAGAGCAGTACCGTGCCTACGAAAGGGCGGCACTGGAAAAAGAACTCCGTTTCTTTGATGAGGGTGAACCTCCGGAAGCCCCCAGGACCCCTTCAAAGAGATTCCCCAAAGCCGCGTCATGATCAATGCAGCAGTCATCCGGATCCGATCCGCCATTTCGGAAATGGCGGGGATCAGATAAAAAAACGGTTTTGGCGTAAGTCGAAAAAATAACTCATTTTTTCGACCTGGTCACTTAGATTTTAAAGGAAGCCTGTCGGTATCCTTTGGAGAAATACACGTAACATTTGACGCTTACGTATAGTATACCATTATATATGACAATTCTATGGATGATATCTATTCTATATAGGTTCTATATAGTGTTTTTGTAGATATATTTCCTA
>CAMOYC010000166.1 GCA_946629665.1 uncultured Lachnospiraceae bacterium
GGGCTCACCGGCTCAGGAATCTGGTAGCCATCTTTAAACTTGATCACATAATCACATTTCCTGGGGTAGGCCCCGCTTTTCACTCTTTTTTTCCAGAGGCTTTTCTTCCCTTTAAAAATGATCGTCCTGCAATCACTGTAATCGAGGGCTCTTCCCTCAATCCTGGTCACGGTTTCAGGGATGGTCAGGTGCTTCAGATTACACATGCCCGGGTTAAAAGCCTGCTCCTTTATGACCTTCACCTTTTTGCTGATGGTCGCATTCCTGCGCTTCCCGGTCCCTTTCGGAAAACTGATCAGCGCTGTCCCTTTCTTATTATAAAGAATATTCTTCCTGGCACTGAAATACTTGTTTCCCTTTTGCACCTTAATCCTGGTGTGAGCCGGCAGCGCACGAATCTTCTTCACGCCTTTTCCGATCGTCAGTTTTAAGTTTCTGTTTCCTTCCTCTGAAACAAAATATAACTTCTTGAGGCCGCTGCCCGTATTGATGCTCTTTAAAGAATCACAAAGCTCGAAAACGGCATATCCCATGGACCGAAGAGAATCGGGCAGCCGAATCTTTGTAAAGCGGGTGTTCTTAAAGGCGCGCTTTTCAATAGTCTTCAGGTTCTTTGAGAAGGTGATCTTGCGAATCCGGCTGTTTGCAAAAGCATTTCTGCCTATTGTTCTGACCGTGTTCGGCATCCTGTAGCTCCCTTCCCCATCCCCGGGATAGGCGATGAGCCTGGTCCGGGACTTGTTGAAAAGCACTCCTCCTGCGGAAGAAAATGTTTTGTTTTTCCCGTCAACCACAAACTTTTTCACCCCGGCAGTATCAAAGGCCTTGGGATCAATTCTGTTCACAGAGGCAGGTATGTATATTTTTGCAAGGCTCTCTCTGTACATCCAGGCGGCTTCCTCATACCCTGCCTCGGCAGGATTTCTTCTTGCTCCATCCAGAATATTCGCCTCAATCGTCTTCACAGACTTCCCGATTTGAATGGCTTTTAGATTCGGCGTATAGATAAAGGCACATTTACCGATGGAAGTCACTCCGGATCCTATCACGATCTGTTTGATCTCCGTACGCATGGCAAAGGGAGATGCCCCTGTCCAGTCATAATAGTCCATGTAGGCTGCCGGATACTTGTAGTCATACATGGGTCCTGTCCCGGTGATATGAAGTATGCCGGCATTCTCATCGAAGGTATAGTTGACGCTTTTGCCGCACTGTCCCCTGGTCAGAGGCGGACGGTATCCTTCTTCTTCGGCAGCATGTGCGGATCTTCCCGGTGCACATAGCATAAAAGCCAGGACAAGAAACCCTAACGCAAGACATTTTTTCATGATTATTTCCCCTCCGTCAAAAGAAATGAAAGCAAAAACAGCCGGGACCCGATCAGGTCCCAGCTGAGACAGGTTTTCTCCATTATAGGATATGTTTTTTAAATAAGCAATACTCTATTTATTCTCTTCGCGGATTCTGTTCAGACGTTTCATAACATCGTTTCCGCCCTTGCCGAAGTAATCAAGCAGGGTATTGTACTCTGCGTAAAGCTTATCGTATACAGCAACCTTTTCCGGATCCGGAATATAGGTCTTATCCTGAAGTTTTGCGAACTTCGCTGCGATCTCATTGGCATCCTTATATCCGGTTACGCTTTCCGGTGCTGCTGCGGTACCAAGTACTGCTGCACCCAGAGCACATGCCTGGTCGGATGCGCAAACTTTGATCTCACGATTCAGGATATCCGTATAGATCTGAACGATCAGAGGGTTCTTGGAAGGAATACCACCGCTCAATACTACGCTGTTAACCGGAACGCCGGCTTTCTCAAAGCTCTCTACGATTGCTCTGGTTCCGTATGCGGTTGCCTCGATCAATGCCAGGTAGATATCCTCCGGCTTGGTCAGAAGGTTCATACCGAGAATGAGTCCGTTCAGGTCAAAGTCCATAAGTGGGGAACGTACGCCGTTGAACCAGTCAAGTGCAACCAGTCCGCTTGCACCGGCCTTGTATCCTTCCAGTTTCTCGGAAAGAAGCTGATGGCCGCTGATGCCCTTCTGCTTCGCCTGACGTGCATACTCTTCCGGCAGACAATTGTCCACGAACCATGCGAAGTGGTCGCCTACGCAGGACTGTCCTGCTTCGATTCCGAAGAAGCCAGGCATGATACCATCTTTTACGATACCCTGGATTCCTTCGATCTGTGCATCATGATCTGACAGCATCAGGTGGCAGGAAGAAGTTCCCATGATGATCATCAGCTCACCCGGCTTGCCTACGCCGCCGCCAGGAACAGAACAGTGAGCATCGATGATGCCGGTGCCAACAGGAGTTCCCTCAAGAAGGCCAAGCTCTCTTGCCATGGACCCGCAGAGACGTCCGGCACATGCACCGATCGGAAGAACCGGCATATTGAATTTCTCTTCCACAAAGTTCTCCATCTTCGGGTCAAGCGCCTTGAAGAACTCTTTTGACGGGAAACCATCTTCATGATGATAGAACATTTTGTAGCCTGTAGCACATGCAGATGCGGACAGAGTATCTGTCATCTCCCAGATGATCCAATCCATTGCCTCCAGGAAATAATCTGCCTTCTCATAAACTTCCGGTGCCTTGTGAAGAGTCTCAAGGATCTTCGGAATGGTCCACTCGCTGGAAACCTTGCCGCCGTACATAGCCATGAAGGATTCGTTCCGCTCTCTGGCGATCTTGTCGATCTGGATTGCCTCTTCCTCAGCACCATGGTGCTTCCAAAGCTTAACATAAGCATGTTTCTCATGCGCGAACTCTTCTGTCATGCTAAGAGGAGTTTTATCTTTCAGAACCGGCATGATCGTTGCGGATGTGAAGTCTACACCAATACCGATGACCTCTTCAGGGAGAACTTTGCTCTGCTTCATAACTCCACGTACAACAGTGATCAGACCTTCCATGTAATCGGATGGATCCTGAAGCGCCCATGCAGCAGGTAAAGGCTCGCCGGTAGGAATGTGTGTCTCCATAACAGCATGGGGATATTCATACACGCTCTGCGCAATTTCTGTTCCATCTGCGATATCTACGAGAAGTGCCCGAACTGACAGTGTACCATAATCAAGACCAATAGCATATTTTTTCATTTTGTAACCCTCCTGTTTGTAAAAAATGTTGATATAAGTGTCTTGTTGTTCTTTGTAACGCTTCTTTAATAAGTAATATAATTAACTCAGGACTCTCCCGGTCCCCTTTTTAAGCTCCAAAATACTTTCTGGTTTCTTCAGCGTAAGCTTTGGAAAGACCCAGATCCCAGATCAGCTGCAGAACGGTGTATCTCGGACGTACTTCCTTAGCGTAGATCACGCTCTCGTAAAGCTCATCCAGGCTCACATCGATCTGTGTCGGATTGATGGGTGCGTTAAGGCCTGCGAAAAGGTCTTCCATTTCCTTCACCTGAGGAAGTTCTTCCCGGATCATGCTCTGGATCTTATCCCAGTTCTTCTCGATCACTTCAAGGCGGATATTTCTCTCATCGATGTTGTTCTTCTGGGATTTCTCTTCCACAGCGATAATTCCGTCGGCAGCATCCTCGTATACTTCGTGGATCTCACGGATCCATGCTTCCTTATCAAACGTGCTTGCTTTTACCTTTGCGAAATCTACCTGCTCCTTCTCAAGCATATGATAAAGCTTTAATGCAATGATGGTTCCTACTCCAACCTGGGTTCCGTGAAGAGCCGGATACTTTCCGTGCATGAAAGCCTTCATCTCCCAGAAATGTGAGAAATGATGC
>CAMOYC010000167.1 GCA_946629665.1 uncultured Lachnospiraceae bacterium
GATCGCCCCGGCAGTGTACTCACCGATCCCGGGGAGCTTCAATAACTCCTCATAGTCGGCGGGCAGGGCCCCCTGGTAGTCTTCCATGACCTTGATGGCCGCGGCTTTCAGGTTCCTGGCCCGGTTGTAATAGCCCAGCCCCTCCCAGAGCTTCATCAGCTGGTCGTCCGGGACCTCGGCCAAGGCCTTGATGTCCGGCAGCTCTTCCATCCAGCGGTCGTAGTATTTTTTCACTGCCTCCACCCGGGTCTGCTGGAGCATGATCTCCGAGATCCAGACATGGTAGGGGGTGGGTTCGCTGCGCCAGGGAAGGATCCTGGCATTGTAATCATACCATCTGAGCAGAGTTTCGCCGCTGCCCGCCCTCGCGCAGCCTAAAGGCTGGCAGATGACAGACCATTCCCGGGCCAGCCGGTCCAGGGAAAATGCCGCGTTGGCGGGGCTGGTGGAAGGCAGCTTGACTGCCTTGATCCCGGTATTTTTCTCGATATATTTTCTGTAATACTCATGGGACTTGGCCCCGTTGCAGTAGATCCTGCGGATCTTTGCGGTCTCCAGGATGGGGGTCAGGTCATTGGCCACCACGTCCCGGATGGAGCTGTCCGAAGAACCCACGATCCGACAGGACTTTATGGTGTCCCAAAGAGCGATATGGTTCTCGTGGAGCAGCCTGCTCTTCTCCTCCACCGTCTCCGGCACCGGCCGGGACAGGAGCCCCGCGATCAGCTTCCAGAACCGGTTCTGGGGGTGGCCGTAGAAGAAGGCCGCCTCCCGGGACTTGACGGACGGGAAGCTCCCCAGGATCAGGATGCGGGAGTCCGCATCGTAGAGCGGGGGGATGGGGTGGGTGATGGATTGATGTTTCATTGGTTTATACCGTCCATTCTTCTTTTCCTTCATAGTATACCATAGGAATGAGGGATTCTGGGGGTATTTTCATTACATTTTCTTGCGCTCGTCCTTAGTCCCATGGTAAAATTTATGATAGCAGTTCTGGAACACCGAATGATCTCCGGGACTGATCCATTCAGAAAAAACACTTCTAAGAAAGGCAGTCTCAGATGCGAATCGCTTTACTTGATGATGATCCCCTATGGCTGAAAAAGGCTTCTGCCAGCCTGGAGACCTACGCAGAAAACCAGAATCTTGACATTAGCCTCATACAGTTCTCCAACGGGCAGGATCTGCTCTCCTACACCGGTGAGCCGATTGATGCGGCTTTTGTTGATATTGTTCTGGACCAGGAGAACGGAGTTGACCTTGGCGCAGATTTAAACAGACTATGGCCGGATTGCCGGATCGTATATTGCACGGATTATATCGACTATGCCATGGATGTCTATGAGACTCGCCACACTTATTTTCTTGTAAAATCTCAGTTGGATCTGCGGCTGGATGTGATCATGAAAAAGCTGACCCTGGAGCAGAAGGAAATGAAGCAGGAGATCTTTTTCCATGTGATCAAGGGAGAGATGACTCGCTTCCTCCTACGGGACATTTACCTCCTCGAAAGGAAGGACCGGGTTACTCTTGTGAAAACAATCCATGGCAGCTATAAAATACGTGAAAAGATCGCAGACATCCTCCCATGTCTCCCTCCGGTCATTTTTACCCGCTGCCATAATAGTTTTATTGTGAATTGTTCCTTTGTTGACCAAAAAAACCGCGCTTCCTATGAATTAAAGGACGGGAATATCATTCCGATCAGCAGGAGGTACGCGGCTGACACCAAAAAGGACTATCTGACCTGGTGCGCAAGGCAGATGGACTGAGAATTTATGTGATATGTCAGATTATATTTCGTTGATCCTCGCCGGCCTGGTTTCCATTTTTTTAGTCTTATATGTCATAAAAGTGCGAAGGCTGGAAAAGGAAAATATCCGGATACAGGAAAATATAAACCAAACCCAGCTTTATTTTGATGAGGTGATGGGACATTCCGATAGCATCAGAAGGTACCGTCACGACCTCCGGAAACATATCCGGATCGTGGAGGAGTTTCTGAGAGAGGGCGAGAGCTATAAAGATTTCGAGGAGTACCGGGAGCTGGAGAATTACATGTCCGCCATGCAAAATGACGTGGAAAGCACCAGGAAGAACCGTTTCTGCGGCCATGCACTGCTGAATGCGATCTGCGAGATCAAAATGAGGGAGTGCGAGGAAGCAGACGTCAGCTTTGAGACAGATATCTCTTACAGCGACCTGTCCTTTCTTGACAGCTTCCATCTTACCGGAATCCTCATGAATCTTCTGGACAATGCCCTGGAGGCCCAGCAGGAGATTGGTGTCGGGGAACCGCGCCGGATTACTCTTAAGCTGGAGCAGGACCAACCCGCTGATGACCCGGCTTATGACTCTGCTGACCACCCCGCTGATGATCCGGCCGGCAGAAGCAGGCTGAGAATATCCGTGGGCAATACGGTTGCCGCCGGGAAAAAACCGGACTTTCAGTCCCGAAAGGCTGATAAAATGAACCACGGCTTCGGTCTGGGTATCGCAAAAGAGTATTCAGCGGTCTACGGAGGGCAACTCTCTTTTCACCTGGATGAGGTGAAACATTTTCTTATGATCAGTACAGATCTGTATGGGTAAACTATGATGCAAAACCTGATTCACTATATCTTGATCCATTCCGGAGGCCTCATATTTTCAATATGTGGTTTTTCTCTGATCCTTTTCCTGATGGAGCGGATCTTCGGCTTCCGCCACGGGAAAGGCCTTGCGTTCGCTTTTATTTTTTTCGTCATCATGCTCCGCTTCTTCGGGATGGAGCTGTATCTGCAAACATATCTGGGATCCATGTATGCCGGCCGGCCCTGGTATAATCTGCTGCTTGGTATCAGCAGTACGTTTTCCACACTGCTCGGGATTGCCTGGATTCATTTTCTTTTGCTTGGAGATCTCCGGAAAAAACTGTTTACGGAATTGCTGATTGAAATATGTATTTCGATCCTCTGGGATTCCTCTATGCGTCTTTTTTCCAGATATGTTCTGGGACACGATCTGAACAGCATCACCCGTTTCGAACCCACTTCTTTGTTTATCCCGGTATGGGCGGTCTTTCTGGCCGTAATAATTTCCCATTTTGGAGAGCCGGTCCTGGCCAGATACCGGTCCTGGGAAATCAAACATCCTCGTCTTATGGACATTTTCCTGGTTGTCTGCTTCGGCATGGGTATTCTCTCCAGTTTCTCTCTGGTGAAAAACCAGGGGTATTCTGATTTTATTATATATTGTACTCCTTTTGTCTTCTGGTGTCTGTTCCTGTGGTTTGATTACCTGCAGACCCAGTATGTCAGACAACAGAGTCGTAACCGGGATCTGTCCCAGCGTGAAGCTGCCATGAAAAGGCACTATGTCGCTCTCGCGGAGCAGATGGCTGTGATCAACCGCTACAACGAAGAGATCCGGGGGACGATCGAGACTCTGATGACCCGGATCCTGCAAGGAGAGGGGAAAGCCTCGGAACAGCCGACCCAGGCAGCCGGCTCCCCGGACCAGGACCGGACCACCCAAGCATCCGGCCCCCCGGACCAAGACCGGCTGAAGGAAATGGCTGCCCGCTATCTGGGTGGATTGAAGGACCAGTATGATACCCTGACCGTCCACAAATATTGTGAAGAACCGGAGATCAATGAGCTCCTTTTATCCTACGCAGACCTGTTTCTGCCCCGACATATCCATACTGCTTTTATGTTCCGGGAATACCGTACGCCGGAC
>CAMOYC010000168.1 GCA_946629665.1 uncultured Lachnospiraceae bacterium
TCAAGGAGGAACTGGGCGCGAACCTGATCTATGTGGACGCGGTCGACAGATTCCTTGACAAGCTGGCTGGCGTGGATGATCCGGAAACCAAGAGAAAGATCATCGGCAAGGAATTCATCGATGTGTTCGCGGAAGAGGCAGCCAAGCTGGAGGGCATCGAGTTCCTCGGTCAGGGCACCATCTATCCGGACATCCTGGAATCCGACGGCGTCAAGGCCCACCACAATGTCGGCGGCCTTCCGGAAGACCTGCAGTTCGACCTGGTCGAGCCGGTCAAGCTCCTGTATAAGGATGAGGTCAGAGTAGTCGGTAAGCAGCTGGGACTGCCGGACGGCATGGTCTACAGACAGCCATTCCCGGGTCCTGGTCTGGGCGTCAGATGCGTTGGCGCGATCACCCGCGACCGTCTGGAAGCTGTCCGTGAGGCGGATGCCATCGTCCGTGAGGAGATCGGCAAGATGGATCCGGTACCCTGGCAGTACTTCGTTGCCATTCCGGATGTCAAGTCCACCGGAATCAAGGACGGCAAGCGCTACATGGGATGGGCTGCAGTGATCAGAGCGATCAACACCGTTGACGCAGTGACCGCCGAGTCCGTAGAGATCCCCTGGCCGATGCTGACCACTATCCGCGACCGGATCATCGCGGAAGTCCCGGGCATCAACAGAGTGCTGTGGGATCTGAGTGATAAGCCAGTATCAACCATTGAGTGGGAATAGTCGCTTAAAAAAGTTGTGGATTAGTTACAAAAGTCGCTTGAAAAAGTTAAAAAACAATGCTACCATCTTTCTTAGAAAGGTGGTAGTTTTATGTTAAAAAGAAAAATAACAGATACTCTTTGCGAATGGAAAGCGGATCCGCAGCATAAGCCGTTGATTATAAAAGGCCCGAGACAATGTGGAAAGACTTTTTCGGTATTGGATTTTGCAAAGAATAATTATAAAAACATCGTATACCTGAATTTCTTTGAAAACCAAAGTTACAAAGATATATTTGCCGGATCTCTTGAAGTTGATGATCTGATCATGTATATGTCCGCTACGGCAGGACCGGAGATTTCGTTCGAACCGGGAACGACGGTTATCATTTTGGATGAAATACAGGAGTGCCCGGAGGCCAGAACTGCGTTGAAGTTCATCCATTTGGATGGAAGATTTGATTGCATTGGGACGGGATCACTTCTTGGGGTTAGCGGATACAGAGATAACCCAATATCGATTCCGGTTGGATATGAATCAATCATTGAAATGACACCGCTTGATTTTGAGGAATTTGTATGGGCCAATGGCGTTTCAGATAAAATGATTTCGGAGCTGAGAAAATGCTTAAAAGAGGAGCGCCCTGTTCCGGTTCCAATTCACAGAAGGATGCAGGAACTGCTTTTGCAGTATGTTGTTGTTGGCGGAATGCCCGAGGTGGTTCAGACGTTTGTTGACACAAAACAGATGAACAAGGTGCTTGACCTGCAACGGGATATCATTAACTCGTATGAAGATGATATGATCAAGCATGCTTCCAGGACAGACAAAGCCCGGATCAGAGAATGCTTCAGATCGATTCCTAAACAGCTGGCAAAAGAGAATAAAAAGTTTCAATACTCTGTGATAAAAAAGGGCTCAACGGCTTCTTCCTTTGCCGGATGCCTTCAGTGGATCGAGGATGCAGGTATTATCGCAAGATGCTATAATCTGAGTATTACTGAGCTGCCATTGGACGGGAATGCGATCCCGGAGATTTTCAAGGTATATATGCGGGATACCGGGCTGTTTATCAGTATGCTCGAGGATGGTACACAGGCTGACGTGCTGCAGGGAAATCTTTATGCATATAAAGGCGCGATATTTGAAAACCTTATGGCAGATTTTTTCGCAAAGGCAGGACGAAAGCTTTATTATTACCACAAGGATTCCGGGCTGGAGATCGATTTCGTTACAAGATACGAGGGAAGATGCACGCTGGTCGAGGTGAAAGCAAAAACAGGAAATGCGAAAAGTCTGAAAACTGTTTTAAAACATCCGGAAAAATATCATGTATTTGATGCCCTGAAATTCGGTGAGTACAACATTGGAAGACAAGGGCAGGTACTGACGCTGCCGCTGTACATGGGAGCATTCATATAGAATGGGATCGAAGTGAAGGAAAATGAAAAAGCCATACGCAGAATCAACATTAAAAAGAAAATACAGGGAAACCGGAATTCCGAAAGAGGTGCTGGAGAAACTGCATCTGTATTTTGTCGCATGCGCTCATTTCTACAAGATAATAAGCGTGGATGAGGTGTGGAAGGTAATAGAGAGAACCGAAGCGCGGCAAGGGAAAAAGGAACTGGAAGAGATCCTGAACCCATCAATGCTCGAATGTATCAGGAACTATTCTATAGAGGAGCACCATCGCAGGATGCAGGACAGGCAGGATGAAGATCCTTTCGGTATTACTGAACTTGATTTCGACAATCCTGATTCGGAGGCACAAGGAAGGGTCTGGGCAAGAATCGAGAAGAAGTTGATGCACGGGGTCGGAGGGTTCATGGATCTGGCCCAAAAAATCGCTGCTCCCCTAACACCTAAAGGGTTCCAGTATCAGGATGGCGATTATGTCCTGTCCAGAGAGGAATTTGACAAGGTTATTGCTATTAAGGAACGGAGTTGTGACAGATATTTCGTTCTTCCGGAAAGTGATTTTTATGAAGACGGCGATGATGACCGGCTGTTCCTTGTTGATATTTCGATCATGCTGGAGGTGGAAGACGGAGAAATCCTTGAATTCTTTCTCGATGATGCTGTTGAAATACTGGACAAAGCATATGAAAAACCAGTATATATCCCGGACGATCTCCTATGCTACATTGACGATTTATATTATGAAGAGACAACGGAAACCGACATGATGAAAAGCTTCCTGCGAAAGGAATTCTTTTCTGACAGAAGCGATAAGGCCGAGGAGGAAGAAGATGAACTTCAGATCCTGATGTTTGAAATCAATCGCATTGTCAGGGGTGTGACCATAAGCCCGACACGCGACATTGATCGTGTATCAAAAATGCTTGATGATAAAGGGTATGTGTTCAGCGGCTTTGATCAGGTTGAGCGGTTCATCCACCTGTATATGAATTTGGCCAATAACACCAGACTGCCTGCCAACAAAGGTCATACACCGGAAGAACTGCTTCCGGCAGAAGGAATGGGCATGCCTGCAAAAATCGAATTCGGTCCGGGCATCCAGAACCTTTTGAGAAGCGGCGAATGGGATCCCAAGGAGATGAAGAGAGACATCATGACGCAGGCAAATCTCCCGATTGAACTCAGAGGCGACATGATGCGTGAGGTAGATAGAGCTTTGGCGCCGGGAGAGGAACGTGTTATCAATGCGACCGGCACAATCGTCAAAGGCAAAAAGATTAAACCAAATGAGCCTTGTCCTTGTGGAAGCGGGCGAAAATATAAGCATTGCTGTGGGCGCCGTTCGTAGTATGCATGGCAAGTTGTGGCTCTGGTGGCTTAAAAAATCCCCGTGAGTACATTCTGAGTACAAAATCACTGTGAAAATAAACCAAACAAATATATAGAATGGAAGCTAGTAAATGTAGCGAAAAGACTACATAACACCATATGGCACCGATTCCGAAATCGAGTGGGAATAGTTGCGAGTGGCTTACCACATCGCTGAAACCCTTGGTATGACTGGGTTCTGTCAATCGGGCAAAGCG
>CAMOYC010000169.1 GCA_946629665.1 uncultured Lachnospiraceae bacterium
CTGAGATGGTCCAGCCAGAGGCCGGAAGTTTCCCGGTCACGGCAGGGTTCCGCCTGCCTGGTCAGGTCCTTTTCTGTCAGCACCTTGCCTTGCCGGACTGATGACTTCTTCCATTCCTTTTCCAGAAGTGCTCTTACAGACCGGGCCTGGTCAGATCCTGCAGCCATCCAGGCAAAGAAAGCTTCCTCGGAAAGAAGATCAGCCGGCAGGCTAAGCCCCTGTTCCAGAAGTCTCCTTCTAAGCTGCCAGAAGCAGGGCAGCTGCTGGTCAGGATCATCAAAGCAGTCTTCTCTGCTAAATAGTTCTTCCGCTTTGCCTTCTGCCCGGATCCGGCCCTGGTCCATCAGGTAGAGATAATCCGCCCCCCTGACCTCTTCCGGATCATGGGAAATATATATAATGGTTATCCCCTTATCCTGGTTCAGCCTCCGGGCTGCCCTGACCACTTCATCCCTGCCCGCAGGGTCAATCATGGCCGTGGGTTCATCGAAGATAATGCAGTCAGGCTCCATGGCCAGCACACCGGCTATGGCCGTCTTCTGCTTCTGGCCTCCGGAGAGCTCACTGATCTTTTTATAGCGCCAGGCAATAAGGCCCATGGTCTCCAAAACTTCTTCGATCCGCCTTTCCATCTCCCGGGGCTGACAGGCCATATTTTCCGGCCCAAAGGCCAGGTCTTCCTCCAGGGTCGTACCGATAATCTGGTTATCCGGATTCTGGAAGACCATGGTCACGGTCGACCGCAGGTCCTCATAGGATGCCTGGTCTGCCGTAGATTTTCCTTTGATCAGCACGACTCCCCCGGTGGGAAATAAAAGTCCCGAAAGCTGCCTGGCCAGAGTCGACTTACCGGACCCGTTGGGGCCGAGAATCCCAATGAAATCCCCCTGATTCACTGACAGGGACAGGCGGTCTAAGGCCAGCCTTTCCTCCGGATCAGACTGGCTGTCCCGGAAAAGCTTATACTTATATATTAGATTTTTGACTTCTATAAAATGCTTCATCTGTCTTTCGTCTCTGCTATGAATCTCCTGGGAATCTGTTAAGAAAACTGGTAAAAGAAAAGGGAGATTGCAAAACAATCTCCCTGACATTCTCCATGACAAGAATCCCCTTGGGAATCCTTTTTTGTCTTTCCTATACTAACTCGATGATTACCTCTAAGGCTGCGTCACCCTTTCTCTGGCCGACCTTGATGATTCTGGTGTAACCACCATTACGTCCGGCATACTTGGGACCGTACTCATCAAAAATCTTCTGAGGAAGATCAACCTTCTTGGTATTAGCCTTCTTACCCTTAGCCTCAGCCGGAACCTCAGTTACAGGATATAAGAACTTTAACATCTGACGTCTTGCATGAAGTCTGGACGGCATATCCTTCTTGATCTCTTTTTCAACAGTATCATAAACTGTTTTCTTCTTGCCGTTAACCACTTCTTTCACTCTCTTGCCATCTTTATCTTTTCTGGCAACCTTAGCCTGAACCTTAACAGTCTCAAAGTTGTCTCTCTCTTTTACGCCAAGAGCGATGAATCCTTCAGCAATCTTACGGATCTCTTTTGCCTTCGCCTCAGTGGTACGGATCTTTCCGTGATAGAGAAGCTGTGTAACCTGGTTACGTAAGAGAGCCTTTCTCTGATTTGAAGTTCTTCCTAATTTTCTGTACTTTGCCATGATTATGGACCTCCTTAATTATTTTTCGCCATGCCTACTTTACCTTCAGCCTAGGCGGGTCATATATGTAAACCGGAACCTGCAGTCTCCTGCTCGTGTCAGGCATGAAAGGAGCCCGTCCCCGGTTTATGTTGAACAGATTCTTTCCTATTCCTCGCTGGAATTGAGGGAAAGACCTAATTCTTTCAATTTGGATAATACCTCCTCAAGGGACTTACGACCAAGGTTACGCACCTTCATCATATCCTCAGGAGTCTTGTTGGTAAGTTCCTCTACCGTATTGATACCGGCTCTCTTGAGACAGTTATAGGAGCGGACAGACAGCTCAAGCTCGTCTATATTCATCTCCAGAACCTTATCCTGGGGATCAGGATTAGGCTCTACCATAACATCCACCTGCTTGGCGTTCTCAGAGAGGTCAATGAAAAGATTCAGATGCTCGCTGAGTACCTTTGCAGCCAGGCTGACAGCCTCATCCGGTGCCAGTGTACCGTTGGTAAACACATCAAGAGTCAGCTTGTCAAAGTCTGTGATCTGTCCGACACGGGTATTCTCCACCTGGAGATTCACCCGCTCAACCGGTGTGAAAATAGAATCAACAGGAATCACATCTATAGACTGGTCTTCAGTCTTGTTCTTGTCAGCTCCCACATAGCCGCGGCCCTTGCTGATGATCAGTTCAGCCTCAAAATGGCTGTCCATGCCACCGTTCAGGGTTGCGATGATCTGGTCGGGATTGATGATTTCAATATCGCTGTCCACCTTGATGTCCCCGCCTCTGATCACACCTTCACCACTACACTCGATGAAGGCTCTCTTTGGCTCATCGGAGGAACTGTTGTTCTTGATGGCCAGTTCTTTGATATTCATGATTATCTCAGTGACATCTTCCTTCACTCCCTCAATAGAGCTGAACTCATGGAGCACGCCTTTAATCTTTACTGCACTGACAGCAGCACCCGGAAGGGAAGAAAGCATGATTCTTCTTAAGGAGTTACCTAAAGTTGTGCCGTAACCTCTCTCCAGGGGTTCCACCACAAAACGACCATATTTATTATCCTCGGATATTTCTGCTATTTCAATTCTTGGCTTCTCGAATTCAAACACGAATGGGACCTCCTTTTGGAATGCAATCGGACCGGGGGCCCGATATGAACAGTTTCCATATTACAGATCAAACGGATGGCCATGACCCATCTCATAAATGAGATGACATAAGCCTCCTGCTCATTCAAAAGGTAAATACTCTTTTCCATGAAGGAAAAGCCTGAATTCGCAGGAGGCGAATTCGATTGAACATCCATTCAATCGGAAGAATCATATGATTATTTGGAATATAACTCGACGATCAGGGTCTCATTAACCGGAACGTCAATCATTTCCCTTTCAGGAAGTTCCTTAACTGTTCCCTTGAACTCTTCAACATCCGCTTCCAGCCATGCGGGAACAAGCATACCGGATGTAACCTCAGCGATATCTTTATATCTCTGCATGGTCTTCTTGTTCTCCTTCACTTCGATCACGTCACCAACGCTCACTCTGTAGGAAGGAATATTCACGCACTTACCGTTAACAAGAATATGCTTGTGGCCTACAACCTGTCTTGCCTCTTTTCTTGTGCGGGCAAATCCCATACGGTAAACGATATTATCTAATCTGGTCTCAAGAAGAACCATCAGGTTAGGACCTGTAAGGCCTTTCATGCGCTCAGCCTTGGCATAGTAATTTCTGAAAGGCTTCTCGAGTACGCCATAGATGAATTTAGCTTTCTGCTTCTCACGCAGCTGAAGACCATACTCGCTGATCTTTCTGCTGGAACGGGTTAATCTTCTGTTAGACTTTTTATTTACTCCCAGGTATACAGGATCCAGGTCTAAGGATCTGCATCTCTTAAGGATTGGAGTTCTATCAATTGCCATTCTTACTTACCTCCTATCAGATCAATCAGACTCTTCTTCTCTTTGGCGGACGGCATCCGTTGTGCGGTACCGGGGTAACATCCTTGATGCTTGTAACCTCAAGACC
>CAMOYC010000170.1 GCA_946629665.1 uncultured Lachnospiraceae bacterium
GATCAGATTGATTATGTCTGCAGATGTCTGTACCGCCTTGACGGACAGGACCAGTACCTTATCAATGAGGTATATGTGAAGGATGTGATCATGGACCAGCTCACGAACATCCTGAACATGAGCCGCAGCAACATATACCGTCTTTTGTCCCGCGCGCTTGAGCGTCTTCTTTGTATGTACAATGAAGGCTGCAAAAGCGCCGAAAGTTATAAGGCGGACCGCCTGATGGCAGACATTAGGCCGTATCTTCCGGCGGGGTGCACCGCATGAGAAAACTATCCGGATTCATGAAGATGCTCTTTCCATCAACACTTTTAATTTCCGGCCTTCTTTATGCCATGTATATATTTATGGGATACGAGAGAGGAGAAAGATCCTATGGGGATCTTGAGGATGCATATACCAGCGTGTATGAGAGTGAAGATGTATCCCCGCAGGAATCGGAAAAAGGCCTGGAGACAGAGCAGCAAAATGGATCCGTGCCCCCCGCTCTTCCCCCGGCACCTCCCCTGGACGCGCCGAAAAGAAAGACAATTGACTGGGATGGCCTTAAAAACAGGAATGAGGATATTATCGGGTGGATCGACATCCCAGCAGTTGAGATCAGTTATCCGCTCGTTCAGGGCGATGACAATGAGTTCTATCTTCATCGGGGCATCGATAAGGAATATCTGTTTGCCGGGTGCCTCTTCCTGGATTCTGCCTGCGACCGTGAGCTACAAAATTATAATTCAATCATATATGGTCACAATATGCGAAACGGGAGCATGTTCGCCCGCCTGAAGGAATTCCTGTCCGCAGAAACAGTTCAAAAATGCCCGTACTTCTGGATCTATACTCCGGGCGGGGATTTCCTGTTCCGGGTCGTGAGCGCACATACTGCCGCGCCGGGATCAGATACCTTTACCGTAAGGTTCAAAGATTACGAATCTTACGCGGCATGGATTGAAAAAATGGTTGCGCTCTCGGCTCCTTCCTGCGGCGCGGTGGCGGTGCCCGGAGACCGTCTGGTCACGCTTTCCACCTGCACAAATGATTCCTCCGCCAGGATGGTGGTGCAGGGAAAGCGTGTCTGGTTCGGGGCACCAGAGGCCGGGAGTGATCAAACAGACAATTGATGAGGAAATATAAAAAGCGTGGACATTGTTGTTGCGTCCACGCTTTTTTCTTTGCAGTAAGTTACTGTCTCTTCTTGATGAAGAGCTTCAGATAAACCGACCGGGTGCGATTAATGTTGTATTGGAGGTGCCTGCATAATAGGTATATCTTACTTCCGGCTTAAAGAGTTCGTTTATTTTACCAGGACCTTTACCTTGACTTTCTTTTTGCCGCAGCTGACAGTTATAACAGTTTTGCCTTTCTTTTTTGCTTTTATGACACCGCTTTTGGAAACTGTGGCGATTTTCTTTTTTGAAGATTTATACTTGATTCTGTCAGTGGTTGTGAGCGGTGTTGCGATAGCGTTTAAAGAATACTTCTGCCCCTTTCTAAGCTTGACGGACCTGACAACAGATATCTTCTTTGCGGCGACTTTCTTTTTCTGCACAGTAACCTTTACCGTGGCATATGCTCCATACGCTGTCCATACCGTCACATACGCAGTTCCAGTCTTTTTTCCTGCCTTGATTACGCCTTTCTGATTCACGCTTGCAACCTTTGCGTTGCTGGAGGTCCAGAACCAGATGAAATCTCCCTTCATAAGTCCTGATACCTTTATCTTACTGGTGGACTGGCCGACCTTGAGGGGAATAGAGTAGGTATTCAGCCTTATCGTAGGGTCATCGTATTCAGATGTTTCTTCATTATCGTCATCATTCTCTTCCTGCTGAGAGCCATGATTAGAAGGCGTTCCCCCGCCCCCAGTAGCTGAGCCGGAACCAGATCCCGGGTCAGTCCCTGTGCCGGATTCTGATCCGGTATTTGGATCTTTAATCGTAAAGGTCGCTGTCTGCACGCCCATATAGTAGCCGGTTCCGGTTGCGGTCACCATTGCAACGCCGGGTGCGATATTGTTGGAATAGGACAGAGTATAATCGACACCCTCCTGCGCACCTGGAATGTAGACTTGCGGCTTGATTTCATCTCCGGTGTATTCCTGATTCGCTATTGCGTAATAAATCTGGGGCAGCGTTCCGAAAATGTTGTAGTAGACCGTTTTGTCTCCTTCGTAGCATCCAAGACCCGTTACAGTCACATATGCTTTGCCGGGACGGTCATTATCCCAGTAATTAAGGTAATAGTCGATGTCCTGTGAGAGCCCCGGGATGACAACTGCAGGGCGGACAGAGTTTCCGGTATACTGCTGGTCTGTGATCGGCTCCGGGTCAGGAAGCTGTCCTTTGATCGTGAAGTGGAGCGTATCACTTCCCGTATAATTACCGGTCCCGTTCAGTGTGATCGTTCCAGTATCACTGCCGACATTGATGTTATCGGAATAGGTAAGGATGTAATCCCTTCCGATCTGGTAATCTGTCACAATATCCCCATAGTGGAAGATGTCGATCTTTGGCCGGATCTCTTTTCCGGTATATTCGTAGGTTGCCGCCCTGTAGCCGGTATCAGTAAACTGCATCCGGTATCCATAATAATCGGAAGAAAAAACCTCCTTCGGTTTGATCGTGAAGGTGTAAGAGAGTGTACCGGTACACCAGTTCTTTCCGCTGATCAGTATGGTCGCGGTTCCGGCATTGATGTTATTCTGGTAGGTGATGTCATAATTATCTCTTATGATCCCATATATGTTACGTTCCTCTTCCTCAGACCAGGTCCAGTCATAAACCCGCAGGAACCTGTAATCCTCCGTGTTCTTTACAGAAGGCGTCTGTTCATAGCCGTTATAGGTTTTGTCGGACCGGTCTACCGTAAAGAAGTCCTTCTGCAGGACAAGACGGTTGTTGCCGTCAAGAAGGCTGATATCAAAGTGCTCTCCATTGCAGGCTGTATCCACAGTGCTTCCCGGATAGCAGAAGATCCTGCACTGACTGATCGCAAGCTCACCAAGTTCCGGATCTTTTGCTCTTACCACCATAAACGGAACATTTAAAAATGTACTAGTTCCAATAGAGGTCACCCCGGACGGGATATATACATATAAAGGCTGCATACTGGCGCAGAAGGCACCCGCGCCAATCGTTCGAAGAGATTCCGGCAAAATGATATTTCTCAGGCTCCCGCATGCGCTGAAAGCATCTTCACCTATGCTGACCAAAGAGGCGGACCATCTTATTTCAGAAAGGCTTTTGCACCAGGTAAAAGCGTCTTCTTCAATAGTGGTTAAGCTGTCCGGCATTGTAAGCTGCGTTATCTCTTCACAATACTTAAAAGCATATTGCCCAATCGTTTCAACCCCATCTGGAATCGTATAGCTTCCGGTTGTCTTTCTCGGACAGGCAATCAGTTTCTTTCCGTTTGCAGTACATAGAGCGCCGTTTTTAGAGGAGAAGTATTCGCTTCCTTCTTCCACAAGGATTTTACTGTATTCTCTCTGCTGCAGCATCCCTGTCCGAATGGAGGCGACTTTATGCCCATCGATCTGTGCCGGAATCGTAATCACATCCCGATCAAACTGCATACTGCTTTGCAGACAGATCGTACCGTCACTGTTCCAGGAATACTCAAAATCGCTGGAAATATTGTAGAACTCGTAATTTCTCGGAGCATTTCCTGAATGACCGC
>CAMOYC010000171.1 GCA_946629665.1 uncultured Lachnospiraceae bacterium
TCTGCCCTGTTGAAGGCGGACCAGATGTAGGTCTCGATATCCTGCTCGGAGTAGTGGTATTTCTCAATAAAATTCCTGATGCCCCAGATGGCCCTGGCAGTGCTCTCGGTCCAGGCGGTCTTCTTTGCCTCCAGAGCCTGGGCCTGACGTTCGGCCTCGGCGGCTGCGGACTGCTCAGTCTCCAGCTGCTGGGCGATGATCTCCTGCCTGCCGGTCTCCATATTTCGCTCATCCCTCCGCTCAAGGCCCACCTGAATGCCCCAGACGATCAGCCCGACGATAACAGCCAGCATTGCTGCGGCAACCAACCAGTTATAGCGGAGATCAAATCCGGGATGCTTCCAACGAAGCTGACGCTCCTGATCCGCTCGATCCTCAAATACTTCATTCCAAGTTGACAGCATAGATTCCATATGTTATGATCCTTTCGTGTGTGTGGTCCTTTCTGGATCTGCCGTCTCCTGTTTATTACCGGAGGCGGCTTTTCTCTTTTCATGGCCTTTTTTTGCAGCTTCCTGCTTCCTCTTGCGCCGGTCCTCAATTATTCTCTCTTCGTATGCCTTTTCCCACTTTCGCATACAGCTCCATGTGCAGAAGTAGAGGATCTTGCCAGTACCGGAGATGGCATAATCGGACTTTCGGTATACCCAGGCACTGAGGCTCGGGACGATAAACATTTTCCCGCAGACAGGGCACTTCAGGGTTTTGGTTACATAATCGGAATGAAAACCGCTCATCAGGATTCCTCCATCGGGATAACCTCTGCCCGCTTTGCCGTCTCATTCTGGATGAACTGGGTGAGGGCTGCTTCCACCAGGGCGGTCATTGTTCCATAGGGTTCCTTCGTTTTGAGTGAGAGGAGCCGGAAGTAGAGGTCCGGATGCATCCAGACGGTGACCCGGTGATTCCGCTTCCGGTGCTCCGCTGGTCGGTCTCCCTTGAGGCGGCGGAAGAGACGGCGGAAGGGGAAGGAAAGCCCGGGGCCTTCGCCAAATTCCTTGACGATGCGGTCTTCCGCCTCTGGAATTAGGCAGCATCCGTAGAGCTGCGGGGAGTTGACGATGCTGATGATTTGTTTTGTGACCGACGGAAAATGTGGACGGAGGGCAAGAACCATATCCATGGAAGAGATGCCAACCGCATCACGGTATGCCTGATAGTCTGCCATTATGTGTCCTCCATTTCGGCTTCTTCGTTGCCACCGTATAGCAAGATGGCCTCGTTGGCGAAAGCAATGGCCTCTTCCTCACTCCACCACCAGTTTTTGTTCATCAAAGCCGGGCTAAATCTCGATGATAATGTAAAATGGGTCACTAAAAACTTAACATCGCCATATGTATCGGATTCAGTTAGAAATTCCCGCATCCTGGAGGCGTCTAATCGTGAATACTCCCGCTCTTCTGTTCTGAGAAGACTCCCAGCATGACTGCGAGCGTAATAGGTCATCGAGGCATTGATACCATAAACATTGACAAACTCATGAGGCGCTTGTGCCCACTCCCAAAAGGATTTCATATCTGAATCCATCGGAGGGGCGGATTGCAGGCACTCCTTGAACCTTGGATAGTCTGCAAGCCGGAGATAATCAATGTTCCGGAAATTGTTTGGCTTCTCCTCTTTCGGAGTTATCTTCTTCCCACAGTTAGGGCAATAGTTCATTGGGGTTTCACCGAGATCAAAATTACACTTTGGGCATTTCATGTGTATGTCTCCTTTCCTTTCAAAGTTTTCTTCTGGCGTATTCGGCCATCAAAAGGGCTTCGGCAATTCCGTCATGGGGCGTCCGGCATCCTGGCGGGATCAACATAGCCGATGGGAATAACTGCTTCGCCACGGCAATGCTCTTTTTCTTGTCGGCGTTTATGAGGGTGAATTCCCGCTTCCATCTCTGGGGCTCAATCAGCTGATAGCTGATCTCACTTGCGTCCAGGGCGCCGAGGATCCAGCCGAAGGACTGCCCGAAAGCGAAGGTGCTTTTTACACCCTGCTTTGGGAGAGAGTGAACCCGCTCCACACAAGCTCTGGTGGTCTCCTGCTCTCTGGAGAGGAAGGACATCAGGTCCAGGAACCGCTCTTTCGAGAAATCCACGGCCATTTCCAGGTGGATGTCATGGAGCAGGGCAATGCCGCCTTTCTGGCCAGGATCCACGCCTAAGTAGTACATTTCAATCTCCTCCTATCATGAAGTGATCGGCGATGCCGGAGACCATCTTCCGGACATCTGCAGGCAGCTTGTCGAGTTCCTTCTGCCTTGCCTTTGTTGTGCGGTAGTTCCTCTGGAAGTTGCTTGCGACCACGCTTTCAACCGCTTCGGTATCCATCATGGCCCATGCTCTGAGCTGCTCCGGCGCTCCGACAGCGGCCTGCACATCCGGTGGGAGCTTTGCGAATTCCTCACGGTATCCATAGAGTCCGTTCCGGCAGGCCTTTGAAACAAGTGCCCAGGCGGCAAGCTCATCCAGATCGTCCCTGTGGTGAAGCCGGTGCATCTGCTCCTTGATCTCTCCGATGGTAGGGGAGTACCCTGTTGTTCTGGAGGAAATCAGGGCATCCACGGCAGCGGAGACATCTTCAAAACTGTTGTCACGGAACTGCCGTTCCCACAGCTGGACCATAAGTTCAAGGTCCTGCGATGTCGCATCCTTGTAAGAGTGCGGAAACGCTGCCTTCAACAGGGACAGGGTTTTAACAACTTCGGTTCTTGTCATAGTTCACCTTCTTCCATCAACATCCGAACAAACGGGTTCTGCGTGACCTTCTCAGGTTCTTCCTTCTTCAGCGGGTATATATCCTTCCAGCCTTTATCAATGCTCTGGTGGAGGATATCGACCCATTGGTGCTTTGGGAAGGTTTTGAGTTTGCTGAGAAGACGAGTCTTCGCGTTGTCGGTTAGCGGAGCCTTCACTTTCGTGCGGAAGGCGGAAAACTCACGGAGCGCGTCGTAGAGGTCTCCGCCGTACTCAGCCCCGACTTCTTCAAGAACAAACTCCCGGAAGGCGTCAGCCTTCTTTGGTTCTATTCTCTTTTCTTCTGTTTTCTTCTCTTCTATTGTGTTCTCTTTACTACGGTCGTATTCGGTCGTATTCGGTCGTATACGGTCGTAGCGAGAAGAAACATTTCTCCTGTTGGTTTCGCAGATGTTTTTATAATGCTCATGGTTTCGGTCTATCGAAGCCTGGATGAGCGGCCAAACAAACTTTAGGTTCCCGTCCAAGTCAGGCGGCTTCCCGTCGATGTCATATTCCAGAGCAGCAACAAGAAGCCGTCCGGCTCGTTCGTAACCTAAACCTTGAAAGGTTGCCAGCCAGTCGTGATAGACACAAAGAAACTTCTGTGCCATTTTTCAAGGTCCCCTTCCGGAAAGTTTAGAACGGGAGATCAGATTCCAAGTCGGGATCGTCGGGGAGCTCGGTGATCTCTGGAGGATCAGAGAGGCGGTTGCGGTAGGTTTCGGAATTCATAATCAGCTCTGCAATCCAGTTCGGGAGCTTCTGGACCTCTGCCAGATCACAGGTATCCAAATCCAGGGTGATGGGCGGCTCGGACATGGTCGCTCTCGGCATGCCCTTGGGAACGGCCATGACGCCGGAGA
>CAMOYC010000172.1 GCA_946629665.1 uncultured Lachnospiraceae bacterium
ATGCCTTGGGAACCAGTTTCTCGGTTCCGCCCATGTAAGGACGAAGAACTTCCGGAATATTAACGGTTCCGTCTTCATTCAGGTTGTTCTCCAGGAAAGCAATGAGCATTCTGGGCGGAGCAACCACCGTGTTGTTCAGGGTGTGGGCGAAATACTTGCCCTTCTCACCTACCACACGGATCTTCAGTCTTCTGGCCTGGGCATCTCCTAAGTTGGAGCAGCTTCCAACCTCGAAGTACTTCTGCTGGCGGGGTGACCATGCCTCAACGTCGATGGAACGAACCTTCAGGTCTGCCAGATCTCCGGAACAGCATTCCAGAGTACGAACCGGAATATCCATGGAGCGGAACAGGTCTACGGTATTCTGCCAGAGCTTATCAAACCACATCGGGCTGTCCTCCGGCTCGCAGACAACGATCATCTCCTGCTTCTCAAACTGGTGGATCCGGTATACGCCTCTCTCCTCAATGCCGTGGGCACCCTTTTCCTTACGGAAACAAGGGGAGTAGGAAGTCAACGTTCTGGGCAGGGTATCTGCCTGGACGATCGTATCGATAAACTTACCGATCATGGAATGCTCGCTGGTACCGATCAGGTAGAGGTCCTCTCCCTCAATCTTATACATCATGGCATCCATCTCTGCAAAACTCATAACGCCTGTCACCACATTGCTTCGGATCATAAAAGGCGGTACACAGTAAGTGAATCCTCTGTCTATCATGAAATCCCTGGCATAAGCGATCACTGCAGAATGAAGTCTGGCGATATCTCCCATCAGATAATAAAAACCGTTTCCTGCCACTTTTGCAGCACTCTCCAGATCAATTCCATCAAAGGTCTTCATGATATCTGTATGGTAAGGAATCTCATATTCCGGCACTACCGGCTCACCGAAACGTTCCACTTCCACGTTCTCGGTGTCATCCTTGCCGATCGGAACCTGGGGATCAATGATATTAGGCAGGGTCATCATGATCTTAGTAACCTGCTCTGCAAGTTCCGCTTCCTCTTTCTCCAGCTGGGCAAGCCGCTCTGCATTCTGAGCTACCTGTTTCTTAACTTCCTCAGCCTCTTCCTTTTTTCCCTGCTTCATCAGAGCCCCGATCTGCTTCGCAGTTTTCTTGCGGCCGGAACGAAGCTGGTCTCCTTCCTGCTGGGCAGCTCTTCTTTTGGCGTCAAGCTCGATCACTTCATCCACAAGGGGAAGCTTGTCATCCTGGAACTTGTTGCGGATATTCTGCTTTACGATCTCAGGATTCTCTCTTACAAATTTTAAGTCTAACATCTGGTCCTCCTATTTCTCCTCTTCCGGGATAATGATCCTGATCCCGGCCGGTATAAGTTTTATTTCAATCGGGAAATCATCTTTTAAAAGTTCCCCGTCATAATCAACTAGTAATTTCTCCTCAGATAGTTTCTCAATACGCAAAGAGGTTGTCTGCATATATTCCACTGCAGGATGATTGACATGCTGTCCCTGAAGAAGAGATACCATCAGCGGAAGCATCAAGATAAGATCCATCTTTTTGATGACGACCACATCAAGAAGCCCGTCCTGCACGGAAGCATGGGGAGCAATCTCCCGGAAACCGCCAACGCTCTGGGTGTTGGTTACCATGAAGAGCATAACATCCTTTTCAAGCTCCATATCATCTGTAATGAACTTCAGGCGGAATGAACTTCCCAGCTGGGCCGGCAGTTCCGCAGCGCCCTCCAGATAATAGGCCAGCTTTCCAAAGGCTGCCTTTGAGTCTTTATCCACGCTGAATCCGATATCAGAAAATACGCCGGCTGCCACCACATTGATAAAATGGACTCCGTTAACCAAGCCCACATCTACAGGCATAGAATGCAGCCTCTTTATCATATTACAGAACTGGTCCACTTCCTGGGGCAATCCCATATAAGTTGAGAAATCATTGACTGTTCCGGCGGAGATCACTGCCAGCGGAGTGTTACTGCCACTGGTCACAATTCCGGATACCACTTCATTCAGTGTCCCATCTCCTCCTGCCGCAACAACAAAATCATAGTCGCCTTCCTTGATCTCTGCAGCTCTGTTCCTGGCATCATTCTGCTTTTTCGTATAAAATACATCTATCGTGTTGCAGATACAGTCCATGATCAATTTCCCAGTTATGGCTTCCAGTTTCTCGCTATTATTCTGTCTGCCGGAAGATGGATTGACAATGAATAACCCCTTCATCCTGTCTACCTCCTTAAGAAATCAATATATTTTATCACAGGCTAAATAATCTGTCCATCTTTTATGATCCGGAAAGGTTCCAGATCATCATCCAGAAGGAGGATATGGGCCTTCTTTCCGGCGGTCAGTGAGCCATACTCATCATAGATCCCTGCACTTTTTGCCGCATTTTCCGTTGCTGCCGCAACAGCCTGCTCAAGCGGGATATTCAATTGCTTTACTGTAGTTTTCAAAGCATCCTTGAGATTCGTTACGGAAGCAGCGATCGTATTCGTTCCTTTCATGTAAGCACCGTGGTCTCGAACCTCCACCGCCTGGCCACCCAGAGTGTACTCGCCATCTCCCAGTCCGGCAGCCCGCATGGTATCACTGACCATGACTACCCGGTCCGCTCCCAGCTTAAACACGGTACGGACAGCAGGGCCACTCACATGAAAGCCATCACAGATCAACTCAGCCCAGACCTGATCATGATCAAAAGTTGCACCCGGAACTCCGGTATCCCGATGAGTAAACGGGGACATGGCATTAAAAAGGTGAACTGCCCGGGATGCCCCGGCTTCCATCGCCCGGTTTGCCTGTTCATAATTGGCATTGGTATGAGCCAGGGAGATGACAACCTCCCCTTTCAGTTCCCGGATGAATTCTTCAAAACATTCTTCATTATCCTCCGGCGCAATACCGATAAACTTCACCAGTCCATCGGAAGCTTCCAGAAAACTCCTGGCTACTCCCACATCACAAGGGAGAATATACTTCTCATCCTGGGCGCCTTTCTTGACCTTGCTGATAAAGGGGCCCTCCATGTTGAAGCCGATCACATCCGCTGCCCGGAATCTCTCCGGATCCTCCGGGGAAAGGCAATCCTGCTTTTTCTTATAGGATGCTCCCGTCTCAAGGATATGACAAAGATCTTCCACCGGCACTGTCATGGTTGTCGGCGCGAAAGCCAGAACTCCCTGGGAAGCCTGATACTTAGCAATCTCATGGACTGCCTCCTCGGTTCCGTCCCCGAAATCATAGCCTACACTGCCGTGAATATGGGTATCGATCAGTCCCGGGATGGCATAAGCCCCGTTCCCGTCTATCTCTATGACTTCTTTATCTTTTATATCAAAACCCGACAAACTGTCCTGTGTCTTAACCGAAGCAATCCGGTCTCCCTCCACCAGGATCTCTCCCGGCACAAACTGATGGTCCTCCGTAAAAATGTTTACATTTTTGATCTGAAGCATCCTGTAACCTCTCTTTTCTTTCTGAGTAGATAATATGAAGTGACCTCACATTTGTAGCAACGTGGATTTACCTGTATACTGATGATTGACAAGATCAATGGTAACAGGGATTACCGCATACAAAAGGAGGTCACCT
>CAMOYC010000173.1 GCA_946629665.1 uncultured Lachnospiraceae bacterium
ATCACCCCCGCTCACGCGGGAATAACTCACAACTGAGTTAAATGGTGCTTTAATGCTGTAGGGGTGTTCCTGACATGATAATTAGTCCACACGTTGCTTCGATTGGATGTCCGTGAACAGACCGCGAAGCTGTCCACCTATTATCCAAGATATGCCGGGGCCGAAGCCCCAGCTGTATTTAATGAATAAATCTTAGCAGGCCGCTGATACTGTAAAGAGCCCAGACAATGGCTGCTGTATCTTCGTAATCAAGAAGCCCTGTATTCAGAAGGGAGTTCATGTTCGAGTCGCGGTCGGAAAGTTCCGACAGCTCGCAGCCAGTGTATCTGTCAGGCATGCACAGAAACATTCCTTCGCTTTTATGTCCAAAGACAAGATGAAAACTGGACCCACCGGCTTCGATGGCTACCTCGTAAGGTTCCTTCTTTAGCTGGATTGGGCTTATCTTTCCACTCTCGCGAACAACAATGCGGTCTTCTGAGGCGTCTCCGTTAGAACAAACAACCGGGTACCAGTAAAGGATCGGTTCCATCAGTTCTCACCTCCCCTCAGCATTTCATGATCGGCCACGAAAGAGATGTCCTGGTCATCGATCAGCTGGCGGTGCTGCTGGTATCCGTACATCAGAGATTTCTCACAGATTCGGTTAATGATCCGCATGGTTCCCGCCGAAACACGGAAGATCTCATCGACTGCCCTGGTCGTAAAGAGTGCCTGTTGGCATCCTACATAGTCCAGATGGGAATGGATATAACTTTCTGTCTCCGCCCTGTCCAGCCTGGGCAGTACACAGTTGATATCGATCCGTTGGCGGACTGCCGCATACCGCTTCAGACGGAGCTTGTCTTCCCAGAGTTCAGTCTGACCGACCAGGATCAGTGCCATAGGGCTCGTGGAATCAAACTGACAGTTCAGGAGGAAGCGGAACTCCTCGATCGTTTCCTTCTCGAGCAGGTGTGCTTCATCAAGAACGCAGACGATCTTCCTGCCTTGGATTCCACGGATGATCGTTACCTCTTTCTGGAGCTGGCTCTTGGCATTCCCACGGTAGATATGGGACTCAAGCCCCAGCTGATCGAGGAGCCCCTTGTAAAGCCATCTCGGTGTAAGCTTCGAATCAGAAAGATACAGGAGGATATACTCCTCTTTCGGGAGACTTGCTGCAAACTTCCTGATCATCGTGGTCTTCCCGCATCCGGCATCTGACGTGACTACAGCAAACAGCTGCTTGTCCGCGGCATAAGCAAGGCGCCCAAGGGCATCTGACATAGCAGGAGATTCGTACAGTGCCTCAGGCGGGACATTCCTTGAGAAGGGGGTGTTATTCATCCCATAGTACTGCTCATACATCTGCAGGCACCTCCTTCCGGTAGGCGCCGAATGAGATCGCATCGGCTCTGCGCTTTACAGACTCTGCATGGCGTTTTTCAAGGGCGTCAAGAAATCTGGAAGTTTCTGCTTCTACCGGCTGCATGGATGCAGGCAGTGCCGGTTTTGGATCGCAGTATTCCCCGATCCGGAGCGGAGCAGCCTTGAAGGATTGAATTCCCGGATAACTCACGGTGACGATCTCCGGTGAAGAGGGGTCGTAAGCGATCTCTACACTACACCCGATCAGGGCTGGTTTGGTTTCATACTGTTTCCCGCGGAAACTGATGCATGCTCCTTTATTGACTTTTCTCTTTTCGTGGTGCATGAAAGCTTCACCGACAAGCCCGGCGTCCAGATATCTGAGCGCCCGCGAATCGCGATGCCATTCCTGTTCAGGCGTTATCCCTTCCGCAGGGACATCCGCACCGATGCTCTCATAGTATTCAGAGATACCCTCATGAGGTTCTTTGTGGTAATACTCCTCCAGGTAGATTGCCCACAACCGGTTCAGTTCCTCAAGTGTCTTCACCTTTTTAGCTTTGGCTTCAGCGAGGAAACTGTCCACGACCTGATGGAATTTCTCGATCTTGCCCTTGGATTTCCCGCTCTTCCTTGGGGCGTGCCTGACGCGGATTGAAAGTTTTGCGAGGGAAAGTTTCAACTGCTTCGCTATGTATTGAGAACCGTTATCAAAGTAGCACGCGTCAAATGCACCGTATTTGAGGATGACTTTCCGAAAAGTATCTTCAACAACCAGTTCCTCCTGGTTGTCATAAAACTTTGAGGAGAGGATCATCCGGGAATGGTCGTCGATAGCAGAGGAAAGATAGGTTTGTACCATAGCCCCTTTCTTTCCGATCGGCATCTTGGGCCCGTATTTTATATCTCCCTGAAGGAGCATCATCCTGTGCGGTTTGCAGAAACGTTTGGATGAACTTTCCTGTGCTTCCCGGTAAACATCAAGGTGCATGCTGCCGAATCCTGCTTCAAACAGATGACGCTGCATGGTGGATCTTTTAAGGACACCGGGGCTGACCCGGCCTTCCATTTCCAGGATCGTTATGATCTTCTCAACGGATCTGGAAGGGACTTCCCTTCGCAGCTGGATCGCCTCCTGAAGAAGCTCTTCAAAGTTTTCTGGGAGATTCCCTCTGTTGCGCGGGAGCCGGTCTCTGGGTTTGAGTCCTTTAAACCCATGTGCCTGATAGGCGTCGTCGTATCGCTTAATCGTCTTATATGACAGATCATTGGCAGAAGCGATTTCTTTGCGCAGCTGAATACGCTTCGCCTGGTCAATGGACTCATCACAGAGCGGAGCGATCATTTTAAACCGATTTAATGCGGCATCTTCCTGCCAGCGCTCGACGATGAGTTTTCTGTTCGTGTTCATAGATGTGGTATCACCTCCTTCTGCGGAGATGATACGGCATCCGTCGCGGACCTTGAAATCAAAGTCGGTAAAAACTTTTATGTATAAACGGGGACAAGAGATGCCCCCGAGTTATAGATCAGGCACAGGATAGTCCTGAGCCATCCATGAGGTATGGAACTCTTCAGTTTTAACAGCAGTGGATCGCCGGAGTTCAACAGTTCCTTTGAGAACCCCAGCTCCCGGTATCCGATCGACTTGAGCTGCCCTTCGATATCAGTTGTGTTCAGTCCGATCCATCGCTTCCAGCGCCTGACTGTGGCGGTGGAAGGGCCATCACTGATCTGGGCCTGCTCAGAATTGTCATTAACGGTATCACTGATCACATCTTCGGTGTAATGCTTGAAGGGCACCATAAAATCCGGAAGCATCCGGTGTACTTTCCCACACTTGGGATTATTGCATTTATGGCGCGGGATGGAGAATGTTTCAGATCCTCCATCGTCATGGCGGACCATCCGTTTGCAGTAATCACGAAATACCAGGTGACCTTCATGACACACGGGACAAAAGTATTCGCTGCTGTCAGGTAAAAATATGTTGCCCTGACCGCATGTACTCTGTTACGATAAGCATGGTTTTATACCATGGTCTCAGAGTACACGACTTTCCAGGGAGGGTGCTCTGGGACCTCTTTCATTTATTCTTGAAAGACAGTATATAGAGCAAGTCTCAGACAATCAACAAGATCAATCAACAGTCAATCGGACTGAGCTACAACATAGGGGAAAGGGTGTAGCAATGAAAATCATTGAGTCAATGCTCAGAGGAAAATAT
>CAMOYC010000174.1 GCA_946629665.1 uncultured Lachnospiraceae bacterium
CTCAGCAGCCATCTGTGCAGCAAACGGGGTGGATTTCTTGGACCCCTTGAAGCCCAGTGAACCAGCGCTGGACCAAGACAGGGCGTTTCCAGCCATGTCAGTCAGAGTTACCAGTGTATTGTTAAAGGTGGACTGAATATGAGCCTGGCCTTTTTCAATGTTCTTACGCTGGATTCTTTTTCTTCTAACAGTTTTCTTTCCTGCTTTAGCCATTTTCCTAAGCCCTCCTTACTTTTTCTTTCTACCAACAGTTTTCTTCGGACCTTTGCGTGTTCTTGCATTGGTCTTGGTCTTCTGACCTCTAACGGGGAGTCCTTTTCTATGACGGATTCCTCTATAGCTTCCGATCTCCATCAAACGCTTGATGTTCAGGGAAACTTCTCTTCTCAGATCACCTTCTACCATGTATTCGCTGTCGATGATCTTTCTGATTTTACCTGCTTCTTCCTCAGTCAGGTCCTTGACTCTGGTGTCAGGGTTGATTCCTGCTTCCTCGAGGATAGCTTTCGCTGATGTTTTTCCGATTCCGTAGATATAGGTCAAGCCAATTTCTACTCTCTTGTCTCTTGGTAAGTCGACTCCGGCTATACGAGCCATACGTTTCCTCCTTCTCCTATCTTCCGTCACTAGTCCAGGGTGATATAGACAGGTGTTCTGAAAAATAATGGTCTGGGTAATGCGGCCCTGGCACCGCGCCCATTAACAAAGCCTTGCGTGTTGGCCTTTGTTTAACGAATTGATTGATGATTAACCTTGTCTCTGCTTATGCTTCGGGTTCTCGCAGATAACCATGACCTTGCCATGTCTCTTGATAACCTTGCACTTTTCACAGATCGGTTTTACTGAAGCTCTTACTTTCATTCTAAAACCTCCATTAATGTCCTTTTTCTCTCCAGGTGATCCTGCCACGAGTCAGATCATAGGGTGAAAGCTCAACTTTTACTTTATCCCCCGGTAAAATCCTAATATAATTCATTCTAATCTTACCCGAAATGTGCGCAAGCACCTCAAAACCGTTTTCCAGTCTTACCTTGAACATTGCGTTCGGCTGGGCGTCGACTACGGTTCCCATTGCTTCTATGACGTCTTTCTTCGCCATTATTACACCTCTCTTTAAATCGTAAGTATATCGGGCTCACCATCTGTGATGAGAATCGTGTTCTCATAATGAGCCGCCCATCCGCCATCCTGTGTCACGACTGTCCAGTCGTTCAGCAATGTGTCACACTCCCAGGAGTGTTCCACGATCATTGGCTCGATTGCCAGTGTCATGCCGCGCTGCAGTCTCGGACCTTTGCCGGCTTTTCCATAATTAGGTATCGGTGGATCTTCATGCATGTCGGATCCGATTCCGTGTCCGGTATAATCCCGGATCACGCCGAATCCTTCTCCTTCTACGACCTCCTGGATCCTGTGAGAGATATCCTGAAGCCGATATCCCTCCCGGGCAAACTTGATGCCCTCCCAGAAAGAAGTTTCTGCTGTATCGATCAGATGCTGGGCCTGGGGGCTGATGGTCCCCACCCCGAAAGTTCTGCACGAGTCGGCCATGTAGTGTTCATACTCCACAACCAGATCCACACTGACGATGTCTCCATCATTCAGGATGCGGTCATGGCTTGGGATGCCATGAACCACTTCCTCATTGACCGACGTGCATACACTTGCCGGGAAGCCGCAGTATCCTTTCTCTGCAGCAATCATTCATGTTTTTTGACGACCTCTTCTACGTAGGCGTCGATGTCCATCGTGCTAATGCCCGGTTTGATGAAAGTCTTCAGACCTTCGAAGATCTCATTGTTGACCTTTCCGGCCGTTCTCATCAAACGGACTTCCTCAGATGATTTTAATATGATCATACTACTCTCCCAGAGCAGATACGATGCTGGCGAACGTTTCTTCCAGCGGAGCAGCTCCATCGATCTTTGCAATGTTTCCGGCCTTCTCGTAGTAATCTACCAGCGGTGCGGTCTCATTGTTATAAACATCGATTCTGTTCTTTGCTGTTTCCTCGTTATCATCCGCTCTCTGGAACAGCTCGCCGCCACACTTATCGCAGATTCCTTCCTGCTTAGGAGGAACGTTTACGATGTGGTAGCTTGCGCCGCAGGCCTTGCAGACTCTGCGTCCGGTCAGGCGCTTCATCAGAACATCCTCAGCGACCTCCAGATCGATGACGGTGTCCAGTTTGAGGCCCTGTCCTGCCAGGAACTCGTCCAGTTTCTCAGCCTGATAAACGGTTCTCGGGAAACCGTCCAGCAGGAATCCGTGCTCTTTGCAGTCGTCCTGCATCAGTCTGTCTGTAGCGATCTCTACTACCAGATCATCCGGTACCAGCTCGCCTTTGTTCATGTATTCCTGAGCCTTCTTGCCAAGCTCTGTTCCATTCTTAATGTTCGCTCTGAAGATATCTCCGGTGGAGATGTGAGGAACATTATATTTCTCAACAATGCGGTCTGCCTGGGTGCCCTTGCCAGCTCCCGGAGGCCCTAACAAAATAGTTCTCAGCATATTCTTTACTCCTTGTTACTTAAGGAATCCCTGATAGTTTCTCATGACCATCTGATTCTCGAGCTGTCTCATGGTATCCAGTGCTACGCCGACTGCGATCAGCAGAGATGTTCCGCCGAAGTGCAGGTTCATTCCGGTATACTGTGAAATGATGGTCGGCAGAGTAGCGATAACAGCCAGGAAAATCGCTCCAACGATGGAGATTCTGGACATTACTTTTGTCAGGTACTCTTCCGTAGCTTTACCCGGACGGATACCAGGGATAAAGCCGCCGTTTGCTTTCATGTTCTGCGCTACTTCATTCGGTTTGAATGTAACCGCAGTGTAGAAGTAGTTGAAGAAGATGATCAGAACAATGTTCAGTGCAGCATAGATCCATACACCAGGATTTCCACTGGGTGACAAATACTTCTCACAGAAGTTGTAGAAGCTTGAACCCGGGAAGAAATACATGATGGTCAGAGGGAACTGCAGGATCGACAGGGCGAAGATGATTGGAATAACTCCGGCCTGGTTGACCTTGAGTGGAATGTGTGTGGACTGACCGCCATAGGTCTTGCGTCCGACTACCCTCTTGGCATACTGTACTGGAATTTTTCTGGTTCCCTGCTGGATCTCGATGATTCCCACAACGACTACCAGTGCGAAGACGATGAACAGGAAAATGGTGATGACAGACATCGTTCCATCCTGGAATCTTCCCCATACTGTAGAGATTCCGCTGGGGATTCTTGCGACGATACCGCCGAAAATCAGCAGTGAAATACCATTTCCGATTCCGTATTCATTGATCTGCTCACCCAGCCACATCAGGAATGTGGTACCTGCGGTCAGGATCAGGGTGATGACAATGAATGTGAACCAGTTCTGGTTGATGATGGTCTGACGGAACAGACCTACGGTCAGACCCAGTCCCTGGATCAGCGCCAGTGCAACTGTCAGGTAACGTGTGATCTGAGCCATCTTCTTACGTCCTTCCAATCCTTCTTTGGAGAGATTCTCAAAGTAAGGGAATGCAATGGTAAGAAGCTGAATAATGATCGATGCCGTGATGTACGGTGTGAT
>CAMOYC010000175.1 GCA_946629665.1 uncultured Lachnospiraceae bacterium
CTCCTCTTCCGTGGTCAGCGCCTTCATGATCGGAGGCTGGATGATCGGAACGAGGGACATGTAGGAATAGGCCGCCACGGCGATGGGGCCCATCAGGGCCGTCTGCCCCAGTTTACCGGCTAAGAAAATGGATGTCGGACCATCCGCTCCGCCGATGATGGAAATAGCCGCTGCGGCTTTTCCGTTGAAGCCCATGGCGATCGCCAGGAAATAGGCTCCGTAAATACCAAACTGTGCTGCCGCTCCCAGCAGGAAACTCATGGGGTTGGCGATCAGGGGACCGAAGTCCGTCATCGCTCCGACGCCCAGGAAAATCAGGGACGGCAGGATACTCCATTCATCTAAGAGATAGAAATAGTGAAGGAGTCCCCCCTCCTCCATGATGGCGGGGTATAAATTGACGAGCAGCATGCCGAAGGAAATAGGAACCAGCAGCAGTGGTTCGTATCCCTTTGCGATGGCCAGATACAGAAAGAAGAAGGCAACCAGGATCATAATAAAGTTGCCCGGGTTCAAAAATGCAAATCCGGTCTGCGCTGCAAGATTCGTCATAGTCTCTGCAACATAACTCATAGGATCTCCTTTCGATATGACCTCGATTAATTATTCAGGGTAAATAATACGGCTCCGCTCTCTACCATATCTCCGTTCGCAACGTTCACGGAAGCAATTACGCCGTCCTCGGTGGCGCCAATCTCGTTCTCCATCTTCATGGCCTCAAGAACAACCACAACATCACCCTTCTTGACCGTGTCGCCTACATTGGCCTTGATGGCAACGATCTTGCCGGGCATCGGGGAGGTTACTTTTACATTGCCTTCTGCGCCGGCTGCCTTGGCCGGAGCCTTCTTTGCAGGTGCTGCGGGAGCTGCTGCCTTCCTTGCGGGAGCAGCAGTCTGTGTCATCTCTTCTGCGCCGATCTCTTCAACCTGTACTTCATATTCCACACCGTTTACGGTAATTCTGTAATTCTTCATTTTTTACTCCTTTGCTCCTTACTCCTTTGCTCTATCGTCTTCGATTCACTCTCTTAATGGAGCGGACCACCAGCTTGTCTGCGCTGACAGCGCCGCCTTCGGATGCCACGATCGCAGCCATGATCACCGCGATCAGCTCATTGTTATCGATCTCCGGCTCCTTGTAGATCTCCGGCCGCAGGATCGGCCTCTTAGGACGCTTGCGGTTGGGGTCAGCAGGCGCCGGCTTTTTCGGAGCCCGCCTTTTTCTTTTTATGGAAAAATGTCTCAGCTTTCGCTCAAACTTCGGCACATAGACAAACAGGGATATGATCATGGAAATGAGGATCAGTACCATAAATACCGTGGCCATACCCATTGCCGTGTTGAGCAATGCCTGTAAATATATGTTCATTGTCTCACCTCACTAAAGTGCCGCATGTTTCCTTGCCGGCATCTCCTCTCTCTTTCCGAAGAGCATCTGATAAGCAGCGATCAGCCGCTTTCTGCTTGCATCCGGCTCAATGATATCATCCACATAGCCCCGGGCTGCGGCAGCTGTCGCGCTGCTCTGCATCTCCTGGTACTCTGCAGTCTTCTCAGCCAGAAAAGCGCCCTTGTCCTCGCTGGCTGACAGCTCATCGCCGTAGATGATCCGGACTGCCTGGCCTGCATCCATCATACCGACGGAAGCATCCGGCCATGCCAGAACAAAATCTGCTCCGAGAGCCCTGGAGTTCATCAGGACCGCTGCGGTCCCATATGCTTTTCCGGCGATCAGGTTGATCCTGGGAACGGTACATCCAGCGAGGGCTGCTGCGAACTCTGCAGCTGCATTCCCCAGCCTTCTCTCCTGGTGGAGGTCCGCCTGGAAGCCGGTCACATTTGTAATAGTAAGAAGGGGAATAGAAAATGCATCGCAGAAGCGGATGAATTTTCTTGCTTTTGCAAGGCCCTTGTAGCCCAGGAAGGTCTCTCCTTCCACCGGCTGGCTGGCAACCGCTCCGACGGTCTCACCGTTCAGCCGGATCAGGCCTGTAACGATCTCCGGACCGTATTCTTTCTTGGTCTCGATGAACAGGTTGTCATCAGAGATGGAAGAAAGGATGAAACGGGCATCGTACTCTGCATCATTCAGTTCCGGGATGATCCGGTTCAGGTCATCCTTCGTCTCCTCGAAGGCATCGTCCGCTGCCAGGTCGGAAGGAAGGACGCTGACCAGCTCTTTTAAGGTAGCCAGAAGCTCCTCTTCACTCTCGCAGACAAAGTCCACAGACCCTGCCTTGGATGCCTGGTACTCGGCAGAAGCGGAATTCACCTTGCTCTCACTGTTGCCCTCGAAGGTGTTGGGGCTGTTGATAAAGAGGCTTCCGTTCTCCTTCTCGATCAGAGTGAAGTCTGCGAGGGAGGACATCACTGCACTTCCGCCTCCGCACATGCCGAACACTGCGGCAATCTGCGGAATCACACCGGAAGCCTTCGCCTGCTTGTTGAAAATAGTTCCAAAGGCATGAAGCGCGTCGTAGGCTTCCTGAAGTCTCAGGCCTGCACAGTCCAGCATGCCGATCACCGGCGCCCCGGTCTCCATGGCCAGGTCGTAAAGCCGGGCGATCTTCTTTGCATGCATCTCTCCCACGGAACCGCCGAGAGCAGCCGTATCCTGGCTGTAAACGTAAACCATACGTCCGTCCAGCATGCCGTAGCCTGTGATCACGCCGTCGCCCTTCACTTTCTTTGCTCCTAAGTTGTAATCCGTATTTCTGGCCGAAACATAACCGCCAAGTTCTACAAAACTGTGATCATCCAGCAGATAATCGATGCGGTCTCCGGCACTCATCTTTGAATTACCCATATCTATACATATACCTCCATTTTAACTTGTTTACTTCTAGCTGATATCATAGCAAATATCTCCCTTATAATCAATAGATTTCTGTTATGAATTTAACAGAAATTTGAAAGAAAATCAGGGAAAAATATAGATATTATTATGAAAACGGCCTTCTCTCCGGGACGGCCCGGAGTTCTACATGACAAACGTAAGGAAATGGCGGTTTTTAATTTCATTTGCTTTTTTTCTGTATTTTGAATTCAAATTAGGGCTTGTTATTTTTTTAACTATATTTTTGACAGTTATTTCCATTTCGTTTCTTTCTTTTGGACCCCTGCCTGCTCTTTCGTTTCCTATCATATTCCCTTTCTAATTTTACGTTTCCGCTTTCGAAGGCAAGAAAAATCTGCGATCAGGCTTTTCTTTTAAGTGGAATTAGAGTATAATATTGGTATAAGTCCACTGCCATGCAGCTGAACAAGCCGTCATGCTTGCATGTAAGGCTGTTCAGATATATGGCAGGACAAGCGATATCGAACGCGAGCACATAGTGCGAAAGCGTGAGATGGCGCTTGGAGGATTGCGGAAAGTTGCGAAGCAACGGGAGCAATCCGGACTTATACAACTGAAGCTAATGCACTATCGGCGCAGCCGGTGTGAAGATTTAAAGATAAAGGGGGATTATCATGGAGAATCGTAAGATTG
>CAMOYC010000176.1 GCA_946629665.1 uncultured Lachnospiraceae bacterium
ATCAGCGAGATGCAACACCCCCTTTCGTTTATGTCTCAAGCTTCTTCATGGATCTGCATGCCAATCCTGTACCAGACGCCCTTTCTGGGACAGATTACTTCCGTACCAGGTGCTTCCCGGTGGACCAGGTCCAGCATGTCGCTGATCAGATCAGGACCCCCCTCCAGATCCAAAATCGTCTCATGGTGGTGGGGGAAGATGACCTTGCCGCCTACGGCTTTATAGAGGTCCGCAATAGCCCTGGCGCCTTCTCTGGGAATTTGTACGATGGAAATATCCGGATCGTAATGTCCTGCTCTTCGGATGCATTCCGGAGAAGCTTCCCCTCCCCAGATCAGGATCTTAGTATGGTCCGGAAGAGTCAGCAGATAGTTGTAATACTCAAAGGATCCCATGATCATGGTTTCTTCCAGATCCTCTGCCAGACGGAAATGGTCCAGATTGGCCTTCATATGGCCGATGGTGTCCATGTCTCCCATCTTTGTGTGTTTGCCCAGGATGACCTCCAGGGTAAAATCGTCCATCTCATAGACATCGCCGCTGGAGCAGGGATAGACCCTGTAGCCCGGCAGATCGAAGTATTTGGCCAGAGCCAGAGCGCTGGTCCTGCCTACAAAGACCTTGGAATCAAATTTCCGGGCAAGATCTCCCACGTTCAGAATGTGATCATAGTGGGTGTGGGAAAGAAGGATGTAGTCGGCTCCCTCCAACGCATCGCTTCCCAGCTTTTTATAGGGGCTGGTATCGATGGTAGGGTCGATCACGATTTTCTTTCCGGTCGGAAGGCTGATTTCATAACATGCGTCGTTGAACCAACGGAGTCCGATCGTATTCAGGCAAAGCGTAGTATTGATTCCTTCTGTGTAGGCCATGTCTTTTACCTTTCTTTGAGATACGTGTCCAGGAAATCACCGATCAGCTGATAGTTTTCCTCGTTATCAAAATCATCTTTAGTATGTCTGGCGCCCTCAACCCATCTGTATCGGACATTCTCTCTGCCGATCGCACGCATAAGGTTTTCTGCTAAGATCATGCTGCTGAGGATCGGAACTACCGTATCGTTTGTGCCGTGGAAGAGGAAGAAAGGAGGCGTGTTCTTATTGATGTATGTGTTGGGATCGCATACTCTCACAAGTTCAGGGACGTCCTGCGGTGACGCGCCGAGGACTACTCCGGGCGGGCTGTCCGGTGCAGTGTTGGCTTCGGCAGGGACATCCTGTCCACACACCCACAGCTGCTCGGGAATCCTTCCCAGGTTGGTAGGCGTAAACCAGCCGATCACTGCCTGAACTTCATCACTCTGTTCAGCATTTCCTCCGATCTCTGTATTAAAGAGTTCATGAGCGGAAGCGCTGCAGGCGGTCAGAGCAGCGTAGTGACTGCCGCTGGACTCGCCCCAGAGAGCAATGTGCTTTCCATCCAGATGATATTCATCGGCATGTGCCCTCAGGTAACGGATGGCAGCTTTCACTTCGAAAACCTGCGTGGGCAGCTTTTTCATCCAGCTCAGGGAATAGCCAACCGAAACAACGGCATATCCTCTGTCGAGGAGGTGGAGAGCCGGATCCAGTTTGTGCTCGCTCTTATCGCCAAAATACCAACCGCCTCCATGAATATCCACGATAACAGGGAAGGGTCCTTCTCCCTCATTCGGAAGATAGATATCAAGCTTTCTGCGATAGAACCCTTCATCATAAGAAAGATCAAGATACTTGCGGCGAATGTGTTCTGTCTTTGCCGGAATGGGGACACGCACCTGATCGATAAATCTCATAATAACCTCCCTTTATCAGTGAAGTCCCGGCAGGAATCCTGCGCAGGCGTTCAAGATCATGACTACTGCAAATCCAACTAATGAAGCAATCGTAGAGCCGCCGGTGTAGGAGATCAAGGTCTTCTTGAAGCCGAGGTTGTCAAGCTTTTCAACCAGCCAGAAACCGCCGTCTGTCGGAAGGCCAAGACCAACTGCCGCTACGCAGATCGAAAGACCAAGGAGGATCATGTTTGTACCCATTTCACTGGCGACAGGTCCGAGGATCGTAGCTGTTGTAAGCAGAGCGACAGTTGCAGATCCGAGTGCTGCACGCAGAAGGATGCAAAGAATGAAAGCAAGAATAAGAACGCTGATGTTCCAGCTGGAGAGGAGAGATACCAAAGCATCACCGACACCGCCGTTGGAGATAATCGAACCATAAGCTCCGCCTGCACCAAGGATCAGGAGCATTTCACCCTGCTCGTTAAAGGTCTTGGAGATGATCTTGGAGAGGGGCGTATCAATATAAGGCTTTAATGCCGCAAAAGCAACAATATCACTGATCACTAATGCTACCAGACCGGAATTGCCGGAAAGGAATGAAGAGAAAGGTGCTGCCGCGGGAACGATGAAGGGCAGAACGGTACCAACAAGGATCAGGACGATAGGAAGAAGTATAAGGCTGACAGAGAGTGCAAACGAAGGAACCTTTTTGTCAGAATCTGTTTCCTCAGCAGTATCTTCTTTCAGATCTTCGATAAGTTCCTCATAGGGATACTTCTTTCCCATGAATTCACTGTACAGCCATCCGCCGGTCAGGGAAGCGGCGATACTGACGAGCAGAGCATACAGGATGAACCATCCGATGTCGATTCCCAGAGTATTAGCTACAGCCAGCGGGCCGGGAGTCGGGATTACCAGGCAGTGAGTGACCAGCAGGCCGATGGAAAGAGCTGTGGTATACACGATGACGTTTTTCTTTGTATCTTTGGAAAGATTCTTGCAAAGAGGATTCAGGATAATGTATGCGGAACCCATGTAAACCGGAATCGAGATGATAAATCCGATTATGTTCATAGCAAGAGAGCTTCTCTCTTTACCTGCCGCGCGCAGGACGCCTGCTGCAAGCTGTTCGGTTGCACCGGACATGGAGAGCAGAGAACCAAGGATCGCGCCAAGTGCAACTACGATACCCAGAGCGCCAAGAGCACCGGCGAATCCGCCTGTAATGGCACCATTGATATCTGTCAAAGGCATTCTGATCAGAAACGCAAGGATATAACTTCCGCTCAGAAGAGAATAGAAAGCGTTCATTTTGAACTTGATGATGGTGACCAGCATGTAGGCCATCGATATAAGAAATGTACCAATAATCCAAGTTTGAGACATAATATAGAAATACCTCCTTTTCTTTTGTTGTTCACGTGAGTTCCGGAGCTCTATGCCATTACTATACACCGTGTTTTAATATGTAGACAAATTCATAATTTTCCTGATAAAATTCCTGTTAGGAATAATTTGCCCGATTCATGGCAGAATACCTGCTTCCCCTATGCGAAGCGAGGGTGGGGGGAGTTCACGGAGGGACAGAAATGGATATAAGGGATTATGAGTATATCGTGCAGATTGCGGAGCACCGCAGCATTTCAAAAGCAGCAGCTTCGCTGTTCATCACACAGTCTGCGCTAACCAAGTTTTTGCAAAAGACAGAGAAAAA
>CAMOYC010000177.1 GCA_946629665.1 uncultured Lachnospiraceae bacterium
AGGAAGAGGGCGAGGAGAAGCTCAACCTGCTGATGGTGGACAACCACATTCCGGCAGGCGCGAAGCTCTATTGATCATGATGAAAAGAACCCTTCACCAGGTTTGGTGGAGGGTTCTTCTATATTCCATGAAACAATTACAAGGAAAAGCGTTTTACTTCAGCGTCGTGCCGTGTCCGAAATGGTGTTAGGAAAGGTGGAAGGTTTTTCCGAAAGGAAGCTCTTCTCCCGGCAGGCAGGTAATTACCAGAGGTGTATTGGCCAAGACGGAATGGATATAGGCGATGGACTTTTCCTTTTCTTCTTCGGTCATGCCGGCAAAGGGTTCATCCATCAGACGGACATCGGAAGGAATGATGCAGGCTCTGATGATGCAGACCATGCGGCGCTGGGCAGGGGTCAGATCTTCAACGGGGAGATCTGCTGTGCCTGCGGGGAGGAGCTTTTCCAGTTCCTCTCCGGCGACCTTGACAGAGAGCCTTTTATTGACCATAGCTACGTTTTGGGCAGCGGTAAACCCGGGGCATAGACGGTCATCCTGGAATACAGCACCGATATTGAAGCGGTCATATTTGTAGTCGCCAAGCAGGTTGACCTGCCCGTCGTCGGCTTCTTCCAGGCCCATAATAATGCGAAGGAGAGCGGTTTTTCCGCTCTTTTTTGCGCCTACGACAGAGATGACAGAGCCGGAGGAGATATCCAGGCTCACGTTTTTCAGATAGGGCTTCCCCTCATAGTTTTTGCTTACATTCAATGCTTCGATGGTCATGCTGCACTGCCTCCCTTCCCGGAATTCTTTTTAAGCAAGTTTTTGGCCAAGGCTGCGAGAACAAGAAGGAGAAGACCTGCTGTGATCTGAAGGGGGATACTGGGAGTACTGCCTGCCGCAAAGAGAGCTGCTGCACCGACGATGGCGGATACAGGCCCGGCGATCATGGCAGAAAGGACGATCTTGTCTAGGCAGGCGGGTAGGTCAATATAGGTGATGCGGGACTTGTCAGGAACAAAAAAGACATAAGCCATTTCCAGAAGAGCCTGATCCCTGTTCTCGAGACCCTTAGCCGTTCCCAGTCCGGTCACTGTAAAGGCTGAAAAGAAAACGGACAGGATCAGCTTCAGGATCCCCGGGGCAGCCAGGATGGCCAGAGCCATCAGAAGAAAGCCGGCACATAGAGGAAGGATCCTCTTTACAAAGGGATCTACCTTTGCTCTTTTACCGGGACGTCCCATAAAAAGGGAAAGAATACAACCCGCCGCACTGCCAGCGGCGGAGGATAGAACGGTTAAGATCATGGCCTGCATGGATATGATATACCTCCTTATAATTGGGGAAGCTACAATATGGTCAAATGAATTATTGACTATTCTTTACATTTTTGCAATATTTGGCTTGATATTGAATCTTATATCAGACAGATCGTGGAAGATCATTGAGGTAAACAGAAATGTTGTATTTAGTCCTTGCAACTTGCAGCAGTGCAGTGCTGGCGATAGTACTCAAGATTTTTGAGAATTCTAAAGGAAATCGATACGGGATCATTTTGGGCAATTATCTAGTTTGTGTTCTGATCTCATGGCTCAGCCTTCCGGATCGCTCTTTAGTTCTGCGAGGTTCTTTTACTACGATCTTGTGCGGAATAATAGGAGGTGTTTTCTTTGTTGCAGGTTTAGTGACTATGCAGACCAGCACGCGGCTGAACGGGGCTACTCTGACATCAGTGTTTGCCAAGATGGGACTGGTCATCTCATTGGCAGTCAGCATATTCGTCTTCGGTGAAAAGCCCAGTCCTATGCAGATCGCAGGCATGGTGATGGTTCTGACGGCTCTTGTGTTGATCAATGGCTCCGGAGATGAGAAATCGGAAAACATATTGCCAACCGGTAAAGTTCACACTGGTGTTTTGATTCTGACGATGCTGGCCGGCGGCGGAGGCAGTTCCATGTCCAAAATCTTCGAACAGGTGGGAACGCGCGATCAAGATGAACTATATTTTCTGTATCTTTTCTTCACAGCTGCGGTATTGACTGCCTTCCTCCTTTTCCTGGAGTGGAAGAAGACCGGAAAATCTCTAGTGTGGGCGGAGATGGCAGCCGGTATTGCCGTTGGAATTCCAAATTATTATTCCTCTTTTCTTCTTTTACCGGCCTTGGTGGCCCTTCCGGCTATCATTGTATATCCGATCAACAGTACGGGAGCTATTCTGATCGTTATGGCTGTTGATGCCCTGATTTTCCATCAGAGATATACGAAGAGACAGTGGCTGGGAATTCTGTTGGTTCTGGTTGCCATGGTGCTGTTGAATAGTGGACCTGCCAATTAACCCCATATGACGCAATAATAATGTCAGGTATTACCGCCTTACAGAGAACAGACTGTAGGGCGGTATTTGTTTGCGGTGAAAAGATGTCACTTTCTGACTCTTGCAATCCCACCTTGATGGGAATAAAATGAGCAAGTAATTAGGGAAGACTAACTAAATGAACGCTATTCATGGAGTTGTAATTCATACAAATCATTAGATCCCAGCGAGCTTGCTGCGATTTCCATCTAGTCAGAAGGGAGCAATTTGGATGAAATATCATATTGAGAAAAACACGGTTCAAGAGACACTAGTCATTCCGCTTTTCGGAAGACTGGTTTGTTCGGAGCATTTTCCGGAGCTGTTTTCAGATTCGGAAGCCAAGAGGATTTGTGACAGTCTGGACTACGACTTCGCAGAAAAGCGCAAGAAAATGGAATCTGTGGCAGGTCTCTTCGGAGCTCTGGAAGTGGCGCAGCGCCAATATGACTTGCGCTGTGAAGTGGAGATGTATCTCAAGGATCATCCGAAAGCGGCAGTCGTGAATCTTGGTTGCGGCCTGGATGACACCTTCACCAAGGTGAATAACGGGCAATGCAAGGGCTATAATATTGACCTTCCGGATGTGATCAAGGTGCGGGATGAACTACTCCCGGCCGGAGAGCGGGAGATGAATCTGGCCTGTGATCTGAATGATCATACTTGGATGGACAGGATCGATGCTTCGTACGGTGCGGTCTTTTTTGCCGCAGGATTATTCTATTATTTCAAAACTGAGGATGTAAAAAAGCTGTTTCAGTCTATGGCTAAGCGTTTTCCCGGAGGTGTGCTTGTCTTTGATTCCTGTAACGAGCGTGGCGCCGGTCTGATGCGGAAGACTTGGCTGAAGGAGGCCGGGATCACAGATGTGAAGGCCTACTTTTCTCTGGAAGATGAGGCAGAACTGAGAGCATGGAGCGATCGATTCGCCTCTGCGACGGCAAAAAGCTACATGCGGGGATACAGGGACATTTACAATAATGTGGGCCTGCTTCATAAGCTGATGATTCGGTTCTGTGACGGACTTGTCAAAATGAAGATCGTAAAGATTGTTTTTGGAGAAGGAATTTAACGTGAATTGAAATAATAAATTCTAGTTGATGGTAAACGTTACCAGAAATAAGTC
>CAMOYC010000178.1 GCA_946629665.1 uncultured Lachnospiraceae bacterium
AGAAGGCTGTCCCTGGTAGCGTGCTTTAAGATATTTGCGACCTCATTCATCTCCACCATGAAGGTGGACTGGCCGGAAGCCAGGTCATCAGAGGCTCCCACCCGGGTAAAGATCCGGTCTACAATCCCTATATTCGCCGCCTTGGCAGGCACGAAGGAGCCGATCTGGGCCATCAGAGTGATGAGGGCAGTCTGTCTCATGTAGGTGGACTTGCCGGCCATGTTGGGGCCGGTGATGATGCTCACCCGGTTTTTTCTGTGGTCTAAGTAGGTATCGTTGTCCACAAAGAGATCAGAGTGCATCATTTTCTCCACAACCGGATGTCTTCCTCCCTTGATATCGATCACGCCCCGCTGGTTCAGTTTGGGCCGCACGTAGAGACTCTGCTCCGCAACGACCGCCAAGGATGCATAGACATCGGTCCTGGCGATGATCGCCGCAGTCTCCTGGATCCGGCGGGTCTGCCCCGCCAGATGGTCACGGATCTGGACGAAAAGCTCGTATTCCAGGTCGTAGAGTTCATCCTGGGCATTCAGGATGGTGTGGGCAAGCTCTGCCAGCTCTTCTGTTGTATAACGCTCCGCGTTAGCGAGCGTCTGTCTTCTTATATAATAATCCGGCACCTTATCCTTAAATGAATTGGTGACTTCGATATAGTATCCGAATACTTTATTATAGCGGACCCGAAGCTTGGTGATACCGGTCTTCTCCTTCTCTCTGGCCTCCAGGTCTGCCAGCCAGGTCTTTCCGTCCGTCCTGGCCTTTTTCAGATGGTCCACCTGCTCGTCATAGCCGTCCTTGATCAGGTCTCCCTCCCGGATGGTGATGGGCGGGTCATCCTGAATGGAAGCTTCCAGCAGCTCGTAAAGGTCGGTCAGCGGGTCCAGGTCTTTCGCCATCTGATGAAGCTGTCCCTTGGAGAACTGCAGCAGAATGTCCTTAATGTAGGGCAGATACTGAAGGGAAGTTTTAAAGGAGATCAGGTCTCTGGGATTGGCGGACCGGTAACTGATCTTCATGGTCAGCCGTTCCAGATCATAGATCGCATTCATGTACTCCCGGAGTTCCTCCCGGGCCATGGTATTGTCTTTCAGCATCTCCACCGCATCCAGCCGGCTGTTGATATCACTTTTGGAAAGCAGGGGCTGCTCGATCATCTTCCGGAGCATCCTGGCTCCCATGGCGGTCCTGGTGCGGTCCAGGACCCAGAGCAGACTGCCTTTTTTATTTTTTTCACGGAGAGTCTCCGTCAGTTCCAGATTCCTTCTGGTCGCACTGTCGAGAACCATAAAGCCGTCTGTCTCGTAGAGGATCAGGTCCATCAGGTGGGACAGGGAGTTCTTCTGGGTCTCATGCAGGTAACGGAGGAGGGCGCCGCTGGCGATCGCCTCATAGGGCAGCTCAGCAAGCCCCATCTCTTCCAGATCCTTCTTATCATATTGGGACAGGATCTGGTCGCGGCAGTCTTCCGGAACAAAATAGCTGCTGTTAAGAGGAGTGATCACGGAACCCAGTTTCTCCTTCAGGTAGTCCGTATCGATCCCGGAGATCAGCAGCGCATCGTTGCAAAGGATCTCTGCCGGCTCATATTTGTTCAACTCATCCATGAGCACATCCTGCCTGGATAAATGAGTGGTCCGGAACTCACCGGTGGTCAGGTCACAGACACTGACTCCAAACTGCTCATCCTGGCAGAAAACGCACATGATATAGTTATTCCGGGTCTCATCCATCCCCTGGGTGATCACATTCGTTCCCGGAGTGATCACGCGGATCACGTCCCGCTTTACAATGCCTTTGGCTGCCTTGGGATCTTCCACCTGTTCGCAGATTGCCACCCGGTAGCCCTTCTCCACCAGCTTGTTGATGTAGGGCTCACAGGAATGAAATGGCACACCGCACATGGGAGCCCTCTCCTTCTGCCCGCAATCTCTGCCGGTCAGGGTGATCTCCAGCTCCTTGGATGCCTTCAGCGCATCATCGAAGAACATCTCATAGAAATCTCCCAGCCTGTAGAACAAAATACAATCTTCGTATTTATTTTTTATCTCAAAGTACTGCTCCATCATCGGAGTCAATTTTGCCATGACTATGCCATCCTTCCCAGATAGTAGAACCCTCTGGCTTCTTCTAATACAACCGGCACGATCTTTCCGATCACGGAAGGATCCGCCTTAAAATGTACTACATTGTTGTTGGATAATCTTCCGGTGATCAGGGATGCGTCCCTCTCGTTCACGGACTCGGCCAGTACCGGTTCGGTCCTGCCTGCCAGTTTGCCGTTCTGGCCTTTGGCGGTCTCATTCACCAGTTTCAGCAGGCGGTCAAACCGCTCATGGACCACATCCTCCGGCACCTGGTCCGGCATCTTCGCCGCGGGAGTGCCTGACCGCTTGGAATAGATAAAGGTAAAGGCGCTGTCGTAGGCAGCCTTCTTCACCACATCCAGAGTCTCCTGGAAATCCTCCTCCGTCTCCCCGGGGAAGCCTACGATGATGTCCGTGGTGATGGAGATATCCGGCATGGCGGTCCGAAGCTTGTCGACCAGGGTCAGATAATCTTCTTTGGAATACTTCCGGTTCATTTTCTTAAGGAGTCTGGTGCTGCCGCTCTGGACCGGCAGATGGATGTGCCGGCATATTTTCTTCGAGGCGGCCATCACTTCGATCAGCTCGTCTGACAGGTCCTTGGGATGGGAGGTCATGAAACGCACTCTCTCAATCCCGGGGACCTGCTCCACCCGGCTGAGCAGCTGGGCAAAGCTGATGGGGTTCTCCAGATTCTTGCCGTAGGAATTTACATTCTGGCCGAGTAGCATAACTTCCACGACGCCGTCCGCCGCTAATCTTTCCACCTCCGCAAGGATATCCTCCGGCTTCCTGCTCCTCTCCCGCCCCCGAACGTAGGGAACGATACAGTAGGTGCAGAAGTTATTACAGCCAAACATGATGTTGACGGAAGCCTTAAAAGGGATCTTCCTGTCGCTGGGCAGGTCCTCGATGATCTGGTCCGTACTCTCCCAGACATCAAACACCCGGTGCCTGGAACTGAGCGCCTCATAGAGCAGCTCCGCCAGCTTGAAAATATTGTGGGTCCCGAAGACCACATCCACAAAAGTGAAGGTCTTTTTCACCTTCTCCTGCTCTTCCGGCTCCTGCATCATACAGCCGCACATGGCGATCAGCATCTCCGGATTCTTCTTCTTGTAGGTCTTCAATGTACCCAGCCGGCCGTACACACGGATATTGGCATTCTCCCTTACCGTGCAGGTATTGTAGTAAACGAAATCCGCCTTCTCGGAATCCGCCCGCACATAACCGATCTCCTCCAGAATACCGTTCAGCTTCTCCGAATCCTTAAAATTCATCTGGCAGCCAAAGGTCTGGTCGTAGAAGGTAAGCTTTCTCCCAAGCTTTGCTTCCCGGGCTCGGACCAACTCTCTACACT
>CAMOYC010000179.1 GCA_946629665.1 uncultured Lachnospiraceae bacterium
CTGGGTCGTCATTCTCTCGCGAACCACTCTCTCCATACGGGAAAGGCCGATCCGGTACTGATTCTGCAGCAGCTCACCCACGGCACGGATCCGGCGGTTGCCCAGATGGTCGATGTCATCGGCATTGCCGATGCCCGCCGACAGATGCATGCAGTAGTTGATGCTGGCGAAAATATCTTCTCTTGTAATATGCTTCGGCACCAGACGGATCACATTCTTTTTGATCGCTGTCAGGAGCTCGTCCGGATCGGTAAACTCTTCCATCAGTTCTTTCAGAACCGGATAGTAGACGTCTTCCTTGATGCCCAGATCCATCGGGTCACAGTCCACATGAGCCTTAAGATCTACCATCATATTGGAAAGGACCTTGACCTTCACACGTACATGCTCTTTATCCTTGGTCTCTCTGTCGCCATAGACATATACATAACTGATACCGGCATTCTGAATCCGGGTGGCAAGTTCCTTGTCCACTACGGTCTCGGCTTCCGCCAGAACCTCTCCGGTCTCTGTATCTACCACGTCTGCTGCCAGTTCCATGCCCGTAATACGGCGGGAGAAATGCAGCTTCTTATTGAATTTATAGCGGCCGACCTTCGCCAGGTCATACCGTCTGGAATCAAAGAACATGCTCTCCAGGAGGCTGCGGGCATTATCCACATACAGCGGCTCACCGGGACGGATCTTCTTGTACAGATCCAGCAGACCTTCGTCGGCATTCACCGCCGTATCCTTGGCCAGGCTGGCCGTGAGCATAGGCTCCTCGCCGAAGAGTTCCTCGATCTCTGCATTGGTACCGACACCCAGAGCACGGATCAGTACGGTAACCGGTACCTTACGGGTACGGTCCACACGCACGTAGAAGACATCGTTGGAATCGGTTTCATACTCCAGCCAGGCACCACGGTTCGGAATTACCGTACAGGAATACAGTTCCTTACCCAGTTTATCCTTGGTAATACCATAGTAGATACCCGGAGAACGAACCAGCTGGCTGACGATAACACGCTCGGCACCATTGATTACAAAGGATCCGGTCTCTGTCATCAGAGGAAGGTCTCCCATGAAGATCTCATGCTCATTGATCTCACCGGACTCTTCATTGATCAGACGTACTTTCACCTTCAGAGGAGCTGCCAATGTGGCGTCTCTCTCTTTGCATTCCTCAATTGTGTACTTTACGTCGTCACGACACAACATAAAATCCACAAATTCCAGACTCAGATGACCACTGAAGTCTGAGATGGGGGAAATGTCATCGAAAACTTCTTTCAGCCCGTCGTGAAGGAACCATTGGTATGAATCCTTCTGAATCTCGATGAGATTCGGCATATCCAGCACATCTTTTTGTCTCGAATAGCTCATCCGCATGCCTTTTCCGGCAGGAACCGGACGCATTCTGTAATTCTCCATAGACGCTTCACCCCTATAATAAATTCACGAAACCATTCCAGGAAAAACTATCATATATTTAATGAAAAGGGAATGATCCCGCTGGCCTTTAGTACTTTTCGCAGCTATCTCAAGGGCATATAACACCACAATAGTGCAAACTTCATAATAGCAAAGAAAAGTCAAGCTGTCAATGAATTTTTTCAAAAAAATCTGTTTTTCTCCATTTTTCTCTTGCAAGCCAAGTCACAGAATGTTATAATAGTTCGGAATGTTTATCTTGTAGGTCTTGTAAAAGATAAATGCTTCGCGAGTTTTGAAATCTGGAGGAGTTACTATGCTAGGGAAAGTCTTGTTGGTCATACTGATCATTTTGCTGGTTGCTCTGGTTGTTCTGTATTTCCTGGGCCGCAGGATGCAGAAGAAACAGGCCGAAGCCAATGCCACCATGGAAGCCATGAAACAGGTGGTTTCGATGCTGATCATCGACAAGAAACTTCTGAAACTCAAAGAATCCGGCCTGCCGCAGATGGTAATTGACCAGACTCCCTGGTATCTGCGCCGCAACAAGATGCCCATTGTAAAGGCAAAGGTCGGTCCCCGTATCATGACGATGGTTGCAGACCGTGCCGTATTTGATGTTCTGCCGGTAAAGGCGGAGTGCAAAGTCGAGATCTCCGGCATCTATATCACCGGGATCAAGAGTGTCCGCGGCGGCAGCATCAAACCCGTTGTCAAGAAGAGCCGCTGGCAGAAGATCCGTGACCGCTTCTCCGCTGGCAGCAATTAAATTTTCGATCCAAACCGCACAAAAAAAGATCCTGCGTACTCTGAAAGGTACCCAGGATCTTTTTTTATCTTCTTATGGGTTCTGGACTCGCTGGCGAGTCCAGAAGTTATTTCTACGATTACTTTTTCTCCGGTACATCTACCGTAAACCGGTAGCCGGTCTTTGTATAATATTCCTCTCCCTGCCGGAGCACGACGGAGGGAAAGTTCTCATGGTGGACACTGTCCGGGAAATGCTGGGTTTCCATAGCGAATCCCCGGTTCTTTCCGTAAGGAGCTTCCAGGAAGTTGCCGCAGTAGAACTGAAGTCCCGGCTGATCCGTGAAGACCTCCATACCGATGCCGCTCTCCGCAAGGAATGCGCTGGCCACTTTGCGGTAACCCGATCCGTTCAGGACAAAATTATGGTCATATCCGCCACCGTAGGAAAGCTGTTCATCCTCAAAACGGAAGGCGTCCCGGCCGATCATCTTCGCTTCCCGGAAGTCAAACACCGTATTCTCCACGGGGAGCAGTTTTCCCGTAGGAATCAGACCGGCATCCACCTCCGTGACCGCGTCTGCATCGATCCACAGTTTTGTCTGCAGCACATGATCGTCCATATTTCCCAGATTGAAGTAGGCATGATTGGTCATGTTCATCAGGGTATCGCTGTCGGAAGTGCCCCGGTACTCGATTTCCACCGTGTTGTCCTCTGTCAGCCGGTAGATCACCTCAACGGAACGATTTCCCGGGAAACCGCCTTCGCCGTCCGGCGCCTGAAGGCGGAAGAGGACGGCATCCTCCCCCGGCTCGGCCTCCCAGAGTTTGCCGAAAAAGCAGGCACTGCCGCTGTGCAGATTGTTTTCATTATTGTTTACATCCAGGGGATAGGATTTCCCGTTCAGTTCAAAGGAGGCTCCTCCGATCCGGTTGCCATGAGGGCCGATGCAGCCCCCCATGAAGGTAGTATCCGCTTTAATATCGGCGAGGTTCTCCTGATAGAGGACCACATCCCGAAGATCTCCCTGATAATCCGGGACAAGAACTCTCCACAGGGTCGCCCCCCAGGAAAGTACATTCACTTCCATCCCGTTTCCGTTGGTCAGAGTAAAGGCTCTGACCTCTTTTCCCTCTTCCGTTGTTCCGAAAATCCATTCGTCGATCATTCTATAGTCCTCTCTCAACAAAGTTTAAACCGCTGTTTTCCGCCTGTGGCTGCACCAGCAGTTTGACGAAGCAGTCATTTTTCTGT
>CAMOYC010000180.1 GCA_946629665.1 uncultured Lachnospiraceae bacterium
GCTTCTTCAAGATGGCGAAGGATTCCGGTGCGATCATCTGTGCTGCCAGCGGCAATCATTATGCGAATCTCGATACGACGGTCGAATATCCGGCGGCATCACCCTACGTGCTGGCCATCGGGTCTGTCACTGATAATTATGGTCCTATGGAACATTCTGACTTCTCCAACTACGGCACTGTTGACTTTGCAGCACCGGGCGAATGGATCCTGAGTGCTTCCCACACCAACAATATAGACTATGTGGAGATGGGGGGAACCTCCATGGCCTGCCCTCATATAGCGGCTTCCATGGCGATGGTCAAACTCTATCATCCTTCCTACAATCAGGATCAGGCAGTTTCTCTGCTCAAGGGTCATTGTGAGGACATCGGAAGTCCCGGAAAGGACAAGTACACCGGTTATGGGATACCTATGATGGATTTTCTGGCAGGTTCCCACAATGTGGCAGCGGGGACAAAGCCCGCGAAAGTAACCGGGCTTAAGACCAAAGGCCTCTTAAAAGGAGTCAAACTGACATGGAATAAGGCGGCCGGTGCCAGCGGCTACATGGTCTACCGGAAGCAGGGGACCATCTACCTGCCGGTGAAGGCGGTCACTGGAACCAGCACAAGCATATCCGGCCTTTCCCCGAAAAAGCTTTATAAATTCCGTGTAGCTGCCTACGCGACAATGAACGGAAAACGATATTACAGCGCTAAATCCGGTATCGTATCAGACTGCCCTCTTCTGCCGGCTACAACCAAGATCAAGAAGATCCGCAAAAAAGGAGCTGTGAAACTGACATGGAGGAAGGTAGCGGGAGCCTCCGGCTATGCTGTGTTCCGTTCCCCCAAAAAGTACACGGGCTTCAAGCGGGTAGCCCTTACTAAGAAGCCGAAAGCATTGATCAAAGGGAAAAGGAAGAAAAAATTCTTCTATATCGTAAAAGCCTACCGCAAGATCGGCGGGAAAAAATACTTTGGGGTAGGTCGCAGGACCAGGGCGAAGAATAAGTAGTGACGCATTAAACAGCCTCGAAATCACCAGGATCTTTGTATATTCACAAAGGTCCTGGTTTTAAATTGCAAAAAAGGTATACACCAAGGCTGGTCGGCAACGAAGTTACAGGCCGACCCGTACTACCTGTCCCTCAAAAGAAAAATAGTCATCTTTCAGCATAGCTTCCAGCCGGTCACAGAAAAAATGCTGGCGCTCATTCTGCTGTGAATCTATCAGAATGACACGGTCAAAAAGATGAAACATGGCCGGATCTGATAAAAAACCGGACCCGGCGCCGATGTAGACTTCCGGGTAGGAAGCAGCCCGGAGTCTGTCAAAGAACCAGCGGTATTCGTCCGTGGTCACCTCTCTTAAGAAAAAATACATATCCGGCGAGTCCAGGCAATATCGGCCTTCTTCTTCCCGCAGCATCTGCTGCATCGTTTCCAGTATGTGCTCTTCCTTCAGATGGATATAGTAGCACAGGTCGCCCATATCCATTTCTTTCTCTCCGGAAAATCCAATATCTTCCGCGCCCAGATAAAGATCCCCCTCCTGCATGAGGTTCCGTGCCAGCCCGTAGAGGTTTTCCTGGTTTATCGGAGAATAGATCAGGCTGATCCTGCTCTTTCTCTGTTCCGTCACTTCCCCTATGAAATCTTCCCCTGCCAGCAGGTCAAGCAGTTTCTGCGGTGGCTCGAATCGGTTGAAGGCTCTTCCGAAACCGGAGTCGGATGAGGAGGGCGGGTCCGCATTCTCCGGTGCAGCCGGTTCGGAACTAAGCCAGATGATCCTTTCAGGCGGAATCCCGGATATGGCCCCCTCTTCCCGGAAGAAATCCCGGTCTATGAGATAGCAGTCCGCAACTTCGGCGGTTTCCTGCAACATCTTTTTGTTCGTAAATAGAATCGTTCTCGTGGCTGCAGGCAGGTTCCGTTCCAGGAAACGGACCAGTCTGCGGCCGTATTCACCCTTCTGGACAATAATGATCTTATTTAGTTCTGATATCATGATCACCTCTGTTCTGCATGAGTTTCTGAAGATACTTGACATCTGCTCCGCCATGTTTGGGCGTCAGGGTTGGAAACCATAGTAACACCATGAAATAGAAAAATCAAGAGAAAATAATAAAAACAAGAAAATAAACTAAATATTATAAAAACTGGAAAATAATACTAGACAAAACATGGATTGTATGATAGATTGAATTCACCAAAGCTGCCAATATATGGAAAATGGTTATCTGAAACATCAAGCATGAAAACATCAAGTAAGACAGCAGATAAGGAGACAGCAGGTAAGGAGAGAAGAAAGATTGGAGCCGGATAAGAAGATGGCACTTCGGGAAGAAGTTCTAAACTCCCTGCACAGAATAGAAGCATCGGACGGGCTGGATGACGACCTTATCTATCAGACGATCGACAAGATTATTCTGAAAAACGGGCGCAGTCAGCCGGGGACGCTTGAGGAGAAGCGCCGGCTGAGAAGGGAATTATTTGATTCCATAAGAGGACTGGATGTCCTTGAGCCTTATCTGAAGGATGATTCTGTCAGCGAGATCATGGTGGTTGGCGCGGACAAGATCTTTATCGAGAAAGATGGGCAGGTCCTGCGTACGAAGGATCGATTCATGGATGACAGGGAGGTTATCCGGACGATCGAGCAGATTGTGGGTCCTGCCAACCGGATCGTAAATGAAAGCAATCCTATCGTGGATGCCAGGCTTTCCGACGGATCCCGGGTCCATATTGTGCTGCCGCCGATCTCCCTGCAGGGGCCGGTGATCACGATCCGAAAGTTCCTAAAGGGAGGAATGAGTATTGACCGCCTGATCAGATTCGGGGAATTTCCGGCATCGCTGGCTCCGGTTCTGGGAGCCCTGGTGAAAGCCAGATTCAACATTCTTGTAAGCGGGGCAACCAATTCCGGCAAGTCTTCCCTGCTGAATGCGCTGGCAGAGTATATCGGAGCATCGGAGCGGATCATCACGATCGAAGATTCTGCGGAACTGCAGTTTTTTCACGTGGATAATCTGGTAAGAATGGAGACCAGGAATGCCAATGTGGAGGGCCGGGGACAGATTACCATGAACGATCTGATCAAGGCCAGTCTGCGAATGAGACCGGACCGGATCATTGTCGGCGAGGTTCGGGGCGCGGAGGCGGTAGCGATGCTCCAGGCCTTGTCCACGGGCCATTCCGGATCTTTTAGCACGATCCATGCCAACTCCTGTCGGGATGCTCTCCGGAGACTGGAGACCATGGTACTGATGGGCGGATTGGAAATGCCCCTTCGGGCAGTCCAGGGGATCGTGGGATCCTCCGTGGAGATCCTGATCCATATAGGCAGGCAGCAGGAAGGCCTTAGGCGGATCCTGGAGATCTGTGAACTGCTCCGGTTTGAAGGAGAAGACTA
>CAMOYC010000181.1 GCA_946629665.1 uncultured Lachnospiraceae bacterium
ACTATTCCGTCCACACATGGGATGACAATGACAAGGAGACCGTTACCGGAGAGGAGCTGACTGAGGGAGCCCTGATGAAGGAGGGCGATAAGCTCCGCTGGCAGGATTCCAAAAACACGGAGGACGGCCTGTTTGTAAAAGTCTCTGACTGACCGGAAGTCCCGGTATATATTTTTGAGTGCGGACCTGCCCGTGACCGGAAAAGAAACCGGCCGCGGGCAGGTTTTTTACTGGCGAATAAATGCAAAGTGGAAAAGAAAAACTGCAAAAACGTCAAAAGATCCCTTGCGTATAATGTGATCAACAGCTGAGGAAAACAAAGCCTCAGGGGAAAACCCCCGCAGGATAACCTCGACGGGACAACCTCTCAGGACAACCTTCCGGGACAACCTTCAGGGAAAGGAAAACCCGCGAAAGGAAAACCTGACGGAGGAAAACCCGCGGAAGGAGAACCTGGGATAAGGAAGCCCCGGGGCCGGATCCTCACAAAAAATCCGGCAGACAAATGAAACCGGAAAATGATCTACATTGAGCAACCTGCCGACAAAGCGCCGGCAAAAAAGAAAAACGCAAGCGCAGGGTGCGTTTGCAAAAACCATTTTTAATCAAAAAGGAGGATTACAAAAATGGCAAGGGATATGAGCTATCTGAAGGACAAGCCGATCGCGATTCTTGGCTGCGGCGGTGTCGGCAAGACCATGGCAGGCGACTGCGCTCTGGCAGGACAGGAAGTCCGCATCTGGGAGCAGGAAGCTTTCAAGAAGAACTTCAACAACATCGAGAGAACCGGCATCAAGCTGACCGGCAACCAGTTCTCCTACTACGGCTTTGAGCGCCGCGGTGTCGGCTATGTTTCCATGGCTTCCACCAACATGGCTGAGGTCGTCAAGGGCGCAGGCATCATCATCATCGCTACTGTCGCCATGGCACACGAGAGCATCTGCCGTGAGCTGGTTCCCCTTCTTGAGGACGGCCAGGTCGTGCACTTCTTCCCCGACAACTGCGGCACCTTCGTTATGCGCAAGGTTATGCGTGAGATGAACTTCAACAAGGACGTCATCGTCGGCGCATGGTACACCGCTCCTTACGGTGTCCGTATCGTCCGCCGCGGCGGCGTTACCACCAACGAGTGCAAGGTTGAGGACCGCATCACCACCATCCGCGGCGCAGCTCTTCCTGCAACCGATACCGATGATTTCATCGCTTCCGCAGATTACATCGCAGCTCTGGATGCCATCCGCACCGGCGACGGCTTCGTCAAGGGCAACACCGTGATCGATGTCAACCTTTCCAACGTCAACCCTGTTATCCACGTTCCCGGAACCGTCCTCGGCGCTGCTGTTATGCAGAACTTCGACACCGTTCTCGGCCAGGATAAGAAGAACTACTCCCTGTACGGCTTCGCTCTCTGCCCCGCAATCGCAGAGGTCCAGGCTGTCTTCTGGGAAGAGGAGAAGGCTCTTGCAAAGGCTATGAACGTCGGCCTCTGCACCGTTAACTACGAGGACTTCTTCTCCAGAACCACCATGTACGGCAAAGAGTACATGGGCCCTGATTTCGCAGTTCCCTTCGAAGAGAAGTACGAGAACTTCTACGGCGATGGCCCCTTCGATCTTGAGAACCGCTACATCACCGAGGATGTCCCTGTAGGCTGCTTCCTGATCCAGCAGCTGGGCAAGAAGTACAACGTTCCCACTCCTACAGTTGACGCCATGATCTACCTTGCCAACATCATGATCAAGCGCGACCTGATCGCAGGCTCCAAGTACACCCTGGATTACCTCGAGATCGGCCACATGAACGACGAGCAGCTCCAGAAGTACATCCGCACCGGCGAGTTCACTCCTGTAGCGTAATCCGATCACCCTGATCATCTTGAATTTAAACTCTCCCGGCGGCCCGGCAGGGTCCGGACCGCCGGAAGCGAGGGCCTGATTTGCAGGACGGGCCTATTACATTTTCTAATACTCCTTTATAAAATGTGAAATATTGATTCCAAAAAGCATTTGTCCAGAGGGCGTGCTCCGACCAGGAGCACGCTTTTTGGAGTATCTGCGGAATGAAGCGGCGGGTGAGTCGGGGACCTGCCAGCTGCCACACACTTCCCGCAGCAGAACTCAGCCCCAAAAAAGAGGAAACCACCATGCTCTCCATTCCAATCATTGCCCAGGTCGTCGGCTGGATTGGGACGATCGTCAACACGCTGTCTTTCCAGGCAAAAAACACCATTCACATGATCCTGATGCAGGCTCTGGCGGGGCTGATCTTCGGGACCCACTACCTGATGCTGGGCGGCGTGACAGCCGGCCTGATCCAGTATATTTTTTCTGCCAACATCATCCTGCTCAGCTTCCGTACGGACGACTGGAAATCCTGGAGGGGCTGGAAGTGGGTGATCTCCGCCCTGGTCATCGTCATTTCACTGACCACCTGGGACGGGATCCGGAGCCTGATCCCCTGTGTCTGCTCGATCATCGCGACCATCACCAACTGGTCCCGCAACGGCAAGACCATCCGGCTCTGGCGCATGCTGGTCCTCTGCCCGGCCTGGATCGTTTACAACCTTATGGTGGGCTCCTGGCCCGGGATCGCCCTGGAACTGATCGCCATGGCTTCCGTGGCGGTCTCCTTCTGGCGCTACGGGTTCGCGGCCCTCGATGCATAATGTAATGGCACTGCGGATCCCTGCCCGGACAATGGATCCCTGGTCCGAATGGCGGACCCGGGAACCCGAAAGATATTATTTGGATCACTATCATAAATACAGCCTTGAAAAAGCGGGAGATGCTGCTGTAGCAGCGCTCCCGCTTTTGCGCGCGCAATGAAATGAAATGAAATAGATTACAAACAAAGAGACCTTTATGGATACCCGAGCCCGCACTGGAGATTATTATGTTTCCGTGGCTGTACATATATCACTGTGATAATCCGTTTGTGTTATAATGCAGGGGACGGATGAGCCGTTATGGGGGCCGTTATGGGGCAGGGCGCGGATGAGTCAGCTGGTACGACCCCCGGCCCATACCGATTCATTGGAAAAAGAAAGAACAAACCGGAGGAAGAATATGCTTTCAAATCTGATCCTGCAAATGGCGGATCGCTCACAGGTGGCAGGTATCATCATTTCCGTCACGGAGATGATGTTTTTTGGTTATCTGGCGACCAGGGTGACCAAGCTTCTGCGCCTGCCCAACGTGACGGCCTATATCGTGACGGGGATCCTGCTGGGGCCCTATTGCCTCCATGTGGTGCCGGAAAGGGTCATCACAGGGATGGACTTTCTGTCGGACATTGCGCTGGCCTTTATCGCTTTTTCGACCGGAGAGTTTTTCCGCATGGAGACGCTCAAAAAGAACGGGA
>CAMOYC010000182.1 GCA_946629665.1 uncultured Lachnospiraceae bacterium
TTATGTCCTCCTTGTGTCTTTACAATTAAGATGATCATAGAGTATAGCACTGTGAACAACTGACGCCTGGAAATTATTCAATCAGACTTCTCGATACACTCAACAGGTCTTTGTGATGAAGGTCTCTCGGCTCAAAGTGAATAAGGGAATAGACAAGCTGCATAACCAGGCCGGCACCAAAGACGCTGATCAGGGTACCTATGCCTACAGGGCCTCCAAGCAGCCAGCCTGCAAGAAGGACACCGGCCCACAAAATGATCTCCACAAATCCAATCGGGATTCCCGGCATCCTTTTGCCAAGACCGACTAAAAGCGAGTCTCTGGGCCCACAGCATTGTTCTGCGCACATGTAGATCCACATGCCGACAGCCATGAAAACAAAGCCTGCCAGCATGATCAGAATGCCGATTCCTGTGTTCTGATTCATCGGAAAAGGATTCAGATCGTTAAAAAACTGAACAAAATTACCGGTCAGCAAGGCATCGATCACAGTCCCATAGCCAATCCTCTCTTTCAGCCCCAGGTCGATGAAAAGGACAACAATTCCAAGGATAGTCATGGAAAGTCCGTAATTCAAGGGAGTGTGCTGTGCAATCCCCATGCCAAGACAGTCCCAGGGGGCAAGCCCGATATTCGCGTAAATTGTTAAATGGACTCCAAAGGCAAAAACAAGAAGGCCCAGAACGATACGGCCCCACTGCTTAAAAATATCTGTTTTTTGATTCATAATTCACCTGCTTAGAAAAGTTTCCATTACTATAGCATGTTTTGAATGGATTATCTACAAATGGAAAAGAAAAAGGCAAATAAAAAGAGGGCAACGGCCCTTCCGCTGCCCTCTCGGGAAATATATTCGTATTAAGATGATTATGATCAGTCAAGCAATTCCTTGCCCCAGTTGGCCTGGGCTGTGATGATACGGCCTACACCGATCAGATCAGCCTTCTGCTGCGCCAGGAGCATCTCTGCGTCCTGCAAGGTCTTGACACCTCCTGTAAGGAGGACGGGAACGTTTACGGCCTTCTTCACTGCTTCTGAAATATCACCGAAATAGCCGGGTTCCGGATGTCCGGGCCGCGTGAAGCAGCACAAGCCTCCGGAAATATCAAGCAGGTCCACACCAAGCTTCTCAAAGATCTGGCAGGCCTTAACTGCATCAGAGATGGTAGTGCCGCCTTCCATGTAGTCACAGCCTCCCAGGCGAAGAGCCAGGAGCGGCTTGTCTCCTATGGTGTGGCGGATGCCAAGAATGATCTCCTGATGGATCCTGGTACGGCCTTCGATCGTGTAGCCGTTGTATTCGTCGGTTCTCTTGTTTGTGATCGGGGAGAAGAACTGATCAAGCATATAGCCGTGGGCGGAGTGAATGTTGATTCCGTCATAACCGGCTTTCATACCTCTCTCGGCTGCCCGGATATAGCAGTCCTCGAGAGCAAGGATCTCGTTTCTGGTCATGGGGCGGGGATTCTCCGGATTTGGTTTCCCGCCGGGCCATCCACAGTTTACACTGATATTGGAGGCGCTTACCGGCTGACAGCCGGTAACGGACCGAAGGGCGCCGCATCCGGCGTGGCTGATCTGCAGGATTGCAGTACTGCCATTCTTATGAATGATATCACAGATCCTTTTTAAACCTTCTATGGCTTCATCGTTCTCGACACCCAGCTGGGTTGCACTGGCCATACCGTCTTTTCTCACGAAGCAGTGCTCCACAACTACAAGACCGAATCTGCCGTCTTCCGTCCTGTCTTTATAATGTTTAAGGGTTTCCTCTGTAATCCTTCCGTTAACACAGGTCTCACTGTGGATGGGAGCTTTAACCATACGGTTTTTCAGTTCCCAGTGTCCTGCTCTTATCTTATCCTTTACCATATCTTCCTCCCGCAAAAACATTTATTTTGCCATATTATCAATCTCATATATATTTATTATATCTGACCATGATCATCAACAATGATACGATGAAGATATAGAATTAGTATAATCTGACACTTGCCGGTAACAGGAATGAAGAGAAAATATTACTCTTCCTCTTCCCCGTAATCCGGGTCAAGATCGTAATCATACTCTCTTGCGGTGATGCCGGTCGATTTCTTGGTTTTCAGGTTGAATTTGGAAAAAGTACTCAGGCTGACAGTGCGTTTAAAATATCCTTCTTCCAGATAGCCGTCCAGATATTCTCCGTCGGGAGCTGTCATAGTCTTCAGCTTTTCCGCCTTTTTCTTCGGACAGTTGATCTTGTAGAGAATGATCTTTTTGTAACCGTCCTTATATTTGCTTTTGTAAGCTGCCAGATAGATCGTATTCCTTGCGTTATGGGTGGTGATCAAAGCAGCGGCCGGTACTCCTTTGATCTTATAAAATTTGTTTTCCTTCAGGTTGAAAACGTAGAAGACATTTTTCTTGTTTTTGCCGATGATGTAATTCTTGTTTGCTTCAAGGATCCGGAAGTTCTTCCGGACTGTTTTTGCCTTTTTCGTCTTTCCGTTGATGCACATCAGTTTGTAGGTATATACATAGCTGCCGCTTTTCTTTGCCAGCTTCTGGGTAACATTATAATACAGATTTTTGCCGTAAGCGGTGCCGAAGCGGAAGCCGTCTTCTCTGCTGTTATCGGGGTTTACCTTATCAACGATTTTCTTTAAAAATGTTTTCTTGCCGGTCTTTGTGTTGAACTTAAAGAGATTATGATGGCTGATCGTGCTGTACTTAGCCCATACAGTGTGATAACCGTAGGCTACGTTGCCGTTGGTGGTAAAGTCATCGCAGGTAAGATAAAGGTAGTACATCTCTTCGTCGGAAGCCGGTTTCTTTTTCTTTGCCTGCCAGAACCAGTTGGTTCCTCCGTCAGCAAAATAAAATTTGCCGATCTTCACACTGCTTCCAAAATAAGGAGTGATCGGTGTGAAGGTATCGGATTTGGCTGCCTTTACATTCTGTGGCAGGATCAATGCAGTTGCGAAGAGCAGGGCGATGATAAATAACATTTTTTTCATGTTGGTTAATACGTTCATGGTATACTCTCCTTTCATTGATATAAAATATGTTTATTAAAGATACTCAGGCTCTTATCACATTAACTATCCGATCCCCAGGATAGTTGTTGCAAAGGTGAAATAGATCAAAAGGGAGATCGCATCTACAATGGTTGTGATAAAGGGGGAAGCCATTACCGCCGGGTCAAATCCCAGCTTGTCGGCAATGATCGGCAGGGTGCAGCCTACCAGCTTGGCGCAGATCACAGTGATACACAGGGTGAGGCATACCACCAGGTCTACCGAGAATGTGATCTGAGTATTCCCGAACATCATCCTGTCTACCAGGTAGATCTTTATAAAGTTGAC
>CAMOYC010000183.1 GCA_946629665.1 uncultured Lachnospiraceae bacterium
TGTCCAATGCGCCTCTATCGGATAGATGATCGCTGAGATCACCGCCGAATAGATACAGTAACTGGAGAACTTGGTCCTCTCCGCCATAGACCCCGATACGATGGTCGCCGTTGTCGCACAGAACACAAGGTTAAAAACAAAGGCTGAGTAATCAAAGGTTCCGTAATGAGTGAACACATCAAAACTGAATCCGCCGGCAAACCCTCCCAGCACATTTTCTCCCAGCATGAGAGAAGCGCCGCAGATGAACCACATCACAGTACCGATACAGAAATCCATCAGGTTTTTCATGATAATGTTTCCTGCATTCTTAGCCCTGGTAAAACCGGCTTCACACATCGCAAATCCGGCCTGCATCCAGAATACTAAAGCCGCTCCGATCAAAAACCAGACCGCAAAGATCTCTCCGTCTAAAATTTTCATAATTTCTTCTGTCATAAAATCACTCCTGTCCTCATAAGGAAAGTCACCCCGCAGCAGCGATCCACGCCTTTGTGGGATGACTTTTTCATGTCTGTTATTTCATTTTCCTGATTTCGCTGCTTTCGGCAGCAAGGCAAGTCATTTTCTTAATTCACGGAAAACAGCAGCTTCCCGTAGCTGGGCACCGGCCAATCCTGCTCACTGCAAAGCATCTCGGCCTCATCCACATGTTTTCTCAGATGTTCCATCTTAGGCAGGACATCGTCCCTGATAAAACCGGACATCTCAATAACATCCTCATATCCCTTCAGGTCTTCCAGGGATTTCTCCAGGTCTTTCACTCTTTCCAGGATATAATCCGTGAGTTCGGAAAGCCTCTCCATGGTGGAAATCTCATAATTGCACTTCACATGGGGACTTACTGACTTCATCATGGAAGTCGTTCTGGCAAGGCGGAAAAGATATTCTTCGATCGAAGGCAGATAGTTCTTCCTGACCATGTCCACCATGGTATGCCCTTCAATATTTACGGTCTTACAGTAGTTATCCAGCATGATCTCACATCTGGAGTGGATCTCTGTTTCCGTAAAGACTTTATGAGCCGTCAGCATGTCCACGTTTTTCCGGTCGAGAAGGTGCGGCATCGCATCCGGTGTGGTTTTCAGATTGGACAAGCCTCTTACCTCCGTTGCTTCCTTCACCCACTCATCTCCATAACCGTTTCCGTTAAAGAGGATCCGCTCATGCTTTTCGATAGTCTCCTTGATCAGCTGATGGAGGTCATCCTCAAAATCAGCTGCCGCCTCCAGCCTGTCCGCATACTGTTTCAGACTTTCCGCAACCGCCGCGTTCAGCATGATGTTGCAGCAGGCAATACTGTTGGAGGATCCCAGGGACCGGAACTCGAATTTGTTGCCGGTAAAGGCGAAGGGTGACGTCCGGTTTCTGTCTGTATTGTCTCTTGAGAATCTGGGCAGGGAATGTACGCCCAGCTTCATGATGACCTTTTCTGTACCCTCGTAAGGCGCATCGTTTTTGATGGCATCCAGGATGGCGGATAACTCATCTCCTAAGAAAATGGAAATGATAGCCGGAGGGGCCTCATTGGCACCTAGTCTGTGGTCATTTCCCGCAGTTGCAACGGAGAGGCGGAGCAGATCCTGGTAATCGTCCACTGCCTGGATGACAGCGCATAAGAAGAGCAGGAACTGGGCATTCTCATAGGGAGTTTCTCCCGGTGAGAGCAGGTTGCTGCCGGTATCTGTTGCCATGGACCAGTTGTTATGCTTGCCGGAACCGTTGACTCCCGCAAAAGGTTTCTCATGAAGGAGGCAGACCATGCCGTGTCTTTTGGCTACTTTCTGCATGATCTCCATGGTGAGCTGGTTGTTGTCGGTGGCCACGTTGGTGGTGGAATAGATCGGCGCCAGCTCATGCTGGGCAGGAGCCACCTCATTGTGTTCCGTCTTGGCCAGGATCCCCAGCTTCCACAGTTCTTCATTCAGGTCTTCCATAAAGGCAGTAACTCTGGGCTTGATCACGCCGAAATAGTGGTCATCCATCTCCTGACCCTTGGGCGGCATTGCCCCGAACAGGGTTCTTCCGGTGTAGACCAGATCCGGTCTCTTCTCAAACATTTCCTTGTCGATCAGGAAGTACTCCTGCTCCGGACCCACGCTGGTCCTCACATATTTCACTTCCTTGCCGAACAGTTTCAGAATTCTTTTCGCCTGCCGGTTGAGGGCTTCCATGGAACGAAGCAGCGGGGTCTTCTTGTCCAGAGCATCTCCGGAATAGGAACAAAATGCAGTCGGGATGCAAAGGGTATGGTCTTTAATAAAAGCGTAGGAAGTCGGATCCCAGGCAGTATAACCCCGGGCTTCGAACGTCGCTCTCAGGCCTCCGGACGGGAAGGAAGAAGCATCCGGCTCTCCCTTGATCAGCTCCTTGCCGGAGAACTCCATGATCACGCCTCCGTCCGGGGAAACACTGATAAAGCTGTCATGCTTCTCTGCGGTCACGCCGGTCAGGGGCTGGAACCAGTGGGTAAAATGGGTTGCTCCCTTCTCTACTGCCCAGTCGCGCATCTCCGCTGCTACCACGTCAGCAACCTTGGTATCCAGTTTTGCATTTTCTTCGATGGTCTTCCGCAGGGACTCATATACATCCGCTGACAGACGGGACCTCATCACTCTGTCGTCAAATACCATAGAACCAAATAATTCGGGAATATTCTGTTTCATCATAATTACCTCTCTTTCCATTGAAAAAAAGAAAAAACGCCCCAGAGTCTGATACATTAACTCCAGGACGCCTTTGTCCTTTTATGTATATATTATTTTAATGAATAGCTGATCCAACATATAACGTAATTACAGGCCGCTGTCTCCGTAATTGGAGAGGACTCTGGCGGAAGGATCCGTCACATCGCACCCCTCCCAGTTCCGGTTGGGCATCCAAAAATCCTTCACCATCTCCGACTGACCGGGATAGTGTTTCTCAAAAAGATCCCGGTAAAGCAGGGACTCTTTGGTAAAGGGTCTGGCGTGATCATAAAGCTTGACTCTCTCACGGAATTCTTCGTCCGTATAGGTCCTCTCCGCCAGCTTTCTGATGTCATCTGCCAGGGAATGGCCTACCGCATCGGAAAAGGCCGCCTTCTCTCTCCAGAGGATGGACTCCGGTATCAGGGCATCCCTCTCAAAGGCTTTCCTCAAAAGATATTTTCCCTTTCCGTACCGGTTCATTTTCTTCTCCGGATCAATGGCCATACAGTAGTCCACAAAGGCAAGATCCCCGAAGGGAACCCTGGCTTCCAGGGAGTTGACACTGATGCAGCGGTCCG
>CAMOYC010000184.1 GCA_946629665.1 uncultured Lachnospiraceae bacterium
AGCGCCGATGGTCGGAACATCAAGGTCGAAGACCATGTTCTTGATCAGGTTGGTGTCATCAAAATACTGATGCTGGAATCTTTCTTTCGGAAGCTCGGAATAGGTCTCCCAGCCGTTCGGATCGGATTCAGTCATCCAGCTGTGGCCGATGTGTGTATAGATAACGATTTCATTTTCATAGTCAAGGGAGATCACACGTGTCAGCTGGCCGGCAGCACGATGGGACATGCCGCTGTGGTGCATCGGGCCGTCGTTGGTCTTCCAGGTAACCTGAAGGATACCATCCTCGCGGTAGAGGTCAGCGAAATCCTTGAACCACTCTTTGTACTCATCAAGGCTCGGCAGTTTAGCGTAAGGCGCCATCGGTTTGTTTTCCATTGTCATTTGTTTGTCCTCCTTGTAAAATGTTGTGATTTTCAAAAGTCCTTGTTTTTGACATTACGTTTCTTGTCTGACTATACTATAGCATCTGGGGAAACAATAAGGAAATACCCATTTTCGAAACCTGTTATACGTTAAATGCATAACGAAGCCGATAATGGGCATTTCCATTTAAAAAAGTTCCACGATATAATGATGTCAGAGGGGAGAGGTCAAAGACCTGCCTTAGTATAATGGTTCTTCATATAGACATGATATTCATTGACGAAGACCGGGAGCGAAGGATTGGTGTTGCTTTTCTTCCATAGAAGATTAAGTGAAATCTCACAGTGCTCATCGGCCAGGGGCTTCACAACCATGGATTTTGGCACAAGGTGGAGCAGGTAAATGGGGACGATAAAGAAACCCCGGTTGATGCTGGCCATGAAGATGCCTTCCTCAACATAATTGATTTCTTCAACAGTATTGCACTTGGCACCGATCTTCTTAAAGAGCTGCCGGTTGAATTCACTGGCAAGCGGGGCCTCTGTCATGGAGAAGTTGATGAAAGGAAAGCCGGAAAGATCAGAGATCGAAAGGGTCTCGCACTTAGCCAGCGGATGATTGGGATGAAGGATGGCGCAGAGCCTGAAGGTGCTGATCAGTTCACTTTCAAGTCCGGTCCGGTAGTCCTTATCAATATAGGTAACGATGCAGACATCTGTCTCTTCATTATCAAGCTGGCCGATCAATGTATCCAGGATGCCGCAGTTCATGGAAAGGCGGATATCCGGGTGACTGGCCGTGAAGCTGCTGACAAAATCAGACAGGAAGTTCTGGGAAGCAGTTCCAAGAAAGCCAAGCTTCAATTCACCGGTGGTATTGTTTGCAGCTTCCTTGACAAGCAGCAGGGCGTGTTCATAACGCTCCACGATCGCTTTAGCTTCGTCGAAGAAGATCTCGCCGATGGATGTGAGATGGACGCTGTGGGTGTCCCTGATGAAAAGCGGTGCGCCGAGGGTATTCTCCAGATCATGGATATGACGGGAGAGCGCAGGCTGGGTCAGATACAGCTTGTTGGCTGCCTTACTGTAATTGAGCAGGGTGGCCAGGGTGATAAATTCATTGAGTCTGTTGATGTCCATAATAACCTCCCTTTATTATCAAACACTATGCCTATTATAGTCTGATTTTCAGATTTTTTCAATCAAAGTGTTCAAGGCATGAACAAAAAATGCTAACTATATACATGTTAACCAAGAACTTATAGGATTAGGAGGAATTCAAAATGGCAGAAAAAAGATCCGTCGTTGCGATCGCAAAAGAACTTGATCCGGTTACTGGTAAGTCCGATGTCCAGGCATCCGTAACCAAGGTCTTCGACCTGATGGGCGGCGTTACCAAGATGATTGCCCGTGGTGACAAAGTCATCCTGAAGCCGAATGCAGGTCATGCAGAAGGTCCGGAAACCGCAGTATGTACCAGCCCGGAAGTTGTCCGTGCCGTCATCCGTGAAGTTAAAAAGGCTATGCCGAGCAGAATCATCATCGGTGAGTCTGCAGCTATCGGCTGTGATACCCTGGAGTGCTTCGAAGTTTCCGGTATCGCTGATGTTGTCAGAGAAGAAGCTGCTGCCGCTGAGGCTGCCGGTGAGAAGGTTAAGATCGAGCTTTATGATATCAAGCGTGACAACGATCTGATCAACCTGGCTGTCAGAGATTATAAGTCCAATATCAAGCACTGCAAGATCCCGCGTCTGCTGCTTGAGGCTGAGCATATCATCACCCTGCCGATCATGAAGGCTCATGCTTCCATGGTATTCTCCTGTGCACTGAAGAACATCAAGGGCACAGTTCAGGATCAGGTACATTCTACCATGCATCAGCAGAACCTTGCCCTTGCTATGATGGATGTCTGGTGGGCAGTCCGTCCGGATATCAACATCGTTGATGCTATCAACGTTGCTTCCGGTTTCTCCCCGCACACCCCGACACCGCTGTATGTTGGCTGCATCATGGGTTCCAAGGATCCGGTTGCTCTTGACCTGATCGCATGTGACGTTGTTGGTATCGACACCAATGCAGTTTCCTACTTCAAGGCAGCTGATGAGGCTGGTCTTGGTGTTGCAGACCGTGACAGAATCGATGTTATCGGTGAGAAGGTTGAGGATGTCTACAGAAAAATGTGGATCCCGTACCTTGGCGATATGGCTTCCAGATGGCCGGAGTGGGATATCCGCTGCGAAGGCGCATGCTCATCCTGTCAGGCACTTCTTGCCCTGAACATGGAAACACTCAAGGCACTTGGCCTTTATGATGAGAAGTCCGATATCTCCGTTCTTGTAGGACCGAGAAATGAGCTTCCGGATAAGCCGAAGGAAAAAATCATGCTTCATGGTAACTGCACCAAGCGTTATCAGGACAAGGGCCTCTTCATTCCGGGTTGTCCTCCGGGAGAAACCGGTCTGTATCTGTCCATCAAGGCCGGCCGTGTCGTTGACGGCGAGATTCCGGGTGATATCGAGAACTATATCCGTCCGAACATGGAAGCAGACCATCCGGTATGGGAAGCTTATGTTAACAAGAAGGCAGAAGAGTTCTACGGCATGCCTGTTGAGCAGCTGGCTCAGCACTAAGCCATGGCATTTATCAAAGTCGAGGCAACGCCCCAGCTCAGAAAGCATATCAATACGATCTTTACTGATGAATTCATGCGGGAAAACACAAACTTTACCTGCTTTATGGACTTCCAGTCCTCAAGCTCTGTTTTCCTGAACTGGAATTCCTATCTCTGGGTCTACAATGAGGAAGTCTTCGACGGCTTCGTCAAGGAGAGCACCCGCTTCTCATCCTGGGAAGAGATGGTAAAGACGGCCACTGACAAAGCGTTTGCAAAGAAGGAAGAATC
>CAMOYC010000185.1 GCA_946629665.1 uncultured Lachnospiraceae bacterium
GCTTCATTCACATATTCCAGCAGGGCCGCATTCTCCTTCTTGACGGCTACGCCGTATTTCTGGCCCGCGAACCGCACGTCAAGGATCTTGGTGGTGTTGTCCACATATCCGTTCAGAATGCTGACGTCCACAGCCATAACGTCGATCTCTCCGCTTTTTAATGCCTTGAACATCTTGTCATAGCCGTCGTACTCGTTAAAGATCGGCGTGATGGTCTGGGAGTTCATGGTATTGATGTAATCAAGGAAAGCTTTTCTGGTGGTGGATTTCCTGGCTACGCCGATCACCTTGCCGTCAAGGTCAGCGATAGTGTTGATATCCTTGTCTCCCAGAGAATTGTTATCCTTGTTCGTTTTCTTTACCATCAAGCCTACATAATCTGTATAGTAGCTGTCGGAAAGGGCAAATCTTTTGGCTCTCTCCGGTGTGATGGTGTAGGTTGCCATCATACAATCGATCTTTCCATCGGCCAGTTTCTGCTCACGGTCGGCTACCGTAACGCCCATGAACTGGACCATGTTGCTGTTCCTGACTTCTTCGATATCTTTATCAAAGAGTTTTGCTGCTGTCGCGTAGGCGAGTTCGGTCTCAAGTCCGGTCCACTTCTTGCTTTTTTCATCGTAACAGCTCAGGTCCGGAACATCCGTCTTGCACCCTACCGTGATATAGCCCCGGTCTTTGATCTCCTGGACGAAGGCTTCGTTCAGAGTGACATTTTCTTCTTCCGCCTCCGTGGTCTCCGGGGAGCTGGCCTGACTGCCGCAGCCGGCCAGGGCCAGTGACAGGATCAGCAGGATGCCAAGGATCAGGCCGCTGCTTTTATTCCATTTTTTCCTCATGCTATCAGCCTCCAATCAAGTGGACAGATCCTAGTTATCTGCATTGAAAACATTGATATCAAAGTCTTTGTTCTGGAAGGCAACGATCGTTGTACATACCGCGTCACCGGTGATGTTGACTGCGGTACGAAGCATGTCAAGGATACGGTCAACGCCCATGATCAGCATGATACCTTCAACCGGAAGTCCAACTGCGGTAAATACCATGGACAGGGTTACCAGTCCTACGGAAGGGATTCCTGCGGTACCGATGGATGCCAGGGTAGCGGTTGCGATAACCGTCAGGTAGCCGCCGAGGCCAAGGTGGATGCCGTATGCCTGGGAAGCAAATACTACCGCTACACCCTGCATGATGGAAGTACCGTCCATGTTGATGGTCGCACCCAGAGGGATGGTGAAGGAAGAGATCTTTCTGGAAACACCGATCTTCTCTTCCAGGGTCTCAATGTTAACCGGGATCGTCGCATTGGATGTTGATGTAGAAAATGCGAACGCCATAACCGGGAAGAATTTCTTTAAGAACCGGATCGGATTCAGTCTGGTAAACAATATCAGAAGGATCATGTAAACCAGGAAACACTGGATCGCCAGTCCGATGACAACGGATCCCATGTACTTGAGCAAGGGGATGAAAGCATCAAAGCCCAGGTTGGAAAATGTTCTTGCGATCATACAGAATACACCGAAAGGTGCAAGAGTCATGATCAGGTTGGTCATCTCCATCATCAGGTCATTGGTCTGATTAAAGAGGTTGGAGATCAGGCTCGCCCGCTCTCCCATCTGCGCCAGCAGGACACCTACCAGCATGGCAAATAAGATGATCTGAAGCATGGTGCCTTCCGCCAGGGACTGGATCGGATTCTCCGGGATAATATTAAGGATCGTGTCAACTGCCGAGGTGCTCTCCGCCGAAATGGAATCCGCTGCCTGGATAGAAGACATATCCAGTCCGATTCCGGGACGGATGAAACTTGCAACTGTGATCGCTACCGTTACCGCAAAAGCAGTGGTAAACAGGTAGAAAACAATCGTCTTTCCGCCGACTTTACCAAGGGCCTTGGTGTCACCGATGGAAGCTGCTCCACATACCAGGGAACAAAATACCAGAGGTACTACGAGCATCTTCATCAGACGGATGAAGCCGTTACCGATCACATAGAAGATACCATCGACAAAAATGACATCCCTTACATATCCGTGGGGAACAAACAGATTCAGGATGATACCCAGTGCCAAACCGCTGAGCAGACCGATAAAGATCCGGGTGGTCAGGCCCATTTTCTTCTTTTCTTTCTTTACATTTGTATTGTCTGCCATAGTATCATACCCCCCTCTGCTTCCTTACTTCCACGTACTCTTTCATCGCTTCCTTCCAATCAGGCATGGTGTAGATCTCCGTCATCTTCAGCATCAGATTCTCAAGACGGGTGGAATAGATCATGCCGTCTTTGTTCGCATAGGAAGGCTTGACCAGAGCCGGGTCGTAGCCGTTCATTGAGAGGATCGTCTGGGCATACTCATATCTGGTGCAGGCTCCTTCGCAGGAAACATGATAGATACCGTATTCCCTTGTCTCCAGGATACTCTTTAAAAATCTGGTGAGTTCGATCGCGCTGGTCGGTGTGCTGATCACATCGATCGGCGCCTCAAAGTTCTCGTTGTTCTTTCCGTGCTCCAGCACCTGTACATAGTAGTCGTTGGAAGCATCGGCTTTCCGAAGTCCGTACACCCAGGAACTGCGGATGATCAGGTGCTTCGGATTCAGGGAGCTGACAAAGCTCTCCCCGGCAAGCTCTGACTTTCCGAAAACACTGATCGGATCCGGCGTATCAAACTCGGTCAGCCTTTGTCTTGACATACCAGAGAATACATCATCTGTGGAAATGTGGATCATAAACGCGTTGACCCGGTTGCTGGCAATCGCCAGATTACGCGCTCCGAGCGCATTCACCCGATAGGCTTCCAGTTCATTTTCTTCACAGAAAGATTTGTCAGAGATCCCCGCACAATTGATCACGATGTTTGGACGGTAGAGGCTGACTGCCTGCTCAACCGCCTCCAGGTTCGTGATCGATACATCCGTGTCGGTTGCGATGGTTTTGTAATCGGTGTTCGTACTCAGCCACTCAAGCAGTGCTGAGCCAAGCCTTCCTTCGCAGCCGGTAACCCAAATTGTTTCTCTTTTCATGTTTTTCCCTCCCAAGTTATGAAATTGATCCAACAGGAAAACTCTGTCGAAAATATATGATGTGAATAATAATGTAAGAATAGTAAAAGAAACAGAAAGGCGCATCCGGCTAAGATGCGCCTCATGTCATTATTATAACATAATTGCTTTTGTAAAGATATTGAAAGATTATTATTTTTTCAAAGCAGGCTGACCTGCTCGAAATGAAGTTTTCCGCTTCCTTTTCTGGTCAGGATGTT
>CAMOYC010000186.1 GCA_946629665.1 uncultured Lachnospiraceae bacterium
ACATGATGGTTATTGGGGAAGATCAGCTTGTCGATCTTCTGTGCCAGTTCCTTTGTGTCATAGCAGGCAAAGGGACACAGGTCCTGTCCGGGACAGGCAACCACGTTACGGGTTCCGGATGCCGGGTAGCCTTCCCCGGGCTCTCCCTGGTTGACTCCGGTATTCTCGATGATCAGCTGCAGTTCTTCGTTGACTTTATCTCTATCTTCGATTCTGATATGAGGAATCTCAAAGCCCTGGCGGTTGGTCAGGTTCACGGTACCGTCCCCGTATTTCTCAGCGATCTCCACCACCCGCATCAGGGACTTGGCATCGATCCTTCCGCCCGGCACTCTCACTCGGGAAGCAATCTCTCCTCTGTGTTTTGACTGGCGAAAAGCATTCCTCTTATAATCTTTCATATTGTAATCTCTGATCATGAATCTTCCCTCCTAGTCGATCATATCCTTGGACTCTGTATAGTTAAATACCGGTCCGTCCAGGCAGATGTACTTGTCACCCACACGGCAATGTCCGCAGATACCAAGCCCGCAGCACATTTTCCGCTCCTGGGATACCCAGATATTTTCTTCTTTAAACCCTTTATCCAGCAGTCCCATAACCGAGAACCGCATCATGGCCGGCGGACCGACTACAATAGCCCGGGCAGAAGAAACATCTCTCAGACTGATCTCCGGAATATATTTTGTAACCAGGCCGACTTTCCCCTCATAGCCTTCCGGGGCTCCATCCACCGTAAGCCACAGGTCCAGTCTCTCTTCCCAGTTGGCGAGATCTTTTTTAAAAAGCATATCTTCCGGGCTGCGGAAGCCGATGATCACATGTTTATCTTCGGCATCCTTTGTTATGGACAGGGCCTCAATAACACCACGGACCGGGGATACTCCCGTACCACCAGCCACAACGATCACTTCCCCCTTCTGGTAGAGGTCCAGGTCAAAACCGTTTCCATAAGGCCCGCGCATCATCAGGCTCTCACCCTTCATGTGTTCAAATACCATGTTAGTCACGCGACCTACGCGGCGTATGGTGAGGTCAACACTGACTCCCTCTTCAATTCCGCTGACGGAAATAGGGGCCTCACCAAATTTCGGTATGGACACTTCAAAAAACTGGCCGGGTTTCACTTCTCCCTGAAAAGCCATACGGAAGGTGTATTCCTTCTCCGTATGTTTGATCACATCAAGGATCTCTGAAGGGAATGAAATATAAGGATTACTGTTTGTCATACTCATTATTTCCCCTCCTTTACAGCCGCATCAACTTTATTGATGATATTGGAAAATGAAATATATTCCGGGCAGACATCATCACAACGTCCGCATCCGACGCACATATCATAGCCATAGCGTTTTCTGAAATCGGAAATCTTATGCAGCACTTTAAACCGCATCCGTTCCCCATGTTTCTTTCGGTACTCTCCTCCACCGGCAACCGTGGAGTATCCGTCGATCATACAGGAACCGCCAACTCTCCGGCGTTCTCCCACTTTCCCGTTATCGGTATAGTAGGCATCCTGCATGGTGAAGCAGGTACAGGTAGGGCAGACAAGGTTACAGCGTCCACATGCTACACAGCGTTTATCATACTCTTTCCACAGATCAGACCCGATAATCGAGTTGGGAATCTCCTCCGGAACATGTACTTTTACTTCGTTTTCGGTCACATAAGCTGCTGTCACTTCCCTGGCAGCTGCGCCGGAAGCTGCAAAGAGTTCCTCCAGGGATGCATCCCTCAGGTCCACATCATAATGGCCATCCACAAAGTTCACTGAGAACAGGTAACCTTCCTCCGTCCGGTTTGTTCCCATGCTCACACAAAAACAATCCTGGAAACTCGATGTACAGCCGATCAGAACAAAATGCAGTTTCTCCCGGATCTTTTTATAAAAGCTGTCCACATGCACCCCATTATGAAGATAGATCTGATCCAGTCTCTTTAATGCATGCATATCACAGCTTCTCAGAAAGACGATCGCCTCACTGTCGTCGATATCTGCTTCTTTGATCACATTCTCCGTAAAGAAAAACAAAGTTTGTGAAAGCGGTGTCAGAATTTCCTTGAACGAAAAATCTGATTTTTTCTCAAATTCTATCTCTGAACTACTGTTAACAAAATCATAAATGACCACATCCGTATCGGTGAATCGTCCTTGTCCCTTTTTCAGAACAGGTGCGTAGAGCCGATATTTTTTCCCAAGTCCCTCAAGTACCTGGTCAAATTCTGTCCGGGTCAGCGTGTACCCCATAAAATACCTCCCTTTCCTGGCAAAACATTTTCTGTAAAGCTTCTAAACTTGTTGAGTATATTTTATCAAATACCAAAAAAAGATTCCGTGACTTTTATCACGGAATCATATTACAAGAACAATTATAATCTCTTCTCTTTACGTACCTACATACCTGTTTTATAAAAATGAGACAGGCTTGACATATCGCGAATGATGATCCTTTTCTTCTCATGACGGATCAGGCCTTGCTCCATCATATTCTTCAGCAGTCTGGATGTACTCTCCCGGGAAGTGCCCAGCATATCAGCCAGCAAGGTCACACTCATATCGATATCGATCTCCGTTTCCTCTCCTCTGGAAATCCCAAAGTCTCTGCCCAGCTTCCATAACTTGGCAGCGATCTTGCGGTCCATATTAATGTTCCCCACACTGTTTTTCAGCTGGTGGATCAACCTTTGATATTTTTTCTCCTGATCTTTCATGATCGCCAGGCAGAAAGGACAATCCCCCTTCATGATCTCCACAAACCGATCATTGGGGATCTGAAGTATGGCAGATGTCTCGATGGTGTCACAGTAGATTGCCGGAGTATGCCTGGTAAAAATATAATCATTCAGCAGAGCTCCTTCTCCCAGAACAAACAGGATCTTTCTCTTTCCCTGAAGTGTCATATTGTACTCAATGACCTTTCCGGATATCAGAAAATAAACATAATCTGTATGCTTTTTTGCATGGAGGACAGATTCCCTCTTATCATATCTTCTGAGAGTCCCCTGCTCGTAAAGCCTCCGGATCGTCTCTTCTCCTGCTCCCCGGATAGAACTGCTGTTTCTTAAAGATGTTAGTACAGACTCATTCTTTTGAATCGTCTTTGCCATATGTGTATACCCCTCCCCATCCTGTTGAACTTATGATAGCACCGCCTAAAAGAAAATGCAATTATGGGAGACGGAGGAAGCCCGTTACTCTGCCAGCGCATGGCTCAGGGAATAGGGGATCCCCCTGGGCCCTCTTACTGCACGGAT
>CAMOYC010000187.1 GCA_946629665.1 uncultured Lachnospiraceae bacterium
ATTTTCTGGCCATCGCCCGGATACAGGCCGCCGTATACGAAGCACTTGTCATAGTCAGGTGCTGCATCGTAGACATCGTCGGAAATGATCTTCGCGGTGTAAGGCGCATACTTCGTCATCATCTCGCGATCCGCGGAGAAATCACCGGTCGCCAGGACAATTGCCTTTGTACCGACATACTTTACAAAAGAGCCATCCTCTTTTTCCGCGATGACAGCCGTGACACGGCCCGTATTGTCATCCTCACGGACAAGCTGTCTTGCGATCGTGTTGAAGACGACCGGCTTGCCAGCCTCTTCCAGTCTCGCAGCGAGCTCATCGACCACGAACTTCTGGTTCATGCCCATGCTGTGCGCATCTTCCGTCATGAAACCATGTGCGCCGGTGAAGTTGAAATAGTTTCCACCCTCGAGGAAAGTCGTCGGGACCTCCAGACCGGTCTCATAGCCCTTGGCCTCCATGATGTCGATCAGCCAGTTCATAGCCTCTTCGCTGTGATTGTAGAAATTGTACCATTTTCTCTGGTCGATCGTCATACCGTTGGCGATCATCTCACGCTCAAACAGCGTAAGGTCATCCGGCTCCACGCCCAGACGCTCTCTGACCTTACTGTTGGTCGCATGATTGGAGCCGCCGCGATAAATCGGGAAGCTGCTGGCGGAGATCACCATGACATCCAGGCCCGCATCCAGAGCAGAGTTTGCGGTAACCAGGCCGGAAGTACCGGCACCGACTACGATCACCTCAGCCTCGACCGTCTCTGCGATATCCTCGATCGGATCCGGAGCGATCTCAAAGGACCACTTCGCATTGTAATCCGCGGAAGTAATGCCCTTCTTCTCTTCCATCTCGCCCTCAGCCAGCACCGGCACTCCCATCGCCGACACAGCCGCCGCACCGGCAGCACCCATCGCCGCCGACTTCAGAAAGTTTCTTCTCGAAATCTTGATCATAAAATACCCCCTTAACAATGAGCTGCTAAACAAGAGTTACGGAGTTATTATAACATTACTGAGGCCCTCAAAAAAGTACATATTATCGGAAAATGTACATTATTCTGGCAGACCTCATTTGTCAAACTAAGTTCCGCCCTTTGGCGATCTGTATCTGGAAGTTACTTTGAAAAATGTCCTTGCGGAAATTACTATGACAAATCCCTTGCCTTTACGTTATACTTTGCCTTGCTGTGTCCGGCAGATGCAAGGAGGCACAGACATGGTCAAAAATAAACATCTTAGTCTTGAAGATAGATGCATCATCGCAGCTATGCTCAAAAACAGGGATTCCTTCCGCACCATAGGAAACGCAATCGGCAAGGATCCTACCACCGTTTCCAAGGAGGTCCGCAATCACCTCATTTTCTCTAAGACCGGTTGCATGGGGCATGCGTACAACAACTGTGCTCACAGGCGAAACTGCAAGGAAAGCTGGGTCTGCAAAGAGTGCAAACACAAAAGATTGGCCAGCCGCTGTTGGGCCTGCAGTCAATGCAACTCTTTTTGTAATAACTACAAGCCTGATCTCTGTACCAAGCTCCAGAAACCGCCTTACGTTTGTAATGGATGCCCCGAAAGGAGCCACTCCTGCACATTGGAAAAAAGATTTTACGTCGCCAGGGAAGCTCAGAACGAATATAAATCCGTGCTTTCTGAATGCCGCATTGGGATCTCCCTCTCGGAAGAAGAAGTAAAGCACCTGGATTCTGTGATGTCGCCCCTTATCCAGCAGGGACAGTCCATTCATCACATCTGTGCCAATAACAAGGACACTGTGATGATCAGCGAAAGCTCCGCCTACAGACTTGTCGACTCAGGCCTTATTACGGCAAGAAACCTTGACCTGCCACGGAAAGTCCGCTTTTCTCGCAGAAAGAAAAAAAGCGTTTTTAAGGTAGATCGCTCATGCCGTATCGGAAGATCTTATGAGGACTTTCTCGCTTTTAAGGCTGCAAACCCTGAACTGCCCATTACAGAAATAGATACCGTTGAGGGGAAAAAAGGCGGAAAAGTCCTTCTTACCATTCACTTTGTCAAAGCAGAATGTATGCTTGCCTTCCTCCGGAATGCCAACGACTCCCAAAGTGTCCTGGATATCTTTGACGAGCTGTATCTCGATCTCGGACAGGATGTCTTCATCAAACTTATGCCCATCCTTCTTGGCGATAACGGAAGTGAATTCTCCAATCCCGTCAGGATCGAAACGGATCATCAGGGCTGCCTGCGAACACATGTATTCTACTGTGACCCCTCTGCTCCCTATCAAAAAGGATCCGCTGAGAGAAACCATGAGTTTATCCGGTGCTTTATCCCGAAGGGCAAGTCCATGGATGATTACACCCAAGATCAGATCCAGCGGATGATGGATCACATCAATTCCTATGGCCGCCCGGACCTGGGGGATAAATGCCCTTATGAGATGATGGCATTCCTTTACGGGGATAAGATTCTTGATCTCCTCGGATGCACAAGGATCGCGCCGAATGACGTCACCCTCAATGATTCTATATTTGAGGAGGTGTGACATGTATTATTCTAAAGAAATGCGCAGCCCCATCGATCACGCTTTCGATCTCGCTATGCTTCATGAAATGGAAGAAATGATTCCTATGACCGCAGATGAAAGGAAAAACCTGAGGTCATGGGTCTATTCCGGCCACAACCCGGAAAAGAACCCATGGCACTACATGGATCACGACGCCTGGGAGTTAAACTTCCTTGGAGCATATCGCCGGTATAACGGATACGAACTCCAATACCGCTTTGTAACTATCGACTAACCACAAAATCTGCCGGACACCACTCCATATCCATTACTTAATACGAGGGGTGGAAGTTACTTTGAGAAAAAATTCCATGGTGCTTTGACTCTGGCGACCGCATACCCATTTTTCAGGCTTTTCCGTTACGTAACATATCATATTTCAGAAAAAATTACTAGCCTGATTCTGGAGCGGGGACGATTGTCAAGGGATCGTGGAATACCACAGCGGGCTGTTCTCAGCCCGCGAGGATATGCCGCGAAAGCCCTTGACAAGCGGCTCTCGGATTATCCTCTCGTCTGGAAAAGAGGCTCGCCTCTTTTCCTGCCTCCGGCGAGGACGGGTCTGGGCGGAGCCCAGGAAACGGGTCAAGGGACGAAGTCCCTTGCGGGTTCTTAGGGCGGAGCCCTAAGCCCTCGGAGAGCTTTCGCGCATCGATATGAGACGTTTATCTGGAATTTACTTCGATAAACTGGAACTTACCTTGCAAATTGACC
>CAMOYC010000188.1 GCA_946629665.1 uncultured Lachnospiraceae bacterium
GGTTTTTACGGGGCGGACATGACCGGAAGGATCCACACTTTTGAGCGGGGCGGTTCCGATATCACTGGCAGTCTGGCTGCCTGTGCGGTGGATGCTGACCTCTATGAGAACTGGACCGATGTATCCGGCCTCTATGCGGCTGACCCCAGAATTGTCAAAAAACCTGCCACTGTTTCCCATATGAGTTACCGGGAGCTGCGTACCCTGTCCTATATGGGAGCTTCCGTACTGCATTCGGACGCAGTCCTGTCAGCTTCTGAGATGGAGATCCCGATCAACATCAGAAACACCAATCATCCGGATAATCCCGGAACCATGATCATGCGCCATCTGCCCTCCGGCATCAAAAAGCATCCTGTCACCGGTGTCTCCGGCAGGAAAGGGATGTCCGTACTGCAGGTTGAAAAAGTAATGGTTTCCGACGGCTCCGGATTCAGTGCCTTGATGCTGGATATTTTTAAGACGCGATCTCTTCCTTTTGAGTACTGTCTGACCGGCATTGATTCCATCACTCTGGTAATTCGAAGTGACCTGCTGGAAAGCTGTAAGGAAGATCTGTTAGATGAGATCCGTTCTACCTTAAACCCGGATTTCATCGGACTGCGTGACAACCTGTCCCTGATCGCCGTGACCGGGGAGAAGGCGACCGAAGTCAGTGATGCAAATGTTCGTGTCCTGGAAATCCTTACGGAACAGGATATTGAAATTGTCACCATTAACCAGGGCGCCGGCAAGCTCAATCTACTGATCGGTGTCCCTGAAGAACGGTATGAAGATGCGATCCGGTCCATTTACGAATTCCGGCAGCGTATGGCAAAAAAATAAAATGAATAAAAAATAAGCTGATGATTCCCTTAGTGATCAAAGAGGGAGATCATCAGCTTTTTTTCGTGTTACCCTCCGGGGTCATTCCGCCTCAAATACGGCCCGGAATGCCTCAAGATTTGAATTCCTTGAATCATTTTTTTTGATGGCAAATACTATTTTCCTGAAAAGTCTGCCATAGCCCTTGTCCACCAGGAGCTTGCGGAAGGCTTCTGCCACCAGGTGCGGCGGATTATTGAATGCTCCGCAGCCAAAAGCACCGAGAATAAGAATATCCACGTCATTGGCTGCCGCCACTTCCAGGATGTTCCGGATCCGTTCATAGAATACCTGGGCCAGCTTTTCAAGGGGAACCGGCCTTTTCCTGCGCACATCATAATAGGGAGCAGCGCAGGTGATCACATCCGCCCGGAACCACCGGTCCATGTCTTCCGGAATCGGATCATCGGTTTTGAATACTGTCACACCGGGTGAATAGATTACGGAGTCCGTCCCCATATCTCCGGTATTCTTTTTGTTCCACTTATAATAATTCCTTAAGAGATAGGATAAGGTCAGAGACTCATAAAGATTGCTGCTCCGGCAGAGGCATTCCTCCTGGGCCATGGCGCCGTTGACAACTCCGCCTCCCGGTGAATAGGCATTGGCGAAATTAAGAACGGCAACCTTATCTTCCCCCTCTGCATAGGCGGAGGCGCAGTGGAAGGAGGTGTCCTCGACGATCTCAACATCTGCCTTGTCACTTTTGAGGGCTGGGTCGACCGCCATATATTCCCGTAAATACAGGAGGGTTCCTGCCTGCATCTTTAAAGTAGCATCTGCCAGTTCCTTATTCTCCCATATCTTTCTTTTCGTATCTTTGAATGCTTCAACCAAACCGATTCTGTCCGTCATATTTTTTCCCTCCTTTTTTGATTTGCACTGATTATACCGGATGAAAAAAATGGCATGGTCGCTTCCCGGGCGACGAATGATCCCGGCTCAGATTGAAGACTTCATATGGTGCAAAAGGGCTTCCAGGACGCTGTTCATATGGTAACGGATCAGGAAAAGCTGGTTGGTGTACTCCGGATACTTTACCCTGGCGGTTTCCATAAGGGGATGAATGTATTCCTTGGTCTCCTTGATGTAGTTGGCCATGTGCTTGTCCGAAAAACTGGTTGCCATGCTGGACACATTCTGGCAGCGGTCCAGCAGCTTGACCATGGTTGCGATCCGGTTCTCAGCGATCCCGTTATAATAAGCCGTCTGGTCTTCATCGATCTTCCGGAATGTTTCCGGTTTTGTTAGCAGCCTCACAGCTTCTTTGGTTTCTTCACTGGCCGGCAGTTCCTCCGGCTCTACCCCGCAGTCCTCGCAGACATCATGGAGCAGGCAGGCAGCCAACAGATCATCTTCTTCCAGACCCAGGGCCAGGGCATGGCAGGTCAGTAAAAGAGGATGGTTGATATAGGGAATCCGCTCATTGCTGTGGCCCAGCCGACGGAACTGTCCACCGTGTTTCTCCTTGGCAAAAGACAGCGCTCTGCTGGTCCTATAAAACTGTTTTGCATTACAATAAGCCCCGATGTAAGTTGCCATCTTCACTTCACTGAAAAGTCGGTCTGAGAGGTCCGATGTTACATCAAGGATTACGGCGGCAGGCTGGTTCAATGATGATTTCATGGCTGGTCTCCTTCCTGATTTGTTCGTCTTCTTTTAATAAGTCTGCTAATATGGTAGAATAACAAAATGACCTATAATTCCACGGAGAAGAAAACAGATCATATGAATGAAAAATGGAATGAAAGAAAATCAATCTATATAAAGGCGCTGCGTCTGGCCATCCCCATGATGATCCAGAGCGGCATCGCCAGCGCGGTCCTGTTGGTTGATAACCTAATGGTAGGCAGCCTGGGTACCGAGAGCATCACCGGCGTTTCCATCAGCGGCCAGCTGCTGTTCGTGTTTAACCTGGCTGTATTCGGAGGTCTCTCAGGCCCCGGGATCTACGGAGCCCAGTATTTCGGAAATGGCGACAAAAAAGGATTTCAGCAGGTATTCCGGCTGAAGATCTGGATTGCCCTGATCGTTTCGGCAGTCGGGATCGCCATCTTCAGTCTGGCCGGCGATGGGCTGATCAACCTCTATCTGACCGGAAACGGCGGTTCCTTTGACCCCGACCTGACCCTGCGGCTCGGCCGGGACTATCTGGACATGATGCTGATCGGATTTCTGCCCTTTGCAGTCTCTCAGGTCTATGCGGGCAGCTTCCGGGAGACCAACCACAGTGTTGAACCCATGGTGGCAGGCATTATCTCGGTCATCATGGATATTGTTCTCAACTATCTCCTGATCTACGGCAAGCTGGGCCTCCCTGCCCTTGGAGTGAGAGGAGCCGCAATCGCGACAGTCCTGTCCCGCTTTATCGAGCTGGT
>CAMOYC010000189.1 GCA_946629665.1 uncultured Lachnospiraceae bacterium
AAGGCCACATCCCCTTTTGCAAGAAATGTGATCACATTGCTCGCTGTGCCTCCCGGGCAGCATCCCACCAGGATGACTCCCGCTGTCAGCGCAGGGTCAAGATGGAACAGGCGGGACAGCAAAAAGGCCAGGGCCGGCATGATCGTAAACTGTGCCACACAGCCCAGCAGGATATCCCTGGGATGGGTGAAAACCAATCGGAAATCTGCCGGTTTGATGGTCAGGCCCATCCCAAACATGATGATCATGAGCAGCGGATTGATCCAGGTCGGCGAGACCCACAGCACCGCTTTCGGAACAAACAGTGACAGAGCAGCCACCGCCAGCACGATCAGCGCCATGTACTTGCCAACCAGGTCACTGAATTTTTCCAGTTTATTCATCATCTGACCAGGTCTCCTTTCCATTAAAGTAAATAACCTGTTTGTCGGCATCCACTCTGGCATCCACTCCAAAGGGAATGATACAGCGGGGAGTCGCATGCCCGACATTGATATCATAAAGAACAGGAAGATCCGGCTTGTCTATGATCTCGACGAGCAGCTTCTGATATTCCTCTGAATATGCTTCATCCATGGGTTTTCCGACCAGGACGCCGGATACCACCTCGAAAATTCCGTATTCTTTCAGTTTTCCAAGCATTTTCTTATACAAGTCCGGAACAGTCTTTCCCTCACTCGACTCCAGGAGCAGGATACGGCCTGTCCAGTCTTCTAAGGAGGGAAACAGTTTGTATTTCTCACAAAGGGCAACGCTATCCTCGTATCGCCCATTATTAAAGATATCATACATGGTTTCGATACAGCCACCCAGGATCTTCCCGGAAAAGACAGCCGGGCCCTGCAGTAATTGAAATCCGTTATTCTTATGGGCGATCCTGGGAACTCCGATCTGACTTTCATCAAACTGCTGTCTCTCCTCATACCACAGATCACTCGGACGGATCTCTTTTATGGTACCGGTGGAGACCAGCTCTTCAAAATACTTTCTACTGTAGGGGAGCATATCCTGTTCCAATTCACATACATCGGGAAGAAAACTCTGTCCATAGAAAGTTCTTGCTCCCAATTTATGAAGCATAAAGTGGTTCATTGTCGTATCTGAGAACCCCAGAAAAATCTTATCATCCACAACCTTTTTTAATTGGTCTTCCTCAAACAAAAAAGGAAGCAACCGGTACGTATCATCGCCACCGATCGCACATAGGATCATATCTGTTTCCGGGTCGGCATAGGCCCCGATCAGGTCTTCCGCCCGTTTGTCCGGATGATCTCTGATGTAATCCAGCCCTTTTAGCGCATGCCTGGAAAACTTTACTTTAAGCCCCATGGCTTTTAACCGTTTCATCCCGATCGCCAATTCATGAGCCATAAAGGGTTCCCCGAGGATCCCTCTGGACAGACTCACGACCTCTATTGTTTTTACCTTATTTTCCATGAGTATCGTCTCTCTTTTCTTATGCGGTATCAAAAAAATAATTTTCAGATTCCAAGTACTGTACTGATTTCTTTTGTAAATTTCTCGGGATGATCATTGACCATCATGTGGGTACATTCCCGGAAGCAAACAGCCCTGTAGCTTGTCTTTACATTTTCTCTATACCAATCTGCCAGGGCCGGCGAGAACAGGGAACCAGGTTCTGCGTAAAAATAAGTGACCGGCACTGTGATGTGACTGACTGCCGGACGATTATCCTGGGTTTTCATGGAAGCCGCCAGACTCTTCAGCGCGGATTCGTCGCAGGCTGCCAGAATCTTTTTCAAAGGTCTCTTAAGGAGAAAGCCGGGTATTTTTTTCAGCTTAGGCATAGCTGCAATGGCAAACTCTTTGTACAGGGAGTAGAAATCCTTATCCGCATCCCTCTCCATATCTTCCCTGGTGTATCTGCCCTGATACAGGCCCAGATTCCATTCCTCATCATTCAGCTGTTTTGGCGTCATGTCACAGAGGATGATCTGCTTCAGGCTGTCACATCCAAAAAGCCGGACATAGTTAAGGATCACACCGGCACCCATGGACCAGCCCAAAAGCGTGACATTGGATAGCCCGAGCCCCTCGATCAGTTCATTCAGGTCACTGGCCAGAGTTTCCATGGTAGTACTTCCGCTACCCGCTTGTTTGCTCTTCCCATGTCCCCGATGGTCATAGACAATACATCTGGTCTTGTCCTTCAAAGTATCCACAGGTATCTGATATATTTCATGGGTGTTTGTCCAGCCATGCAGCATGATCAGCGTGTCCGGTCCTTGTCCGTTGTCTTCATAATATAGTTTCCCTCCGCTTTTCAGAGTGAGATAGCTCATAGTTAAATTTCCTCCTGCTGTTATTCTAGTCAGAGCCATTATAAACATGGATAGATCACAACAATATCACATCTTCAGATATGACAGGATCGCTTCGATGATCTCCGGGGTCGCATACCCGTCTCCCTCTGGACCTTTCATGCCAAAGACAACCGCCATACTGAAATTATCTGCCATGCATTCCTCCGGATCTATCGTGTATCCTGTGTTATCCCCCACAACATCATTGTAGTTGGGAGCATCCTCCGGATAATAATAGATATCCGTCCCATCAACAGGCACCAGCGCCGCAGTCAGGGTATCAAAAAACCTTTCGCCTTCTTTCTCAAAATGCTTCCTGGTAACAGCCGCCAGAAAGCAGCGGACCGGCTCCCCGTCGATCATGAATTCGGCATAAGCGTTATGGTGCTCAACATCAGGATTGGAGATGAAATACTCTTTCACCGATGGCGGGATCTCATACTCTTCCTCCTGGACGGTGAAATGGATGATCTTGTACATATCCGCCCTGAAATCCGGGTTGCACCTGGTAAGACAATGGAATACCTCATGGGCCAGGATGTACTCGAGATTAGAGTTGTAGGTTCCTTCAGCGATAAAACCGTTCAGTAAATCTCTTCCGAGGTAGATATGGGTCCCATGCGTATAACCTGATACATTTCCTTCTTCCTCCATTGTCGTGCAGACAAACACGATCTCGTCCAGAGGAGGGAGGTGCAGACCATTATCTGCGATCTTTTTCTCAATCCTTGCCATGTACTCATCGATCAGGTCTTTCTCCTCATCGGTAAAATCCAGAACCTGGTCTTTTGCAAAAGCCTTATATTCCTCCAAAGTGGCATCCGTCCTCTGCATTCTGAATGCCAGGTCGTTTTCAGTGAATCCGTCATAATAGTCTTTGCAGCTCATCAGAAGTTTCC
>CAMOYC010000190.1 GCA_946629665.1 uncultured Lachnospiraceae bacterium
GGGTATTAATAATCGCTTCAGTCCTTGATTGCCGCGGCAAGCGTTTTAAGAAGGCTTGCTGTCTCCGGGTTGGATAGCAGCTTACCAAGGATTTGTTGCATTTACCACCGGGTTCTTTTCCATCAGGTCCCATTTGACTGCCTGACGGAGGCAGTTCCTGAGAAGCTTATGGACATCCCGGACTGTACCTGTCGATACAAGCTCATTTTTCGGATGAGGACAGTTTGTTCTGGGAACGGCTTTTGTCTTGAGCAGCTGCTGATAGAACTTCTCCAGGACCCGGGAGGTAAGATCACTGAGCTTTGTATCTCCGATAAAGGGGAGGATATAGTTATTGATGATACCGATATTGCTGGTGTATGTGGAGATGGCCCATTCCTGCTTTCTTTCACCATTCTCCGCTGTATACTTATATACAACACAATAGCGGTTTTTACGTTTGATTATGGCTGCCAATGTTCTGTCCCCCCTTCTGATTCCCTTTGTCCGGAAACATATTCTTCAAATGGCTCCCGAATAATCCGGATCACTTTTGGCGAAACACGGATGGTAGGGAAGCAGTTGCTCCCAATCCACCGATATATGGTTGATGTTCTGACCCCAGCAAGGATTGCGGCCTCATCGATCGGATGATATTCCTCATTTCTGCTTATCCTGATCGGTTTTTCCGGCTTCTTTGCCGTCAGGCAGTCGCGGTAATGGATGCTCTTTCTTTTTCTTCCTTCCCGCTCGTCTCCCGGCTTTATGTACCGGTCCTGGCTTCTGTACCATAGCTCTAAGCTTTCCTTTGTTATCCTCTTTTCACCGGCAAGTTCGATAACCTCCAGGAATCGCTTCCCATGCTGGGAATTCAGGATTGAATAAACCGTTCCGCGGGGAACATCCAGCAGCCTGGCCATATCCGGCATGCTCATGGTGGTTTCCATAAGGCTGGCTTCCTTTTCCCTGTCTTCCGCTATCCGGTAGCGGCTCTGGCTTTCATACCATGTCTGGAAGATGTCCTTCGGTATGCGCATCCAGCCGTTTACCGTAGAGGTTTCCATCCCGGTGCGGGCGATGAGAGAGTACGCCGTACTTTCGCTGATCCCCAGCATACCGGCAATATCTCTGACGGACCAGGATTCTTCCGCCAGCTGTGATCCGGGAGGTTCCCCGCTCACCTTATGATACCGGGTCTGCCGGGTATACCATGACTCAAAGCTGTCCGTGACGACTCGCATTTTCCCGTTGACCGTGATGATATCAAAGTATCCTTTGTGGGCCAGCCAGTAGGATTCTACCTTCTTCAGCCCGAGCAGCCGCCCCATGTCCATAACCGACATGGTGGTCTTTTTGGTTTCCTTATCCTGCATACTATATCACCCTTTTCCGGCAGCTTTCTTTCCTTTACTGCCTGCTGCCAGTCTAACCAGTCTGACGTCTGAAGTTTAGGATGTCATTTAAGGATTTTTGTCCCATTAACATCCTTGACATCGTTTTCCCAAGCATAAGCGGACAGGATAATGGAATCTATCCGGCATGTCAATACAGCAGACTGTACTGAAAGAGGCAAAGGCATCTGCCTTGCCGATATGTAAGTCGGCGGGCCGTAAAGACCCGCCAATGTCGGTATCAGCAGGGATCCAGCTTATCCAGCCAGTCGTCAAAGCTTTTCCTGGAGATCCTGTATCCTCCCTTACCGAGCCGGAAATAGCGAAACTCATTCTTTTTCAGCAGCTCATAGACAGCTGAGCGTCCGCACATCAGGATATTCTGAAGATCCTCTACGGTATAGCAGCGTTTCCCCGGAGCGTCCGGGAATCCTTCCGCCTGGTCCGGTGCATCCCATTCTCCTTCGCACGGGGAGCCTTCCGGGGACGCTGCTTCCTGAAAGATCGTCGTTTCATCTTGATTCAATCTGGTTTTCATCTGTTTCTTCCTCCTATAATGTATTTGTGGTGGTTAGAAGCCTTTCAGCCAGAAAGGACTAACCGATTCATTGCTTAAGCTGTATAATGGTTGGGCATCGGTGTGACGCCGTTCTCCTTGGGCCATTGGCGCCCGTTAGAAAGCCCGTCAGCCAGCCCTCCATTTGCAGCCGTTCGGTTTAAGCAGGTAGAACTGCCTCAGTGCACGTTCGCATGATACCCCAGGAGATGGAATAAGCGATGGATAGCCGCTGGTACCCATGCCATTTTTCTTTAGGAGGTTCATGTATGTTGAACGCAGTTGGCATTGATGTTTCCAAAGGTAAGAGCACGGTCACCATTCTCCAGCCCGGCGGAGTGATCATCAGAAAGCCTTTCAATGTCGAGCACTCCCAAAAGGGGCTCCTTGACCTGTCTGAACTGATCTGTTCCCTTCCGGGAGAATCCAGGGCCGTGATGGAGTGCACCGGCCGCTATCATGAACCGGTACTTCTGGCTCTCCACGAGGCTGGGATTTTTACCTGTGCTGTGAACCCTCATCTCATCAAAGACTTCGGCAACAACTCCCTCCGCAAGGTCAAGTCCGATCCGGCTGACTCCAAAAAGATCGCCAAATACGCTCTTGACAACTGGGAAGATTTGCATCAGTATTCTCCTATGGATACTGTTCGCAATCAACTCAAAACACTGAATACTCAGAAAACCTTTCTTACCGGACTGATGGTCTCTGCCAAGACCAACCTGATCTCGATGTCTGATATGACCTTCCCCGGTGTTAATGAACTGTTCTCCAGTCCTAAACGCCCTGATGGAAGTGAAAAATGGGTCGATTTCCTGGCTTCCTTCTGGCATGTGGACTGCGTCCGCAAAATCGGGCTACGCGCCTTTACAACCCGTTATCAGGCTTTCTGCAAGAGGCACGGATACAACTTCAGTGAGCAGAAAGCCCAGGACATCTTTACTTTCTCCAAGGATCTTGTCCCAACTATTCCAAAAGACGCTGTCTACAAGGAGCTTGTGATGTCCTCCATCGATCAGTTCAGATCTACCTCCGCCAATGTTGAGAAGATCCGTCAGAAGATGGATGAGCTGGCATCCTCTCTCCCTGAATATCAGACCGTTCTCTCTATGAAGGGCGTCGGCAAAACCCTCGGGCCTCAGCTTATCGCTGAGATCGGGGATATCAAAAGATACACTCACCGGGAAGCCCTTACTGCTTTTGCAGGCGTGGATCCGGGCGTTGATGACTCCGGAAAGCGGATTTCAAAGAGCAACAGGGCTACTA
>CAMOYC010000191.1 GCA_946629665.1 uncultured Lachnospiraceae bacterium
CTTTGCAGGCAAAAGAATCTGTATCCACCCGCATCTGCTTTGCCGGGGAGATGATGATCCTCATTCCAGTTCTCCCAGCATCTGGGCAGCATTTTCTTTCGGCTTAACCCCGCCAAATGATTTCACGATCACACCATCCTCATCGATCAGATACGTAGATCGGATCAGGCTCTTTGTCGGTTTTCCATCCTTCCCCAAGCGAAGGACATCATAGGCTGTGATAACGGATAGATCCGTGTCAGAAAGCAGCGTAAAGGGCAGCCCGTGCTTCTCTTCAAACCTTTTATGTGACTCGACAGTATCTTTACTCACGCCTAGCACCACCGCCCCCTTCTCCCGCAGCTGGGGATACAGATCACGGAAGTTACATGCCTGGGTGGTGCAGCCTCCGGTCATGTCCTTCGGATAAAAATACAGAATAACCTTCTGCCCTCTGTAATTAGAAAGGGAATGCATGTCTCCATTCTGATCTGCTAATGTAAAGTCCGGTGCTTTGGTTCCAATTTCAAGCATTTGTCATTCCTCCAGTTTCTTCTTCGCAGACTTTCTGACCTCTTCCCGTGTGTACATCATTCCTTCTTTGGCAGTGTATTTTTCCGGATCTCATGGTCCAACATCTCCAAATAAGCTCGGTTCTTCTTCATATATATCTCTTTGTAAAGATCATCCAGATCCCGCAGGATCAGGTCGGACTTGGTAGAAATACGGATGCTTATCCCGGTGGGCAGGAGTTGCTCCAGCAATGCGCGGGTGCGTCCGTATTTCTTCTCCAGCGGCTGATATGCATCCCAGTCCGAAACATTTTACTTCCCTTTTTTTCTATTAATCCTTTCATTTCCTGGCGGCCTTTATTAACTTCGCTTTACCTTGTTGTTAATTGCTCTCAGAACATCCGTCCTCTTTGTGGTACCATGGCGAATATTTAAGATAGCTCTGCCATGTGCCATCAAGGACAGCACCGTTAAAATGATGCCTGGCAGGACTGCCTGAGAATCATTTCCAGCAATCATCAGAATCGTAAAAACCAGTGGTATTACCGGTCCTCCAATACAAAGGTACCTGGTCGCAAGTACCACAACCATACCGGCAACGTTAGCTGCTAATCCAGGCCAGAAATCATAAAGCACAATCGCAACCGATGTTGTCGTCACTCCCTTTCCGCCCCTGAAATGCCTCCAGAACGGAAAATCATGACCAAGCGTACAACCGAGGCCGGCATATAATAAGATGATCCTGCCTTCTTCCCGAAATATCCCATAAGAAATCAGACATGCTGCCAGACATTTACAGATATCCCCCGCCAGGGTAACCAGGCCGGGGATAATGCCAAGAGAGGCCATGATGTTTGCCATCCCCGGATTTCCTGTGTCACCAATTTCACCAGCCCTTTTTCCCGCCACCTTCCTCGCCACGATCTCCGCCGTCAAAAAGCATCCAAAGCCATATCCGATCAACAGGCTGATCAGTTTTTCTCCCATAGCACTACTCCCTCTGACTCATTAAATCCGATGGTTACTTATGAGATTATTTTATCATTGACCATACGACCTGGCAATTAACAACATACGCATTCATTCCGTCTAAACTCTCAATACCCAATTCTCTCAGCGGATATTCCCTTGGAACTGCAACAAACCAAAGCAGCATTGGTGAGTGGTAAACTCATAAGCCCTTTTATATGTAACAAAAATGCCGGCAGACCGATGTTGGCGGCCTGCCGGTATTTTAATCTCTGTTAGTTTATTACGGTAGAACAGTTTAAACCACTCAGATGCTCATTCCAACCCTTCGACCATCTGCAATCGCATTCACAACCTTGCCGATGCTGCCGGCATCGCCGATTACATGCACCGGTTTTCCAAGTGCTTTAAGTTCCTCGCCAAGGGCTCCCACTGAAGCTGATCCCATCGCCACAACGATCGTATCAACGCCCTCGATGGTGTGCATCTGGCCAAACTGCTCATAGGTCACAGAGTCAGCGCCAATATCCGTCACCTTCGCATTGCACTGGATATCGATCGGTTTGCTCATGAGGCGGGTAACCAGGTAATCCCTGTTGTAGGTGCCATCAGTCTTATCGATGTTATCCATCATCTCAATAATGGAGACCTTCTTCGCCATCACCTCGCGGTAGTTATGACGCGGTGCAATAAATTCGGCCACTTCACATCCCACCGAGCCGCCACCGATTACGACTACGTTCATGCCTGTCACTTTATTTCCAAACAGCACATCCCAGGCACTCATTACGTTCGGATGGCCAGCCTCCGTAATAAACTTCGGCATTACAGGCATGGCACCGGTGGCCACGATGATTTCATCGAAGGATGCGTCAAGGGTATCCTTCGTCACTTCGGTGTTTAACTCGATCTTTACACCGCTGTTTTTGCATTCCCGGATCAGGTATCCAAGCGCACCGGAAAGCTCCTGCTTGCAGGGCGGATAGGAAGCGATCACAAATTGGCCGCCGAGGAAGGCTTTCCTTTCAAACAGCGTAACATCATGTCCCCTCTTTGCCGCAGTTGTCGCAGCCTCAAGGCCGGCCGGGCCGCCGCCGATCACGGCAACTTTCTTTTTCCGTACTGCAGCCTCCTTGATTTTCAGTGTATGGTCTGCAATTTCCGGATTCATGGTGCACTGCATGGTGATGCCGATCGCGGAAGTATACAGGCAATGCAGACATCCAATACATGGACGCACCGACAGGAAATCATCATTGAAGAATTTCTCTGGTGAGTGCGGATCACAGATCATCTGTCTTCCCATGTACACAAAGTCCATATGTCCCTGTTCAATCATCAGGTCAGCAACCCAGGGCTCTTTGATACGCCCAACTACGCCGATGGGCATCTTGGTATTCTTCCGGATTTCATCAGAACAAGGTACATTCAGTGCACGTGGTTTGCCTGTCGGTGGAAGAAGGGTTCCGGCGTCATAAAGTGTTCCATTGGTGAAATGAACATAGTCCACTCCTGCCTTTTCCAGCTGGCGCACAACAAAGATATTTTCAAAGGCACTCGTTCCGCCCGGCTCCAGATCATCCGCGCTCAGGCGTACAGAGACAGGGAAATCCTCCCCGACTGCCTTGCGGACAGCCTCACAGACCTCTACCAGGAAACGGCTTCTTCCCATGATGGTTCCGCCATACTCATCTGTCCGGTGGTTGACCTGCGAAGAAAG
>CAMOYC010000192.1 GCA_946629665.1 uncultured Lachnospiraceae bacterium
CGATGTCAATCACCATATGGGCTATACTCCCCCTATAACAATACGAAGGGAGGAACAACCCATGACCAACAAAGAAGTAACAGGCTGGCAGGATCAAAAGGCATCGGAACGCTTTAGGATGATCTCTCCCCTGCTGGCAGAAGACATGGATCCGGCGAAGCGGAGCCAGATCCGCACACAGATCGCCCAAACCCATGATATTTCCGAACGGACGCTGTATCGCCTGGAAGCCGCCTGGCGTAAAGATGGCTTCGCAGGCCTCCGGCCGGCTGACCGTGTGGTGTGCCGATCTCCGAAGCTCCCGGAAAACTTCAATGAGATCCTCGCGCAGGCGATCCAGTTAAAAAAGGAAGTACCTGCACGTTCCGTTGCCCAGATTATCCTGATCCTTGAGATGGAAGGATGGGCGGCTCCCGGTATCCTGAAGCGTTCCACTCTGCAAAGATATCTTTACAAAGCCGGTTTTGGTGTCAAACAGATGAAACGCTATACCGAAGCCAGGAACGCTACTTCCCGGCGCTTCTGTAAGCCCCACCGTATGATGCTGGTCCAGGCCGACATCAAATACGGCATAAAACTGCCTGTGGGCACAGGGGGTAAAAAGGTCCAAACCTATCTGTCCGCCCTGATCGATGACCATTCCCGGTTCATCCTGGAATCCGGCTGGTACGATAATCAGGAAGCCCTTATCGTGGAAGATACGTTCCATAAGGCCATCCTGAAGCACGGTGTGATGGACGCCGCTTATGCAGACAATGGAAAACAATACGTTTCCCGCCACCTGACCTGTACCCTGGAGAAGCTTGGCATACGCTACATGCATGCCAAACCCTATCATGCCTGGAGCAAGGGACTTATCGAACGGTTCAATTCCTCGGTAGACAGCTTTCTAAATGAGATCAAACTCAAGAAGATCAAGTCCATGGAAGAACTGAACGGTTATTGGAAAGTCTGGGTGGAAGAATACTACCACAATAAACCGCATGACGGTATCCGTGAGTATTATGAAAGTCTGGGCGTACCTGTCCCTGAGGAGGGGATCACGCCTGCACAGGAATGGAACCGTGACAGCCGCGCGCTCAAGTTCCTTGATTGCCGTGTTGTCGGGGAAGCTTTTCTCCACCATGAGACCCGTGAGATCGATAAATCCGGATGCCTGTCCTTTGCCGGAAAGAGTTATGAAGTCAGTGCTTCTCTGGCGGGACAGACCGTGGAGATCGCCTATGACCCGACAGCACCGGAGACGATCACAGTCACTGCAGAAGGAACGGCTCCGATCACAGCAAGGCCGCTTGCGATCCCCGCTTTCTGCGACCAAAGCCCAGTCCGGCCTTCCTGTATGCAAGAAGAAAAGCCGGAAACATCCCGATTCCTGGACGGGCTCAAAAAACAGGCTGAGAAAAACCGGGCCTATCGCATGAGTGCGATCTCCTTTGCCGGATATGGAAAGGAGGAAGGTGCTGATGTATAAGGATTTCTTTGAGATGGAACACCTGCCTTTTGTGAGGAATGTCCCGCCGGAAAGCCTGTATGAGTCCCCCTGTATAGAAGAAGCTCTCGGCCGGCTCCATTATGGGGCAGACCATAAGATGTTCATTGTCGTGACTGGAGATTCCGGCTGCGGAAAATCAACCTTGATCCGTAAATTTGTAGACCTGCTTCCGAAAGAAGACTATATCTTCCTGTATCTGTCCGATTCCAAGCTCACGCCGAGATGGTTTTACTCCGGCCTGCTCATGCAGCTCGGCCTGGAACCCCGCTTCTACCGCGGTGATGCCAAACGGCAGCTCCAGAAAGAGATCGAGATCCTCCAGGGGGTACACCATAAAAAAGTGATATGTATCCTTGATGAGGCTCATCTCCTCGAGAAAGAGACACTGGAGGAATTCCGATTCCTTCTCAATTACCATTATGATTCTGAAAGCCCTATGGGCGTTGTCCTTGTAGGACAGACAGAATTATGGAACCAAAAACTGCGCCTCCAGAGATATGCGGCCATCCGTCAGCGCATCGATATGAGCATTGTCCTTCCCCATCTTGATCGGGCAGAAGCAGCGAGATACATCGCTTCCCATCTGGCATACGCCGGAGGAAGGCAGGATCTGTTTACCGATCGTGCGATCGATGAGATCTTTAAGAATTCATCAGGTATCCCCCGGATGATCAACCGGATCTGTGAAAAAGCACTCATGTATGCCGCACAGCAGAAGAAACGGCTGATCGATGATCAGATGGTCCACTATGTGACGGAACATGAACTGCTGAAAGGGGGCGAAGCGTTATGACATACCAGAGCCACATCTCCATCGAAAAACTATACGATGTGTACACAGAAATCCATGAAAGCTTTGATAGTGCAAGATTATCATTGGATGAACTCCAGATGGAGATCACGGATGAATTATCAGAATTCACCACAGCCCTTGATGACATCAGAGAGGAACTTGAAAGAAGTACTAACATGATGCGCAGATTAAGCCGCAGAATGGGACCTGCCTTTTCATTATTTATGGATGAGGAAGACAATGAAATCCCGTTCCTGACAGACAACAAGTGACTAAGATAAACTCATCAGAAAAACCACCTCATCTCCTGTCTGATAATAAACCTGTGGGAGATGAGGGCCTTGCTCTTAAATCCAATGACAATAAAAAGAGCAGTTTAAGGACATTAAACCTAAGCAGATGTATGCCATTTCAGGTTAGCATTAACAATTTCTAATCATTTCTTTGTTTACAGGAGTGATAGGAATAATTAATGTTGATACAGTATATGCAGCAAAGAAAATTCATCTGAAAAAGAAAAGCGTGTCTGTACTGGAAGGAAAAACGTATCAGCAAAAGCTTATAGACAAGAAGGGAAAAAAGATAAAAGCGACTAAAGTCAAATGGAAGAGTTTAAACCCATCCATTGCAAAAATCAATAAAAAGGGGAAAATCTTTGCACTCAAAGCTGGAACTGCTAAACTGAAAGCAAAGTATAAAGGAAGGACTTATAAATTCACTATAAAAGTTAGAAAGCTATTTAGAACAGGCCCCCCTGGATTGAAGTTGGATCTTTTTCTTAGTTTAAACGAAATACTTATAGGTTGGGACGGTCTCGATAATGCTAAGAAGTATCAAGTCTTTGTTTCA
>CAMOYC010000193.1 GCA_946629665.1 uncultured Lachnospiraceae bacterium
AATAAGAGGTCTGAAACTGAATAATAACTACCCTAATGCTCGTGGAAAAAATTTATATTTTAGGAGCTTTGTTAAAGTTACCCTTTTTTATCCACGATGAAGAAATGAAAAATTGGGCTAATTCATACTTGACTTTTCATAGCTGGTCTCCATTCTCTTGTTTCTTTCATGGATCGCCTCAAACATATTTTCAGATATTAATCTGCTATCACCATTCATGACGGCCATAAAATGTTTAAACCATTGGCATACTCAATAATATGCATGTTTTCAAAATCTTTCCGACTCTGATATTTTCTGAATAAAGAACTTTGGTAATTGTCCGATTCAGGTTTTGAAATCCGGGCATTCGATTGAACATTTCCCCCTTCAGTGGTATCATGATGATAACAAAACCTGTCTCCGGCACACCATCATTTTATCCTAGGAGGAAATATCATGAAAAAATCATTGGCAATCATTTTGCTCTGCATCATGCTGGCAGGGGCTTCTCTTTCCCTTTCTGCCGCTGAACTTACAGCAGAGCCTGCAGCGAAGGAATATACCATCACCAAAGTGGTAGGCAGTACTGTCTACACCCAGAGGGTGAAAGGCGGCAACCGGAAGGGGAAGATCACCTTTGTGAAGAAGAAGGGTAAACTTTTTGCCGGTTGGTATACGGACAAGAAGAAGACCAAACATGCTGATTTTTCGGATGTGGATTCCAGCATGAAGGTTTATGCCAAGTATGTGAAGATGAAGAGTGTTAATATCGCCTATAATGGGAAGAGCGGCAAGAAGGTGAAGGCTGTCGTTAAGGTTAAGGTCCCGGCTAAGTGTTTCCGCAAGTGTTCCGTGGTTTATTCCTGGCCTGTCGACGTGAACTCCCTGAGCGCGTCTCCTTTGAAGGCTTCCTATAACACCTTTACCATGAATACCTCTTTTGATTCTTTAAAGGGCGGTCGTGAGGTTACTGCGAAGATTACCTTGACGACCTGGGACGGAAGTAAGGTTAAGTGCCCGAACTATGTTTTCCTTTTTAAGAAAAAGAAATTTACCAGACAGTAACGTAAGTTTATGAGTGAGAAGAAAGAACAGACAAAACAGCATAGATTTCAGTCTCTGGGGACTTTGATGGACCGGTGGAAGGAGGGGACATTTTCTGAGATCATTGATGATTGGAAATGGATCTTTTCCTACAGTGTCAGGTACAAGGGGGCCATTGTCTTCTATGTGCTGCTGGGTATCCTGAGTACTACCCTTGGCCTGGTTGGGGCTGTGGCGGGGAAGTACATGATTGATATCATCACCGGCTATCAGACGGATAAGCTGGCCTTGCTGGCTGTTATTCTGGTGGGGTCTGCCCTGATCAGCCTGGTTTTCGATAATCTGGTCAACAGGATTTCTACCCGGCTGAGCATCTATATCAATAATGATATCCAGGCGGATATTTTTGACAAGATCGTGGATGCGGACTGGCTGGCTTTGTCGGAATACCGGAACGGGGATATCCTCAACCGGTTTAACAATGATATCAATACGGTGGCCAGCAATGCGATCAGCTGGCTGCCCAATATCCTGATCTCCTTCTATCGTTTTGCGGCGACTTTTCTTGTGATCTTCCATTATGATGTGCTGATGGCATTTATCGCCCTTGGCAGTGCTCCTTTTCTTCTGGCGATCTCCCGCTATGTGCTGAAAAGGCAGCGGGAGTACGGTAAGAAGGTGCGGGAGATGTCCAGCAACATGATGACTTTTGAGGTGGAGACGATCTATAATTTTGATACGATCAAGTCCTTTGGGACGGCACCTCATTACAGTAAAAAGCTGCGCTGGTGGCAGGAGAAGTATAAGGATATCAGTCTGCGCTACAACATGTTTTCCATCAAGACCAATGTGGCTATGACTCTTTCCGGGATGGTGGTGCAGCTGGTGGCTTTCGGCTACTGCCTGTTCCGTCTGTGGACCCACAGCATTTCCTTCGGTACCATGACTTTGTTCATGCAGCAGAGGGAGAATCTTTCCCGGGCTTTTAATAACGTGGTTTCCATCATTCCTTCCTTCCTGAACAGTTCGATCTCCGCCCACAGGATCCGTGAGCTGGTAGAGCTGCCCAGGGAGGTGCATATACCGGCCAGCAGCGAGCTGGATGCTTATGCGGCAGAGGGATTTTCCGTGGAGATGCGGGATGTGGACTTTGCCTATGTGGACGGAAAAGAGGTCATTACCCGGTCGCAGCTGGAGGCGAGGCCGGGAGAGATCATCGCTTTGGTTGGGCCTTCCGGTGAAGGTAAGACGACCCTGATCCGGCTGATCCTTGGATTGGTCCGTCCTCAGGAGGGGGAGGTTGTGATCCGGGCTGCCGGCGGTCAGGAGATGCCCATGAATGCGGATACCAGACATTTTTTTGCTTACGTGCCCCAGGGGAATACCATCCTTTCGGGGACCATCGCAGAGAACCTGCAGATGGTGAGGGAAGATGCCACGGAGGAAGAGATGGTCGAGGCTTTGAAGATCGCCTGTGCCTGGCCTTTTGTCTCCAAAATGCCGGATGGGATCCACACCAAGGTTGGTGAGCGGGGACGGGGCTTTTCCGAAGGGCAGGCCCAGCGGCTCGCCATTGCCAGGGCTGTGCTGCGGGATGCGCCGGTTCTGCTTCTGGACGAGGCCACTTCCGCCCTGGATGTTACCACGGAGAGGGAGGTCCTTCGCAACATTGTGAAGGCCCAGCCCAATAAAACCTGTATCGTAACTACCCACCGGCCCAGCGTGCTCAACCTGTGCCAGCGGGTCTACCGGGTGATGGATACCCGGGTTACGGAACTTTCCGAGGAAGAATCCAGCCGCATGGCTATGGACTTTTAAAAGAAAATGATAAGAAAATGTTTACGAGAGCGCCTGCATAATGCCGATCGGACTTGCAGGTGCTTTTTTTTATTTCGGATTATAAACAAACATTAAATTTTTGTGAAGACCATGAAAGAAAGGAGATAAAATAGCAAAAATTTACATTTACAAGCAATATAAGGATATGATATATATAT
>CAMOYC010000194.1 GCA_946629665.1 uncultured Lachnospiraceae bacterium
CACAGGACTTTGACTCCTGCATTCGCTGGTTCGAATCCAGCTAGTCCAGTTGGACTCGAGATTCGGATTTCGAGTCATCTTATATTATGTGCCGCTGTATGACAGTGAGTCCATTTTTTACAGGTCCGGATATATATCCGGACATTTTTGTATCTTTATACGCGGATATGGCGGAACTGGCAGACGCGCTAGACTTAGGATCTAGTGTCTTACGACGTGGGGGTTCGAGTCCCTTTATCCGCATAGTATTAAAGAAGGCTGGGAGCTACGAGGCCCCAGCCTTCTTTTCATATCAAACCGCTTACCAGAATAAAAAGGATTAATACAGGAAGTATGTAGGAGAGATAAAATCTCAGGGAGCTGGAAAGCTGAATACCCTTTCCTTTATTACATTCAGCCTGGTAATTCTTAAAGCCCCAGCCGGACTTAGAAGTACAAAACAGCAAGTAGATCAAAGCGCCAAGAGGCAGGATGATATTGGATACCAGGAAGTCCTCGCTGCTCATGATATCCATTCCCCGGATCAGTTGCACCTTTGACCAGACATTGTAGCCGAGCACACAGGGCACACTGGCGATCAGGATGAAACAGAAATTCAGGAAAACTGCTGTAGCCCGTGAAATCCCATGATTGTCTATGGCCATGGTGATCAGGTTTTCAAATACCGTGATGACCGTGGAGAAACTTGCAAAGGTCATAAAGAGGAAGAACATTGAACCAAAAATCATTCCTCCCGGCATTTCGGCAAATATTTTGGGCAAGGTCAGGAAGATCAGTGCCGGGCCCGAATCCGGCTTGACATGGTAGCTGAAACAAGCCGGGAAGATGATCAGGCCGGAAAAGATTGCAACAAAGGTGTCCAGAATACAGATTTTGGCTGCCTCGGAATATAAGGTGAAGGAGTCTGACATATAACTTCCGAACACCTCAATGGCAGCAATCCCCAGACTGAGGGTAAAGAAAGCCTGGTTCATTGCACCGACGACTACTTTTCCGAGACCTACAGAGCTGACATGAGCCAGGTCCGGTTTGAGGTAGAAGGCAAGTCCCTCCTTGGCTCCGGAGAGGGTCAGTCCATAACCGGCAAGTCCTACGATCAGTATAAGAAGACAGACCATCATGATCTTCGTGATCCGTTCAAGTCCGTTTCGGATACCCAGGGAACAAACACCGAAGCCGGCAGCTACCGTGACTGCCATCGCGATTCCCATTTCTCTGGGATCAGCCAGCATAGAATCGAATACACCGCCAATCTGATCTACCGGAATCTCTGCCATCCGGCCGGTCAGGAATTTCACAAAGTAAAGCAGCATCCAGCCGCTGACTGTCGTGTAATACATCATCAGCAAGGCGCATCCGGCAAGGCAAAGCCATCCATGCAGGTGCCAGTGAGAACCGGGTTTTTCCAATGCCTTGTAGGCTTCCACCGCACTTTTGCGGCTGGCACGTCCAACGGAAAGCTCCATAGTCATGACCGGAAGGCCCATGATCACCAGGAAAAACAGGTAGATCAGCACAAAGATGCCACCTCCGTTTTCTCCCGCCATGTAGGGGAACTTCCATACATTTCCGATGCCAATCGCACAACCGGCGCTAACCAGTATAAATCCAAGTCTCGAACCAAACGTATCACGTTTCATATACGCAGTTACCTCCTGTGTCCCATAATTTGTGTGTTGCGTTTTGCAAAGCGCGACTTGAATAATATAACATAATCCCTAAAAGAATGCCACCTGGAAGCGGGAGAAGCGTCATCTGTTTTCATTAAGGCCCAAATTGATCCCAACATTCCCATCATTAATCAAAGCAATTAAAGTGGTTGAAGAGTGAAAAATCCGTTGAAATCATAGGCGTATTACGATATAATATGTCTACAAAGAAATGGAGGGGATTTCAATGTACTCATTACAAGAAACAATTCGCCCATCGGCAGATCTCAGAAATCATTATAGCGAAGTATCCAGACAATGTCGTGAAAATAACGAGGCTGTTATTATTACGGTAAATGGAAGAGGAGATACGGTTTCTCTCGGCTATGAGGAATATAAACGAATGAAAGCCAGAATAGAGCTTTTAGAGATTTTGGCGGAAGCTGATGAAGATGTGAGGTGCGGAAGGGTGGCTCCGATTAAGGATACTTTCGATGATTTGAGAGAGCTGCTTAAGGAGGGCCAGGCTTGAAGTATAAGGTTGAAAGGACGGATACGGCCGATTCTCTGATTCGCAAAATAGTACTTTTTGTTGCAGAGAATTTTGGTAACGATGTAGCTCTTGAGAAACTCGATCACTTGGAAGAGTCGATCATGTCTCTTGCAAAAAATCCGTACATTGGCGTGGAACCAAGATACAATGTGCTGAGGAGACAAGGGTATTTAGTGCTTATATTAGAAAAAGATCTTGTCTTTTATAAGGTTGACGATAAGAAAAAAACGGTTACAATCTATGCCGTTGTTGATCAGAGACAAGATTATCTTAGTATTATTCGAGGTTTGTAAGTAGAATAAAAGGAGGATTATCCATGGAATTTAAGGAAGTTATTAAGAATCGTTATTCTTGCAAGAAGTATCTGGACCGGCAGGTGGAAGCAGAGAAGCTGACTGCTATTCTGGAGGCAGGTCGCCTTGCACCTACCGCGAAGAATCTGCAGGAGCAGCATGTGTATGTTGTGCAGTCTGAAGATGGACTGGCAAAGATTGACAGTGTTACTCCGTGCCGTTACGGAGCACCGACAGTTCTGGTTGTTGCATTTGATAAAGACAATGTATTCACTTATCCCGGAGATAAGCGTGATTCCGGTGTAGAGGATGCCACGATCGTAGCAACCCACATGATCCTGGCCGCTGCTGATGAGGGGATCAATAGCTGCTGGGTGAATTACTTTGACCCGGAAAAACTGGCTGCCGCACTTGAGCTTCCGGACAACGAAGAAGTACTGATGGTGATGGACCTGGGTTACGCTGCTGAGGGAGCCGGCCCGCTTCCGAATCACGAGAGCAGGAAAGCGCTTGA
>CAMOYC010000195.1 GCA_946629665.1 uncultured Lachnospiraceae bacterium
GGTCCAGTGGATGGGATAAAAACATAAACATAGTCTAGTCCTCCTTTTTCTTTTTGTTTGTTATTATAGTGGGATGGTCCCAATTTCTTTTATTTCATCAATACCTCTGCGGCTTCCTTGAGAGTGGTGTCCTCGCCGACATTACCGGGGAAGATCACGTAAGGCGTCTGCGGGAATTTGCTCTCGCTGCCGGTCTGCCATACCGGGATACCCGGCTTGATCTGACCCAGAACATTTGCCTTCTTTACGGCTAAGGCCTTGGTTCCGACATCACTGGATGTAATGCCGCCCTTGGCGATCACAAAGGATGGTGTCACGCTCAGTCTTCCTACCAGGGACTGTACCGCATCGGAGATCTTCACGGAGAGACGGAGTTCGTCTTCCTTGTCACCGGTATCTGCTGTGATCAGCGCTCTGGTGGTGAAGCAGCAGACGGTCTTTCCGGCCTTGATGCACTCTTCCTCTTTTGCCAGGCAGCGGTCTACTTCCGCGGCAAAGGCTGCGTCGTCTTTTACCAGGGTAGCATCCAACTCGATAAATTCGATATCCTTAAGCTCTTTCAGGCATTCTACCTGACGGGTGGTCTTGTCCGTGTGGGATCCAACGACAATGATTCCGCCGTTATCGGTCTCCTTGACAACCATCTGCTCTCTTGTGAGCAGAGGCTGGTCCGTCACGCCGCCCATCACTTTCACGATGCCGGCTGCGGTGCGGAACATGAATACTTTGCCTTTGGCCATGGCGCGATACATTGCCACGCAGAAGACTTTGACATCCACATAGTCGATCGCGTTGACGATGATCTTGTTAAAGTCTTTCACTGCTATCAGCTGGGCTTCGATCTTGTCGATATTCACATCCCGGATATCATCCAGAGAGATTCCCGTCACGCTGTCCGCCTTGAACTTGCCTTTGGTCTTCTCCTCGATGTAGTCGTTCATGTTGGCTGCGGTATAGCCGAAGGTCTTATCCTTGGCGAACTCGGTCTCGTTGGCGGGAACCAGCTCATCCCCGTATTTTACATAGTGAACATTGTCGATGGTGAAGCGGCCGCCTTCCTTAAAGAAAGGACACATGATCTCCCCGTCAATGATACTGCCGGTGTTCCTGGCATATTCTTCCGCCAGGATCTCCGTCTCCAGAGGGTAGTGACCCCGGAGGGTGGAGTCGCTTCTGCTGATGAAAATGTATTCTCTGCCGGTTTCCTTAGCTACTTCATCAACAACCGCCGCGATCTCGTGATGCGCTTTAGCGGTCTGCTCCGCGGTGAAGCCTCTTGAGTTGGTCATGATGTAGAAGAGGTTATTCTCTTCTGCAAAGGCGTCCCGAAGGCTGTCCTTGTCCCAGTTGGTGTAAACGGAGATGTCATGGACGGTCTGTACGCCGGTGGGGTCGTCGTCAAGAACAACGATCTTCTTGTTATTCTTCTTAATCTCCTCATTCAGCAGGAGATCCACTGCTGCCTCATCGATTGTTTTATAGCGGTCAAAAACAGAAATATTCAGGCTCATTGTCTCCCCTCCTGCCTAGTCATCAAACTTCTTAACCTGCACGTCAGCCAGCGCCTCGAAATACTGAACGATTCCGCCGTGGTCATCGTCCATGTGGCCGTGGATCTTCAGGGACTGAAGGATCTCGTAAAGCTGTGCGGTGTAAGGGATCGGCACATCGATGGAATGGGCGGTGTTCACAACATTCTTGATGTCCTTGTGGTTGATCCGGATCGGGCCGCCCGGCTTGAAGTTGCGCTCTACGATCATCGGGATCTTAGCGTCAAGCACTGCGCTTCCTGCCAGTCCGCCGCGGATCGCCTTGTAGACTTTCTCGGGATCTGCGCCTGCCTTGGTGGCAAGAACAAATGCTTCGGAAACAACGGCGATCGTGTTGTTTACGATCACCTGGTTCGCCAGTTTGGTTACGGATCCGCTTCCGGAGCCGCCGATCAGAAGTGCACTGCTGCCAAGAATATCGAAATACTTGCCGAATGCATCAAAATCCTTCTGGTCTCCGCCGGCCATGATTGCCAGGGTACCTGCGATCGCTCCCGGCTCTCCTCCGGATACCGGTGCATCCACGAAGCCTACGCCCTTTGCCTTAAGGCCTTCGTAGCATTCCTGAGACTCAACCGGTGTCACGGAACTCATGTCACAGATTACAGTTCCTGCCCTGACCGTGGAGGCGATGCCGCCCTCATCAAAGAGGATGGACTTGGAAATCGCTCCGCTGGGAACCATCAGGATGATCCGATCGCACTGCTCGCCGATCTCAGCGTAGCTGGCTTCTTTCGCGCCGGCAGCAACCACATCTGCAACCGCTTCCTTGTTCAGGTCGGAAACCAGAAGCTCCACGCCGGCCTTCAGCAGATTCTTTGCCATCGGCCTTCCCATAATACCCAGACCAACAAATCCTACTTTGCTCATAATCATGCACTTCCTTTCTTTTTTAGTGATATATAAATGCTATTTGTTTACTGTAATATACCGGTATATCGGTTAGCTTTTCTTCATTATATATTATGTCCATATATTGGTCAAGAACTATTTTATTTTTGTAACATTTTTTGGGGACTCCTTATTTTCCAACATTCCGGCTTGATTAATCACATTGGCATTTTGTTTTCCGTCTATAATTAAATTAGAAGACTATATTCCATTCAGGTGAGGAGGGTTATTATGCCGATGACAAGCAGTCCTGCAGAGAGGACAAAGGAAATACAGAAAGCAATCGTAGAAATCGAGTGGGTCATGTTCCAGGAAGTCCACGGGATCGGCGGCAGAGCTGCCTGCCAGGACAACCGGGAAGGATTTGTCATGCACCGGCTCAGCCAGTTTTCCAGCTGGGAGCCCTATGTTCTTGAAAGCTATCTTTTAGACCTCCAGGAGGCGGTCACCGTGGGCCGCAATCTGGTCATGGAGAAATATGCCTACATGATGGAGATCACAGATCCGGCTTATTTTGCCCAGATCAAGCACCTCCTTCCTCCGGTGGATG
>CAMOYC010000196.1 GCA_946629665.1 uncultured Lachnospiraceae bacterium
ATGACAAGAAGAAAATGCGCATGCTTAACTGTAATCACTGCTTTCATAGCGATTCTGTTCACATTTGCCGGCTTCTTTACACCGGTTGAGGCAGCATCACCTGCCAGAGTTTCTGATATCAGCATTCAGGTAACAAGCCGTCCTTTGGCAAAACTCACCTGGTCTAAACTTAATTGCGACGGCTATAAAGTCTATCGCGACAGCAAAGCCATCGCACGTGTTGAAGCGGGATCGGCTGACGATCAGATCAGCTATGTCGATGGCAGTATAGCTCCCTCAGGGTCCTACAAATATTATGTAAGATCTTATAATATTGAGAACGGCAAAGAGGTGTACGGTTCTTCTTCCCCTGTCGTGAAGATCACCGGCGGGTATACTTATGAGCCAGCCGGGACCGGCAAGGTCAGGCTGACAGGCTATACAGGCCACGACCAGAAACTGGTGATCCCGGATACGATCGATGGCAAAACAGTCACCGAGATTGGCGACGGCTGTTTCAGCGGTAACGCATGGCCGAAACGGGTGACGGTTCCCGAGGGAGTCATCCGATTAGGCAATTACAGCTTTGAAAGCTGCAGTCTTATGCAGAAGGTATTTCTTCCTGACACACTGGAAACGATCGGAGAAGGAGCCTTCTCCGGATGCGGAAGCCTGGTGCTGGCAGACATGAACGAAGGCATAATATCGATCGGGGATGGTGCATTCCTGGCATGTCTTGATCTGAGCCAGGTCGTACTCCCGGCCAGTCTGCGGTCACTGGGAAAATACTCTTTCGCCCTTTGTGAATCCCTCTCCCTCGTTAAATTCATGGGGGAAGACAATAAGAACCTGACTGAGATCCCTGAACGCGCATTTTGCTGGTGCTCAAATCTTCAGAAAATGAATCTCCCTTCAGGAGTAACCAAGATCGGAAAGCGTGCTTTTTTTAAATGCAATGAGCTCAGCTCACTCGGAGGTAATCTTTATCTGACTGAGATAGGCGACTATGCATTTGAAGAAACTCAGGTCCGTAATATCTACCCTATCCTTGCAGATGATTGTGCTTGCGGATTTGGGGTATTTGCGAAAAATGAAACCGACAGCTTCCAGGCACAATATAACGATGCCGATAAGCGCTACGAAAGCTGCTTCGGGGAGGCATCCCATGTCTTTCTCCCCTCTTCCGTAATCCTTAAAGAAGGAACCTTTTACGGTTCTACGATCAACGGGATTGAAATAAATGACGGGGAATCTCCCGCTAATTACAAGCTAATAGACGGGAGCCTTTACTCAAGCGACGGAAAGACTCTCTTAGTGTATTTCCCTACTGAGATCAATGAGGATTACACATACGTTCAGACAGACGAATCGCTCCAGGGTATTTTCCATGTGCCGGAAGGAGTCGAAAGGATCGCATCCTATGCATTTTTTAACTGCGGGCTGAAAAAAATCTATCTTCCTTCAACAGTAACAGATATCGGAGAGCATGCTTTCACGAGAAGCGGCATCAATCCTGACGGAGGACAGATTGTAGATATGGATGATAAGCCTCTGGATCTTTCTACGATCAGTGTCAGTGATAACGCCTTTGATAAATGGTCCCTGACATACGAAGGCGAGAATTATCCGGAGCCATCGGAAACCCCTGCATACAGTTTTGAGCCGGCAACCCATGGCCCGTTCCCGGGAACATATTCCGTAAAATCTCTGGCCGGTGACAAGAGTCTGTACAACGATAAGGACTTTGAAGGTTACGCGGATATCTCTGCCGATTTCGACAAATGGTGTCAGGCATATATGGAAGCCAATTCGGATATTATGCCTATGGACTATGACCTCAAAACCCTGGCGCCATATTGTAATTTGTACAAGGGTGACAACCACTATAATCAGATGGCAAGCATTTTGAACGGTGACGCAGGATGGATACCGGAAGCGGTAAAACATGCAGGTTATGAATATGAGGAAATGTACCGGATCGTTGATCACGGTCTTCTCACAGAACTAACCCGAGGCCGGATATACGGGAATCTGCTTCTCTACAGTGGTGTGTCTCAGGCATGTGTTGAGACGATTGCCGGAGTTGAGCCGGGTAAGCCTGTATCCACAGAGGACCTGATCAATGCGATCGGATCGGTATATACAGAAAAAGCCATGATGAGCACGTCTGCATCTTCCAGTGTGTCATATGGTTTTTCCGAAGATTCGGGAGTGATGCTTTACGTACTGGCTTCCAAGGAAGCCCTGGACAGCCTTGGCACATTCTGTGTTGACTGTTTTAATGGTGCCTCAGGGAACGGCGGTGAAGAAGAGATCCTCTTCAATGCCGGAGCCAGACTCAAAGTGCTGGATGTTGGAACATCCGAATTTAACGTATGGGGTCAGACGGGAACACGCACCTACATCATCGTACAGCTGCTCGAGGATGAAAAAGATCCAAGCGAACCTCTGGATGGGGAAACCGATCCGGAAGCCGCCAAAGATAAAGACTCCACTGCACCTAAAACCGCTAAGAAGGCCAACCCTCTCCCAGTCAAGGGCAAGACTGTGAAAGTGAAATACAAAAAACTGAAGAAAAAGACTTTGAAACTGCCTGTCTCAAAGATCATAGCACGTGCTAAGTCAGGTCACGGCAAGAAGTCCTACAAGCTTGTTTCAGCAAAGAAAGGCAAAAAGAACTTCAGGAAATACTTCAAGATCAACAAGAAAACCGGCAGATTAAGAATAAAGAAAGGGCTGAAAAAAGGCACCTACAAGTTAAAGGTCAAAGTCCGGGCAGCCGGTAATAAAGGGTACAAGGCTTCCCCTGTAAAGACCGTAAAAATCAGAATCAGAGTCAAATAACCGAGCCATGATAAAAGCCGGAATATCGCTGCAACAGGCGGTATTCCGGCTCTTTTTCTTTCTGTAATACTTTTTTATAAAATCTTTTTCCGGGTATTACTGCCCATTCAAGTGAGAGGTATCATAGCAGTCCGGAAAGATCAAGCCATTCAGGACCCAGACATCTG
>CAMOYC010000197.1 GCA_946629665.1 uncultured Lachnospiraceae bacterium
CAAATCCTGCGATTTCCGGCCGTTCTGAAAGTTCGATGTCTGTGTGGTCAGGCGCCTGCTCTTGCTACATTTTCAGCTGTTTTCTTCGGTGCGGGCCTGCATACTGCCCAGACAACGAAGACGATCAGCAGAATGGCCACAAGGGTGCCCACATTAAATCCGCCTCCGGTGAAGAAACTTCCCATCTGATAAACAATGAGCGCCAGTCCATAGCCGACTGCCATCTGGAAGCCAAAGGTGATCCAGCCCCATTTCCGGGAGCCCTGCTCACGAAAGGCTGTGGCAATGGCTACCAGGCAGGGGGCGTCGAATACGTTGAACATGGTGAAGGCCAGACCCACGACTGCGCTTCCTCCGAACATACTGTAAATTGCGGAAGAAACCGCTGTCTCTGCGTCACTGGTGGCATGGGCAAGCATACCCAGGGTGCCGACTGCCTGTTCCTTTGCCAGCTCCGCGGAGATGGAAGCCACAGCGCCCTGCCAGGTACCAAGGCCGATCGGCGCGAACAGTACTGCGAAGAACTGTCCGATATAGTACATAAAGCTCTGGTCCATGTTTTCATCCGCAAGGATCTGCATGGACGGACCAAAATGCATCAGGAACCACAAGATGACAGTAACCGGGAAAATGATCGTTCCGGCCTTGATAATAAAGGCTTTGCCTCTCTCCCATACGTGAATCAGCACGCCCTTGACAGTAGGTACGTGGTAAGCCGGCAGCTCCATGACAAAGGGCGCCGGATCTCCGGCGAAATAGCCGGTCTTTTTCAGGGCGATACCTGCCAAAACAATAACACCCAGACCAATGAAATACATAGCCGGCGCGAACCATGCGCTGCCGTGGAAGAAGGTGATTGCCATCATGGCAATGATCTCCATCTTTGCGGAACAGGGCAGATAAGTTGCCAGCATGATGGTCATGCGGCGGTCTTTCTCGTTCTCAATGGTACGGGAAGCCATAATAGCCGGAACACCGCAGCCGGTTCCGATCAGCATGGGGATAAAGGATTTTCCGGACAGTCCGAAATGACGGAACAGACGATCCATGATAAATGCGACCCGGGCCATGTAGCCGGAGTCCTCCAGCAGACTCAGGAAAAAGAACAGGATCAGCATCTGCGGAACAAATCCAAGGACGGTTCCGACACCGCCGATCACGCCGTCAACCAGCAGTCCTTCCAGCCAGGGAGCCGCGCCTGCCGCTTCCAGTCCCGCGGATGCCCAGCCGGAGATCCAGGTTCCAAACAACACGTCATTGGTCCAGTCTGTCACGATGGTACCGATGGTCGTTACGGAAATATAGTAGATCAGGAACATGATCCCCGCGAAGATCGGAAGAGCCGCGATCCGGTTCGTGACCACTTTGTCGATCTTATCGGAGACGGTCAGCTGGTCTTTCGACTGTTTTTTCTTTACCATCCTGGTCACGATCCGCTGAATGTAATCATATCGCGCATTGGTAATGATAGATTCCGCATCGTCATCCAGCTCTTTTTCGCAGTCCTTGATGTGCCCCTCAATATGAGCCATGGTCTGCTTGTCCAGATTCAGTTTATTGGCAATCAGTGAATCTCTCTCAAAAAGCTTCACTGCATACCAGCGGACCTGACTGTCCTCCACCTTATGCTCAATGGATTCCTCAATATGCGCCAGTGCGTGCTCTACCGGTCCATCGTAAACATGCGGAACTCTTGGGTCTCTTTCTTTAGACTTTTCAGCCACCTTCAGGCATTTTTCCACAGCCTCCATCGTTCCCTGCCCATGGAGCGCGGTAATCGGAACGATCTCGCACCCGATCTCTTTGCTAAGTGCCTGGAGATCAATCTTAGTTCCGGTCTTTTCTACCACGTCCATCATGTTGACGGCGACAACGACGGGAATTCCGATCTCCAGAAGTTGGGTGGTAAGGTACAGATTTCTCTCCAGATTGGAACCATCCACGATATCCAGAATGATATCCGGCTTCTCGTCAATCAGATAATTTCGAGAAACCACTTCCTCCGGGGAGTACGGGGAAAGAGAGTAGATACCGGGAAGATCCTCGATGATCACATCCTTATGCCCCTTCAGTTTTCCTTCCTTCTTTTCAACGGTTACGCCCGGCCAGTTACCGACGTACTGGGTACTTCCGGTCAGATCGTTAAACAACGTTGTTTTCCCGCAGTTCGGGTTTCCGGCAAGTGCAATTTTTAATGCCATAACAGCCTCCTCATTGGTTCTTTTCTATTCACTAACAAGATGAAGTATTTTCTCTCAATCTACTCTACTTCAATATTGGAAGCTTCGTCTTTCCGAAGCGAGAGCTCGAACCCTCTCACGGTCACCTCAATAGGATCTCCCAAAGGCGCAACTTTGCGGACATAGATTTCTGTTCCCTTGGTGATGCCCATATCCATGATCCGGCGTTTCACCTTGTCTGTGCCATGAATCTTTACGACCTTCACCGTACTCTTCATCGGTGCATCCTTTAATGTTGCCATTTTCCTTTTCTCCTTTTTCCTCATGTATTTTCTTTTCCTGTCCGGCAGGCAGAAGCACCCCTCTGCCGCACAGGGTAGAATGCCTGTGGAATCTGCTCTCCTCTCCATTTGTTGATGTCACTTGCAGGGGATGCCTTTCTTTTGCCTTAGGACTTGGAATTCAGCTTATCCGTCCTGACCTTGGAAGCCATTTCCTTGGTGATGGCCAGCTTGGTTCCTTTTAAGTCAATGATCATATCTCCGTTGTGGGAAGAAATGACCCTGAGCGAAGCGCCGGGAACAAACCCCAGATCTCCCAGATGTTTTTTTATCTCTTCGGATCCGCCAACCTGCTGAATCATCAAATTGTCTCCGGATTCGCCAAATGTAAGTGGAAACAT
>CAMOYC010000198.1 GCA_946629665.1 uncultured Lachnospiraceae bacterium
GGATGCGTCTTCGCCATGCCGCAGAATCGATCTGCATTACAACTTCCGCTCCGGGGAGGAGGTGCTCACGACGGCGAAAAGGTTCATGCCGCTGCCGAACAGGTAGCGCATGGCGATTTCCGGAACGGTGAGGCCCTTCTGCTCCGCCAGGATTTCCGCCCGGCGGAGGCGCTCCATGTTTTCCGGATAGAGGAAGCCGTCGCAGGCATAGCTGTCCAGGATCCGGCGGGCGGCTTCGTAATCTCCGGCCCGGAAGCGGCCGCTGCAGAAGCCCCGGCCCAGGCCGGAATAGGCGATCACGGGCATCCGGTTCTTCCGGTACCAGGCGCGGGCATCCGCGTTTTCCGGGCCAGAGAGGGTGATGCAGCCGCCGCCCCAGAGATCCTTTAGCTGCAGGGCAAGGCTGTAATTGGGACTGGAAACGGAGAAGCCGGAGAGGCCCTTCTCCGCGGCGTACCGGTTGGCCTTGGCAATGCGCAGGTGGGACCAGTTGGACACGCCGAAAACCCGGATGAGGCCGGCGTTTTTTGCTTTATTGAGGGTATCGATGAATTCCTCCACGGGGGTATTCGGGTCATCCCGGTGGAGCAGGAAGATATCGATACACCCGGTGCGGAGGGCGTCCAGGCTCCGGGACATCTGCTCCGTGATGACCTGACGGTCAACCTTCACGACGCCGTTCCGGATATCGCCGCACTTTGTGAGCACGGTGACATCGGAGCGGCAGCCCCGGCTCTCCATCCAGGCGCCCAGGGCTTCCTCCGCCCGGCCGTAGCTGCGGGCGGTATCAAAGGCGGTGACGCCGGAGGCGAAAACCCTGTCCAGCAGGGCGGAGGAGCCTTCGCCGCACTGCATCAGCGGGGCCATGGCGGTGCCGAGGAAGATGGGAGGAACCGGCAGGGGAAGGCCGGGAATGGTTCTGTAAAGATTTTTATCCAGCATATTTTTCACCTGTCCGCGGCAAAGGAAACGCCGCTTTTTTCCTGCAGTATACCGGGGATCAGGCCGGGAGTCAAGCTGCTGAGTCACGGGGACGGTAGTGAGTCATGGGGACGGTTCGAGACCACTGAAAAAGTCCGAGCACAACCAGCAACCAAAAACAATTTCAGTGCATCCCCGAAAGCCCTCTGTTCCTTTAAAATCAACAGGTTTCGTGGTATAATAGAGGCATCAAACGAGAGGAAAAACAAAGATGCTTCGACCGAATCAGAGCCAGACAAATTTCTTCAGTGTCCTGTATGACAGGATACCGGAAGACCATCTGCTCAAACGGATAGCGAACGCGGTAGACTTCAGCTTCATCAACGATCTGGTGGCTGACAGCTACTGCGCGTCCTTTGGCCGGCCGGCCAAAGAGCCGGAACTCATGGCCAAACTGTGCATCCTGGAAAGGTTATACAACCTGTCGGATGTCAAAGTAATCGAGGAAGCCAACTGCAATCTGGCATACCTCTGGTTCCTTGGACTGAATCCGGACGATCCGCTTCCGGATCCGAGCCTTCTGGCAAAGTTCAGGACGCAGCGCCTCAAGGATATCTCCCTGGACGAGATTCTTAAAGAGATCGTCCAGCAGTGCGTGGACAAGGGAATCATCAAGGGGACAACACTGGCGGTAGACGCCACGCACACAGAGGCTAACTGCAAGAAGCAGGTACCAGAGAGAATCATGAAACATCTGGCTGCCAAAGTATTCGCGGCACTGGAAGCGGATCACAATGGGCAGCTTCCGGCTGGCATAGATACAAACATCCCGGATTACAAAAAGATTCAAGACCACAAAGAAGCCAAGCGGATCATGAAGGAGTATCTGGAGAAAACCGTCAAAGCCGCGGAACCTTTTGCCGGATTCGCCACCAAGGGAATCATTGAGGAAGTAAAGGAGGTCCTTTCGGATGAGAAATTCATGCTCCAGAAAGGGCTGCGTTCCCTGGCGGACCGGGATGCCCGGGTGGGATACAAATCAAGGGAAGATTCTTTCTTCGGCTACAAAACCGAGTACACCATGACCACAGATGAGCGGATCATTACGGCAGTGGAAGTTCATGACGGGGCATATGTGGACGGCACCGAATTCCATGAGCTGCTTGAAAAGACCGAGGAAGCGGGAGTAAAGGTTGAAGCAGTTACCGCCGACAAAGCCTATTTCCGGAAAGACATCCTGGACGAACTTGAACAGAAAAAGATTGAAAGTGTTATCCCGGTCAGTTCCTGCGCATATAAGATCGATGAGGATCTGTTCGCCTACAACAAAGACAGCGACGAATGGTTTTGCCGGACAGGGAACCGGACAATCAGGAAAAAACAGAGGTTAAGGAAACTGGAAAACGGGAAAAAGGCGCTTTACTTCACCTACACATTCGATAAGGAAATCTGCAAGGATTGTCCCTACAGAGAAGAATGCATGGGACGGGGAAGCGGCGGGAGGCGGCTGCTTATTTCGGAAAACACCCCGGCGTATTACCAGGAAAGCCAGCGCCAAAAGTCACCGGAGTTCCTGGAGAAATACAGGAAACGAGCTTGCGAGGAATGGAAGAATGCTGAGATGAAGCGCTTCCATGGTTTAGCCCGGGCCATTGGCTGGGGCTTACGAAGTATGTCTTTCCAGGCAAAGTTCACTGCGATTGCGGTGAATCTGAAGCGAATAGCGAACCTGATCAGGGAAAATAACAGGAAAAATGCGGGAAGTACTGCCCTCATTTTCTGTCTTTTCCCGAAAATCCGGCTATTCCTGATGCTGAAAATCGCAGTTTGACGATTAACGTAAGCAAGGAACGTGGAACGGTTATTATAGGGTCACTTCTTCAGTGGTCTCG
>CAMOYC010000199.1 GCA_946629665.1 uncultured Lachnospiraceae bacterium
GATTTATGTCTGAATCATAAGATTCCTGCCATCCAGTATGGCTTCGATCAGGTTGTCTCCCTGATAGGTGAGCTTCAAAGAAAAGAAAGGATGATCCTGAGCCAATAAGGACAGAAAGATCTTATCTCCTTCCCAGAGATAAAGCTTGTCCAGATCTTTCTTCCTGACCCAGACCAGCTCCCCTTCATCACAGGAAACCGGCTCCCCTTCAAATCCGTCAGCAGTGTATAAACACATATATTCGGTTGGCCATCGGTCCGATATAAAAGTTACCAGGCCCCGGAAAGACCAGGAAGTTAAGTGATAGCCTGTCTCTTCCCTGACCTCCCTGAGTAGACATTCCTCCGGACTTTCACCGGATTCAAAATGTCCTCCGACACCAATCCACTTGTCTTTATTGATATCATTCTTTTTTGAGACACGATGCAGCATCAGATAACTGTCATCTTTTTCAATATAACATAAAGTTGTTAACGGTGATCTTATCATGATATTTACCTTAGGTCATGCTCTTTTGTAAACTGTGAACCTGCCCCCACAGGCCGAGCAGCGGTAAGATTCCGGATGATCTGTCAGTTTACACCGTCTGAGCCGGTAGATCGCCTGTCCACAATCATTGCAGATGATCTTATACCTGGCTTTGGCCATTCTCGCATCAGTAATACCGGATTTTTCTGCAGATTCCCTGTCAGCCCTTGACGTGATCGGGATTCCCAGGTGGTGTTCAACAATGCTCCCGTAAGCATGGAATCTCGCACCATGACTCATACAGCCTGGCAATGTATGGACCAGCTCATGGGCAAGAGTTGCCCGGATCTCCTTCTCATCCTTCATGGCATATGCCGAAAGGGATATCGTATATAAGCCGGTGGTTCGATTGAGACTGCAGCTGCCCAGATTACGGGTGCTTCGGGTATATCTGATAGAGCGGTTGATCTTATCTGAAGGTACGGGCAGGCCGAGATCGAGATACTGCCGGATCAGGTCCTGCAATAATGATTCAGGTGTCACATATGACTGCTTTGCCATGTTTCTCCCTTTATATGTATGTCTTATCCTGCGGATGATAGTTTGACCGGATCAGTTAATTGCTAAAATGAGGAATAGAAAAAAGAAAGATGCCGGCTGTGGGACTTGAACCCACACACGGTTACCCGTAACAGATTTTGAGTCTGTCTCGTCTGCCAATTCCGACAAGCCGGCATAGAATAAAATGTGCTGATAATCCAAAATAAATCAGCGTTAAAAAGTCTAGCATATAATTTTGGCTAAGTCAAGGGTCAAATTTTCTTTTCTTTTAATTACATTTAAGAATAGAGCCGGTCTGACAGACCGGCTCCAAGTGCTGATTGGAATATCGACCCTAGTACTTCTTGTAATAGGGGTCACTTCCCCAGAGACCGGCTTTCTTAAGATCGTGGTATTCCTGGTATGCATCCTCAAGGATCTGCTTCTCATTGGGGAAACGAAGCAGATGGTAAGCCTCATGAAATTTATAATATCCGGAATCTACAAAATACTCCTCTTTCTGTGGTCGGGAGTGGTAGCTGTCCGCCTTCATAAGGTACCAGTGAACCTGCTTTTCCACTACATTGTGGTAGGTGTTAAAGCTGTATTCACTCTTTCCGATATACTTTACGATCTCAGCAGATACGTCGGTTTCCTCCTTGACTTCCCGCAGTGCGGTTTCCTTGTATTCTTCCCCTTCCTCTACAGTTCCTTTCGGGAGAACCCAGCCGTCGTAGCGCTTCTTGTAATTCTTGTACAAAAGCAGGATCTTCCCTCGAAAAATTACCACACCACCGCAACTTGTCGCTTTGATCATCCTCTTCTTCCTCCTGATATAGCAATCGACAATTCTGGTGTGTTCACACTTGCCTCAGATTATATCAAATTAAAGGAAGGTTTTCAAGGTTAATCCTTGTCATTATCCCGGGAATCGTAATAAGCGTCAAAGATTTCTCTGGCGATCGGAGCTGCATATTTGCTTCCCGCTCCGACATTTTCTACAAGGACACAAACAACAAGGTCGGGATCAGATCCGCCGGAGTAGCCGGTAAACCAGGAGTGAGCATTCTCTCCTGCATTTTCGGCGGAGCCTGTTTTGCCTGCCACTTCATAATCCTCGGTGTCCAGGGCGTAACCGGTTCCGTCGGTGACAACTTTGCGAAGCATCTTTTGCAGGATGCCGGCATTTTCTTTTGTCATGAGCCGGGCATACTTTTTTGCTTTTGTCTTATCATAATCTGCCCCGTCGTTCGTGCGGTAATGATCGATCAGATAAGGCTTCATGAGCGTTCCGTCATTTGCCACGGCACACATGATCAGCGCGTTATGGAAAGGCGTCATTAAAGTCTTGCCCTGGCCGATGGCTGTCTGGGGCATCTCGCTTTTTTCCGATCCACCATGCAGCTTGAAACGACTTTTATTGATCTTCAGGTCAAACTTAATGCTCTTATTGAAGAGGAACTTGTCGTTGAGACTGGCAAAACGTCGGAAATTCAGCTCGGAGCCCAGAGTGACAAAAGCGGTATTGCAGGATTTTGCCATCGCAGTAGTAAGATCCACCTTCCCATGCTCTGTCTTTTCATAGCAGCTGATGTGGACACTGTCTATGACGGTCTCTCCCTTACAGTTATAAGAAAATTTCTTGTATGCCCCTGGTTTCTCAATGATATACTCCAGTGCCGTCAGTATTTTATAGGTGGATCCCGGTTCGTAAAGACCCTGGGTAGACCTGTTCAAAAGGCAGCTGTTGTCTTCGTCC
>CAMOYC010000200.1 GCA_946629665.1 uncultured Lachnospiraceae bacterium
AATGAGACAGGCCTGCCGGTATTTGTCGGGGCTGTGAGGCAGCTGTGAGACATGCCGGAAGGGAAAAACCAGGAAACTTAAGATCGTACCAGCAAAGATAGAGACTAAAGCATCCGTATACTGCAAGGATATAGACGCCTGCGGACCTGCTTCTACAATAGAAATCAGTGGCAGTAGATAAGATTCAAGAAGAGGTGGTGAAAAAATGAACATCTATATCCAGACAGACATGCATGGTATTCCCGAGACAGGGACGGACTACACGGCCTGGCAGGGCTTCCAGGCGCTGGGTTTCCGACCGGTCTTCTTTCAGGCAGAGGAAGAACTGGTCAACTGCAGACCGGATGATCTGATCGTGGGCAGGGTCTCGACGATCAACAGGAAAATGAATTCTTACGGGATCCAGATCCCGGAATATGACTATCCGGAAGAACTGGAGGAGTATCTGGGACGGAGAGTCTGGGATGTGCGGCCTTATCGAGGTGACTGGAAGTGCTATTTTGACGCGGATCTCCTGGAGCAGGCCGTCAACAGGTATAAAAACGCCCCTGCCGGTTATGCCATGGACATCGGCGTGACGGAGGACGGCCGCACCTTGCTGGTAGAGATCAATGACGGATATGCCCTGGGCTGCTACGGTGCGGATCCGGTGGAGTATGCCAAGCTCCTGTCCGCCCGGTGGTGTGAGCTGGCGGGGATCCAGGATGAGTGTGATGTCTATCATGAAAGGGATGAGTGGAGGAAGCGAAAAGGAAGTGAGTGATACCGCAAATAACAATTAATGGAACATTTAAATGGAAGGTACCGGAAAAATGACCATGCAAATGAGAGATACATTTTCATACAAGGGAGTGCAGGCCGAGGCAATAGCTGTCAGCCCAAAGTTTTCCTTTACTCCGGCGAAAAGCTTGGGTGTTACAGTCGGATCATGGTCTACAGCTAACTATAGGGGATTCTGGTGCGATTATTACATAGACGACATGTTAGTGATCCACAATTTATATTTGTTTTCGGAAGACCATGCCTATCCGATACTCAATGAGAAGAAAGCAGAGGAGATACCGATTTATCGCCATCTTCTTGATGATCTCAAAAGGAATCCTCGACATAAAACCAGGCAGTATCAGGATGGTTTTCCGATGCAGTATTCCGATATCGATTATTACAGTGATTATACCGGAAGGATTGTATTGGGAATCGATCCTGTGCAAAACAAGCCCGAGCAGGAGAGATATAGAAGCGTTATAGAATTGGTATTAGATTCCGGGATAGTTATGGAGACTACGGATATTACAGACCTTTGGAAGGCTGCAAAGGGACGATCAGATGACAGTTCGACCAGTTACTGGTGGGAACATAAAGAGAACAGCTACTCGTACCTGATTAATTATGGCTTAATGGGACTCTAAATATACACGGCATCGGCAGGGAGAACGATCTCACCATGTCCAAGAAAGAACTGGTACATATATATGATTAACAAAAGAAACACAAAACTCCACACAGCCCTCTACGGCGCCATCATCGGCGACGCGCTGGGTGTTCCGTATGAATTTAGAGAGCGCGGCAGCTTTCGTTGTGAGGATATGGTCGGATACGGAACGCATGATCAGCCTGTGGGTACCTGGTCAGATGATACGTCCATGCTTCTTGCGACCTGCAAGAGTCTGGAAGAGAATAATGGCCGCATTGATGTAGAGGATATTCGGTATAAGTTCAATCGCTGGCTCATAGATGGATCCTTTACACCCTTTGGCGAAGTATTTGACGTTGGCAATACGACCAGGCGGGCTCTTTTCTCCGGAAAGGGAGAGAATAGTGAGCGCTCCAACGGCAACGGCTCTCTGATGAGGATCCTCCCGTTGGCCTTCGTGGACTGTACGGAGGAGGAGATCCGGGCAGTCTCCGCGATCACCCATGCGCATAAGATCTCTGAGGACGCCTGCGTGATCTATCTGCAGCTGATCAATGAATGCCTGCAGGGAAAACAGCTGGCAGACGTTGTACACGGCCTTGCTCTTCCTGCACCCTTCCAGCGCCTGTCCGTGCTCGATCAGCTCTCTGAGCCAGAAATTCGGTCCACCGGCTATGTGGTGGACACTCTGGAGGCAGCTGTCTGGTGTACGTTGACAACGAACTCCTTCCGTGAGTGCGTCTTGAAAGCGGTGAACCTTGGCGACGATACGGATACAGTGGCATCTATCGCCGGCGGACTTGCAGCGGCAACGCTTTATGACTTCCCGGATCTTCCTGAAGAATGGATGTCTGTGCTGCAGAACAGGGAACTGATCGAAGAGTGTGTGGGCTGGATGCAGTGAAGATCTGGGCGACAGTCAGGGGCTCATTCAGGAGGAGGTTGCCGAGGACTATGTCTACAGCATCGTGAAGACTCTGAAAGACCCAACCGGTGTTCAGTACACTCTGACATATCAGAAGTTTTTCCCGGAGTTCATATTGAATATACAGGCTTTCTTCGATGAGATCGGAAGGACAGGCATGCGCGATACGCTCGTATATGCAATGTACGGCAAACAGGGCCTTGTCGGGAATGATAAGGACCCTTTGGCCGGATGGTCAGAGGATCCGTATGACAAAACGATCAGAACAGGAGCCCTGATGAACCTGTCGGAGCAGGAGCGATTTGATGATCATTTCCCGGGCTTTCCGCTTTCGATGTGCAGGGAGTTTGTGCGGGCGGTGAACCTTATGATATGATATGTAATGGACGCATATACGATTTCATAAGGGGTGACCATAAT
>CAMOYC010000201.1 GCA_946629665.1 uncultured Lachnospiraceae bacterium
AATACCAAAAGGCCACCGCCAATGAGCGGTGGCCTTTTTTATAAAAGAATTAACTTCTTTGGATCATCAAGCCTTGCCTACAGATCCGAATACTTCCATCTTCTCTTTTACTTTCGCCTTGATTGCTGCAGCGCCGGGTGCTAAGAGCTTACGAGGGTCAAATCCCTTGCCCTGCTTGTCCTTGCCTGCCTCAATGTACTCGCGTGTTGCTGCAGCGAATACTAACTGGCACTCTGTGTTTACATTGATCTTGGAAACGCCCAGGGAGATTGCTTTCTTGATCATATCATCCGGGATACCTGTGCCGCCGTGAAGAACGAGGGGCATGATACCGGTCTCTTTCTGGATGTCATCCAGTACATCAAATCTTAATCCAGGCCAGTTCTCCGGATAAACACCGTGGATGTTTCCGATGCCTGCTGCCAGCATTGTGATGCCAAGGTCAGCGATCTGCTTGCATTCCTGAGGATCTGCACACTCGCCCATACCAACAACGCCGTCTTCCTCGCCGCCGATGGAACCTACCTCAGCCTCGATGGACATTCCTTTCTCCTTGCAGATTGCAACGAGTTCTTTTGTCTTCTCGATATTCTCCTCGAAAGGAAGAGAAGATCCGTCAAACATGATGCTGGAGAAGCCTGCCTCGATACAAGCCTTTGCTCCGTTGTAGCTGCCGTGGTCAAGGTGAAGAGCTACCGGAACTGTGATGTTCAGGTCTTTGAGCATTCCGTTAACCATTCCAACGATAACGTCATAGCCGCCCATGTACTTTCCTGCACCCTCGGATACAGCCAGCATTACGGGAGATTTCTGCTCCTCAGCTGTCTCAAGAATCGCTTTTGTCCACTCAAGGTTGTTAATATTGAAAGCGCCTACTGCATACTTTCCAGCTTTAGCCTTCTCTAACATTTCTTTTGCAGATACTAATCCCATGATAAATTACCTCCATATGATTTCTGCCGTGGCAGTTGTCGATGATTTACATCGCCCCTAAGTTATCGTTTACATTATAACCCATGGCAGAGAAAAATTAAAGGTTATTTTATTTAAAATGAAAGAGATTTCGAAACTTTTTTCAGAAGAAATCCCCAAGGAGGTCCACATGCCTGACCAGCAGCATATAGTCCCTGTAGATTCCATAGCCTATATAGAAGGCCAGAAAGAAGAAAATGATCCCCTGTCTCACCCGGAGGAAAAGGCCGGAAAGGTCCTTAAACCGGGCTCCCGATGAGGTAAACCTTTTTGAGGCAATCCTTTTTTCCAGCAGGATACCGGCCGCGAACAGAGCGGCACAGATGACCAGCAGCAGGATGGAAGGGTTGTAATACAAAGACTGCCGGACCTGGAGATGAAGGAGAGCGACGAGCGCTCTCGAACCTCCACAGCCCGGACAGTACACGTGAAATATATTTTTGATCGGACACATAGCCTTACTTAAATAATCTCCTGATTACTTGAATGTAAGCCCATACTTGCTGATGAGCTCCGCGCGAAGCTGCATGTAAACCTGGTTCTGTTTCTCATTGGTCAGCTGCTGACGGATCTGAGGAGCTGCCTCCTCATAGCTGGCCGGTTCGCCGAGGGAAAGTTCATCCACTACGATCAGGTGGAAACCGAACTGGGTCTTAACCGGTCCTAAAAGCTGGCCGGTCTGGGCGGAGAATACGGCCTCGTCAAACTCCGGAACCATCTGGCCTCTGCCAAAGGTGCCAAGATCACCGCCACGGCTTGCAGAAGGGCAGGTGGAATATTCTTTTGCCGCCTCTTCAAAACTCTTTGCGCCGCTCTCGATCTCGTTCCTGATCTCATTGGCCTTGTCCTCGGAGTCAATGAGGATATGCTTTGCCTTTGCCTGAGCCCCTTTTTGGAACTTAGATTCATTTTCTTCGAAGTATGCTCTGCATTCTTCCTCCGTCGCAGCCACGTTCTCCACTTCCCTGGTGAGCGTGTACTGGGCCAGAAGCTCGCGTACGGTTCCCTCTAACGCTTTCTGGAATGCTTCGTCTTTATCGTACCCCTTATCTTTTCCGTACGCTTCGAAAAGAAAATAGTTGGCGTACTGGGTCAGGGCCTGCTGTCTTCCTTCAGGGGTCTTGATGTATTCCTGCTGCTGCTGGGGGATCCTTGCAACAAACTGGGCGAATTCCGCCTCTGTGATCTCCCTGCCGGCTGAAACGGCGATTACTTTATCTGCCATAAGTCTTGTCCTCCTGTTTTCAATTCTACATCAGAGATTAATATGCCTTGCCGAAGAACACTTCGTACTTGGCAAGCTTTCCGCAATGAACGCAGGTATCGGAATGTTTTGCCTGAACGAAAGGCATACATCTTGTCGTAGCGCCGGTCTCGTCCTTGATCGCTTCCTCGCACTCCTTCTCGCCGCACCACATAGCACGGATGAAGCCCTGCTTGTTCTCCAGGATATCCTGGAACTCGTCCCAGTTTGTCGCGATGTGGGTGTGGGACTCCAGATGAGCCTTAGCGCGGTCATACATATCCTGCTGCATCTGTTCAAGCACCTGCGCCAGGGTCTGCGGGATCGCATCGATCGATGTCACGATCTTCTCACGGGTGTCACGGCGAACAATGACTGCCTGGTTCTTGGCCAGGTCTTTCGGACCGATCTCAATACGGGTCGGGATACCCTGGATCTCCTGCTCGCTGAACTTCCATCCCGGAGACT
>CAMOYC010000202.1 GCA_946629665.1 uncultured Lachnospiraceae bacterium
AGTTATCCATGACCGGACTTTCGCCGGCAAGAACTGCGCCATGCCCGGCGCACACAAAAAAGGAGCTGCCCGGTTACCCGGGAGCCCCTTGCGTACTCTTTCACGATATTAGTATAGCCCTTTTCATAGGGAGAATCTTCTCCAATATTGGACATCAGAACACATAAAGCCCGCGCTCGTCATAAACGCTGCTCGTGTTCTCGTAACGGATACAGCGGTCAAGCGCCATGATTGCAGCCACAATTCCATCAATCTTTTCAGGTGACTTCGCCTTGGTACACTTGATATTTCCCGCTGGATCCGTATCGACCACAACATTTCCGCTCATCCATTTCATGACAGGGTTTCCGCCATGGATAATTCTGCCTTCCATCAGGAGCTTATAAAACTCCTTCGTTGGAGGTGACATAGACGAGTACCCCTGGCCGAATGGCACGACTGTGAAACCCATGCCTTCCAGGTCCTGCGTCATTTGAACAGCACCCCAGCGGTCGAAGGCAATCTCTAGGATGTGGTACTGTTTTCCCAGATCTTCGATGAACTTCTCGATGAAGCCATAATGGATCACATTTCCTTCTGTAGCATTCAGGTATCCTTGCTGGTACCAGACATCATAGGGAACAGAAGCCCTACGGACCCGGAGAGGGATCGTGTCCTCCGGAATCCAGAAGAACGGCAGCATCACATACTTTTCTTCCTCGTTCCTGGGCGGAAACATGAGCACAAAGGCCGTGATATCTCCTGTGCTGGAAAGGTCCAGGCCACCATAGCAATCTCGACCCTTGAGAGATTCCAGATCAATGGGGATATTTCCCAGTTCGTAGATCTGCTCCGGAATAAAACGTGTCAGTGAGGATACCCACATGTTAAGCCGGAGCTGTTTAAAGACATTTTCCTCTGCGGGATTATCCAGAGCTTCTCGAAAGGCATCACGCACACGGTCGATCTGAATTGTATATCCTAGGGATGGATTCGCCTTGTACCAATTTGCCTCATCCTTCCAGTCTTCATCATCGGCAAGGCCATATACAACCGGGTAAAAAGAATAATCGATCTTCCTTCCAGCTATAATGTCCAGAGCTTTCATATGTAGTTCATAGCAGATACTCTCTCGGTCCGTCCCAGCAGTTGTAATTAGGAAATACAATGGCTGCTCACGGGCATCACCGGAACCTTTAGTCAGAACATCGTACAGTTTTCTGTTCGGCTGTGCGTGGACCTCATCCAGGACAAGCCCTGAAACGTTCAGACCGTGTTTGGTGCCCACCTCTGCGGAAAGCACCTGATAGAACCCTGCATTGCTATAGTTAACAATCCTCTTGGTAGCGGCTGCAATCTTTGAACGTTTAAAAAGAGCCGGGGACATATCCACCATGCGCTTCGCTACGTCAAATACGATGGAGGCCTGCTGCCTGTCCGCCGCAGCGCCGTATACTTCTGCAGAAGGTTCGTTATCCGCATAGAGCAAGTACAGGGCCACCGCGGCGGCAAGCTCACTCTTGCCGTTCTTCTTGCATATCTCAATATAAGCTGTACGAAACTGCCTGTTTCCATATTCATCTACAATGCCAAAAATATCTCGGATGATCTGTTCCTGCCAGGGCAGAAGCCAGAAACGTTTTCCGTCCCACTTTCCTTTTGTATGCTTGAGGTTTTCTATAAAAGTAACCGCCCGGTCTGCTTTCTCCTCATCATAGTGGGAGGTCGGAAGCATAAACCGGGTCGGTGTGTAATTCTCAAGTTTTGGATAATCTGCAGGTCTTCTCTCTCTCTCCATCAAACAACACCTCCCAGCAGTGTCTCCATCTCATCCTCATTGCTCTTCTTCGCGCTGTCGGCAATGATCCTCGATCTGGATGCAGGCGTTAAGCCAAACTGCTCAGCAAAGCGATTCATGACCTTGAGGTATGTCTGGGCAATGGACACCTGGGGAATTTGCTGCCAGTATCCGCTCGGTGTCCGGACAATAGTCCCGTGCTGCGAAATAAACTCCTCCGCTTCTTTCCAACGCGCATATGCCTGGCAATAACCAGCAAAGGCAGCCATATCGACTTCTGTCAAAATGCCCATCATTTCCATCTTTTTGGCAAGCCTTCTCCACTCTTTCTTAGCTTCCGGTTCCAGCCACTTAGGACAAGAGGGGGCCTTCTTATCAGGCCTAGGTATCTTCATTCTTCCGTCACCTCCTTGGCAGCTGCGCGCTTCTCGGCCTGCCGCTCCATCCAGCGCTGCTTATCTGCCTCGGTGCGGAAAGCGGCGTGCCCGGAGAGGTTCTTCATCAGGACTCTTCTGGTTTCCTTATACTCCGGTCCGTTCATCCCCAGGCGGGTCAGCCAGGTCCTGAGCGTGTACTTTTCATTCTCCTCGTTCACAGCCTTTGCCTGGATGCGTTTCTGGCCCAGGGCCTGCTGGTTCATCTTTGCTGCCAACTCTGTGAATACTCGGATCATCTCTGGGTCATCCGTCGCCGGCAGGGAGGAGAAGGTGATCGTCTCCACCGTGATCGCGATACCTGTAAGCGCCGGTCCATTCTCCTCCTCGTAGGCTTCGACTGCCTTCGTAAAATCCTCTATGGTGCTCAGGCCTTCGCAATCAGCCAAGGCATCGACAAGGCCCTGATCTGCAGAAAAGCTGGTGCCAAGCGCCTTGTTGATGATGCCCGCTCTGGT
>CAMOYC010000203.1 GCA_946629665.1 uncultured Lachnospiraceae bacterium
ATCGGGCTACCATATCAAGTACGCTGATAACAGCAGCATGACCGGCGCTAAAGAAGTTATGGTAAAAGGCAACAACACTATTACAAAGACGCTGACGGGCCTCAAGAATGGGAAGACTTATTATGTAAAGATCCAGACATACAGAACAGTATCAGGAAAGACATACTGGTCATCCTGGAGCCCGGCAAAATCCATCATGGTCGATCAGAAACCGTATGGATCATCTATCAGTAAGCTGGCCAATCCTTCAAGCAAGGCAATGAAGATCACCTGGGACAAAGCGCCCAGCGCGACAGGTTATCATATCCAGTATGCCACAAACAGTAGCATGACTGGCGCGAAGGACATCATGGTCAACAATAAGGATACTCTTACAAAGACAGTGACCGGTCTTTCTAAGGGAAAGACTTATTATGTCAGGATCCAGACGTTCCGGAAGGTATCCGGCAAGACATACTGGTCTTCCTGGAGCAAAGCAAAACAGATAAAGATAACGAAATAATCTTTTTCCCGCCTCGGACTTATCACAGTTTGGGGCGGGAAAGTGTTTTTCTTACGGATTACAATTTCTTTAGGGCGAACTTGAATATACAAATCGCCAAAAAAATGTTCTTCAACTAGATACTTATACATAAGACATTATCGGCCTGCATTTTGCAGGTCGTTATTTTTTTGCCTCCGATTTGGAATCCGGCCCTGTTTTTGGGGGAGAAAGGTCAGAAGGAAGTGTAAAAAGCACGGACTTCCGGGCGCAGGAAAGTGGTGGGAAGAATGATGCGGATAGGGACGTTGCATCGGAAAAATAATATTTATATTTTTCTAAAACCGTCAGATTTCGCAGCTTCCCAAGGCTACCTAATAGGAGGGCAGTTATAAAAGCCTTCGGAAAGGAGCTAAAAACAATGAAGCACAAACTCAGTATAAGTGTTTCAAAAGATCCGCAGACTGGCGGGATCCTCACCTGCAGGAACATCACCGTAAGGGACCGACTGATGCGCTTCCTATTCGGGGACAGGCGCAGGGTCACTGTCCTGATACCGGGAGACAGCGTGGACGAAATCGCGATCTGCGAGACTGGGAAAGGAGAAGAAGCAGATGGAAAAGAAGAAGACAATGGCTGAACTGGCAGAGGTCCTGCTGAAGGTATCAAATGAAATCCGTTCCCTGGCGGATGCCGTACAGGCGGTGTGCCCAGACATGGCTGACGATCTGACAATTAAGGAGACCGAAGCACCTCCGAAGCCGGAGATCCCGCTTGAAAAAGTCAGGGGGATTCTTGCTGAAAAGAGCCGCGGTGGCCACACCGCTGAAGTAAGGGCGATCATCAAGAAGTTCGGCGCCGACCGCCTGAGCGATATCGACCCGAAGGATTATGCAGCGGTCCTTAAGGAAGCGGAGGTACTTTAATGGGAAAACATTCGTTATTATCCCCTTCCGGATCGCACCGCTGGCTGAACTGTACTCCATCTGCCAGGCTGGAGCAGGAGTTCGCCGATACCGAGTCGGAAGCAGCAAGGGAAGGTACCGCGGCACATGCCCTGTGTGAGCACAAGCTGAAGAAAGCGCTGAAGATGAGGAGCAGGCGGCCTCATTCGGATTACGATTCCGACGAGATGGAAGAATGCTCAGATGCATATGTGGACTTCGTGATGGAGCAGTACGAGGCAGCGAAGCAAGTCTGCAGGGATCCTGTCGTCCTGATTGAGCAGCATCTGGATTTCTCCTGCTACGTGCCGGACGGGTTCGGAACAGGGGACTGCATCATCATCTCGGACGACAGGCTTCACATCGTGGACTTCAAGTATGGGATGGGGGTCCTTGTGGAAGCGGAGGAGAATCCGCAGATGAAGCTGTACGCGCTTGGCGCACTTGAGATCTACGATGCCCTGTACGACATCAGTGAGGTGTCCATGACGATCTTCCAGCCGAGGCGCGAGAACGTAAGCACATGGACAGTCCCGGTCGAAGAACTCAAGAACTGGGCAGAGGAGGTGCTGAAGCCAAAGGCGCTGATGGCCTACAACGGTGAAGGTGAGTATCTTCCCGGAGAGTGGTGCACCTTCTGCCGCGCTGCTGTCCGCTGCAGGGCGAGGGCGGAAGAGAAACTGAGGCTGGCACAGAAGGAGTTCAGGATGCCGCCTCTGCTGACTGATGCGGAGATCGAAGAGATCCTGACGCTGCTTCCGGAACTTACGAAATGGGCGAACGAGATCACGGCCTATGCGACTGATGCAGCGGTCAACCATGGTAAAGAGTGGAGCGGCTTTAAGGTGGTCGAGGGACGGTCTGTCCGAAAATACCGGGATGAAGAGAAAGTCGCTGAAGCAGCGCTGGAAGCAGGGTATAAGGACATCTACAGGAGATCCCTGATAACGCTCACAGAGATGCAGAAACTCATGGGCAGGCAGAAGTTTGAAGAGATACTCGGCGGCCTCATCTATAAGCCGCCCGGCAAGCCGACGCTGGTCCCAAGTTCGGATAAGCGTCCGGCAATGAACACAACAAACGCTATGAACGATTTTAACGAGATCAAGGAGGATAATTAATATGGCTAACAAGACGAATAAGACCAAGGTCATCACAGGCATGAACACCAGGCTCTCCTATTTCCACGGCTGGGAGCCGGCATCCATCAACGGGGGACCGGAGAAGTACTCTGTATCGGT
>CAMOYC010000204.1 GCA_946629665.1 uncultured Lachnospiraceae bacterium
GTTTTCATGTGTGACTCCTTTCTGTTAAAGGGTGTTCATGGTTACGCTTCTGCCGAAATGAAAATGCAGGGGCAGAATGGTTTCGTTACTTTCATTCTACCCCTGCATTCGGATTTTGCCATGTGTTTATATTCTTTTTTCTTGTGTTTTTCTTTGCAAATAACGGAGACTCATTCTTCCATGCTCCGGGCACGGTATTCCATGGGGGAGAGCCCCTCGTATTTCTTGAACAGTTTGGAAAAATGAGCGTAGTCGGAATAACCGACGTTTTCCGCCACCTGGCGGCAGCTGTCGGTGCCGGAGCGGAGCAGTTCCTTTGCTTTTTCCAGTCGGAATCGGATCAGGTATTCGGAAAAGCTGGTGCCGGTATCCTTTCGGAAGCGGGTGCTCAGATAGGACGGAGACAGGTGCATGACCAGCGCCAGGTCCCCCAGGCGGATGTCCTCCGCATAGCGTTCGGCGATAAACTGCCGGACGAAATCTGTGTAGCCCTTTGGCGCCCAGCCTCCTTCCAGCACCTTGGTGATCAGCGTATCCAGCCTCTCGTCGCCGCTGTTTTTGAAGGCCCGGGTGGTTTCATACACGGCGGATTCGATGGGGATCCGTTCGAAGGTAGAACCGCCGATATATCCCTGGCAGGAGGTTCCCCGGTACAGATACTGCATATCCGCCAGAGAACTGGCCGGACCGGCGTAGATCATTCGAAGAGCCTCCGGACGGGTATCTTCACAGACCCGGAAGATCCGATTGGCCAGCTTCCGGGCATTTTCCAGGGGAAGGAAGTTCTTGGCCCCCAGAAAGCCGCCCCGAGTCAGTCCCAGGTGGGCACAGATCACGTCTGCACCGGCTTCCAGCATCGACCGGGCCTCTTCCTCATTGGTCACGAAGGCCACGGTGAACAGGTCCAGCTTCCGGGCGATCCGGATCGCTTCCACTTCCCGGTCGTAGGTGTTCCCTTCCGCTTCCAGTGCCTGCCGGAAGGCCCCGTCAATCAGTGACAGGGTGGGGAAGTTCACTACTCCGGAAAAACCCAGTTCTTTGATTCGGACCATATGATCCTCCAGGTCGATGAAAGGATCGCTGGCCAGCAGACCGAAGAGGATCGGCACATCCCGGATGATCGGAAGGAGTTCCCGGGTCCCGATGTCCATCACGATCTCATTGCTGTTCCCGCAGCACAGGTAGCTTGCATAGGAACTTCGCCCCATGATGCGGTACCGGCCGGCGCTCAGGGCCAGGAGGAAATCGGCACCTCCCATGGAGGCATACCGGGCCGTCATCCCGGAGCCGACCGCTGCTCCCAGGATATGCCCATGGATATTCACTTGTGCCTCCAGCCTGCGGAGGATCGATTCCCGGTCCATAGAGAACTCCTTTCTCTAATCGTATTCCCCGTATTCACAGCCGATGTTTTCGCAGATCACCTCGTCCACCAGTTTCCCGCTGTGGTAGAGTTTGACCCGTCCCACCCCGTTGCCGCCGTTCCAGAGGCGGTTATGGAGTTTCTTCCCGTTGGGAGCTTCATACTGGATCAGAAGCATATCCTTTTTCTCGCAGGTGATGTCCGTCACCATCCGGTTCCGCCAGGTACGCTGCTCCACATGCCAGATGATCTGGTCCTCTGTTTCCCGGCAATCGAATTTCGTGCGGGTGAAGGTCCAGAACTTGGAGAAATTGAATTCGTAAGGGGTCCCCTCATACCAAAATGCGGAGAGGAGTTTGCGTTTTAAAGCCACCGGACCGATCTTCGGGCAGCCACCGCCAATGTCGAAGACGCTGTCCTTCAGTCTTTTGCCGGTTTTCACGCTGGTGAGGTTGCAGGAAGAAAGCCATACCCAGGGAGAAGTGAAATCCTTTCCCCAGTTTTTGTCGGAGTAGCCGAAGCAAGTCTCCGGCTCCACCCGGTAGCGTTCTCCGTTATAAAGGATCTCGCCTTCGAACTCGGTCTTCATCCCTTCGGCGTGCCAGAACATTTCAAAGAGCTGCAGGCTCCGAAACAGTTTTCCGGCGCCGAAGCCCACATTGAAGGCCGTCTTCTTGCGGATCTTCAGGTCCCAGGAGATCTCTCCCGCCTGGCAAAGGTATTCCGGGTGTTTTGCGGCCTCCTCCGGAGTGACCTTCACGGAGCCTTTTGTCCGGGTCTCATCCAGGAAGCAATCCCCGGCTTCGATGGAAAAGGGCACGCCCCAGTCCATTTGGACGTGGTCCCACCCGAAGAAGCGGTGATACTGGCCGGCATTTTCGCCCCAGGCTCCGGTCTTAACCAGGAGATAGGAAGGTCGGAGGCCCTTCTCCCGGTTTTCCGGCAGTTGGCCAAAGACCGGCTCACTGCCCCCCAGGGCAGGGTTGCAGACGAAGAATTCAATGAAAAACGGTTTTTCCGCTCCAGTTTTTTCGTTTATAGCAGTAAAGGAATGCCACCACCAGTCGTAGCCTTGGCGGCTCTGACCGCCTGTCAGCATACAGGCGTTTCGGGAAATATCGTGTTTATTAAAGCCTATCATGCGCGGTCCCTCCTTTTCGTTTTTTTCACTATACCACTTTTTGGGAAGAAAGAAAATCCCTCCTCAAACGAGAAAAAACTCTATCCATAATGGGATAGAGTTTTTTCTGGCGGAGAAGGAGGGATTCGAACCCTCGCACCAGTAAACCCAGCCTAACGGTTT
>CAMOYC010000205.1 GCA_946629665.1 uncultured Lachnospiraceae bacterium
TGTCTGGATGAGTATAAAGAGCTCATTATCGAGTGGAGATGTGAACCATACTGTTGCTGCCGAGACGCTTTGTCCCTGAGTTGACTTGTTCCGCTGTCCCTAACCTGCCGTAAATCCTGTCCACGGTAATGGCTGGTTTCCGCCGGGCAGTTGCCTACCCGGCAGTTTGTTGTTTCTGCAGGCATGTGTTTATTCGCTGCCTGCAACTGTGAGCATCTCGTTTTCAGAGATAAACTTTACCATGTGGTCATCAACCAGCCGCTTCTGCTGCTGGAACGCGTACATCAGGCTCTTATCACAAACACGGTTGATCATTCTCGGTATACCGGTTGAGTACTTATAGACCTCGTCCATTGCGTCTTCGGTAAAGAGTTCCTGTCCGCATTCGGTATAAGTCAGATGCGACCGAATATACTGCTCGGTCTCTGAACGGTCCAAATGGGGAAGGACACAGTAAATGTCGATCCTTTGACGTATGGCATCATAGCGCTTATAGCGCAGTTTTTTATCCCAGAGTTCCGTCTGTCCGACAAGGATCAGTGCCATGGGACTTTCGGAATCAAAACGATAGTTCAGGAGGAACCGGAATTCTTCAAGTGTCTCCTTCTCAAGCAAGTGTGCCTCATCCAGCACGCAGACAAGCTGTTTTTTCTGTACACCGCGGATATATTCGATTGCCTCCTGAAGCTGCCTCTTGGAATCCCCGCGGTAAAACTTGGATTCCATCCCCAGCTGGTCAAGGATCCCTTTGTAAAACCACTTTGGGGTAAGCTTGGAATCCGACAGGTACAGCAAGATATACTTGTCAGAGGGCAGGCTTGCCGCAAAACGGCGGATCAGTGTTGACTTTCCGCAGCCCGAGTCAGCCGTTACGACTGCAAACAACTGGCGGTCGGCCACATAACAAAGGCGGTCAAATGCCGCCCCGATTGCCGGTGACTCATACAGCTTGTCCGGTGGGACATCCCGGGTAAAGGGCGTGTGCTTCATGTTGAAATAAGACTCATACATGATCATCAGCCCTCCTTCCTGTATCCGCTGAAGGAGATCGCGTTCGTCAGGCGTTCCTGCGATTCAGCATACTTTTTCTCCAGAACGTCGAGGAACCGGGAGGTTTCCGGCTCAATGCCCTGCATGGAGATGGGAAGCTCCGGTTTCCTGTCACAGAACGGGCTGATGGAAACAGGGCGGGCCTCCACCGGGGGCATGTCCCGGTATGTTACCCTTAAAGGATCCGGATGCAAGGGATCATAAGCAATCTCTACTTCCGCGCCGATCAGGGCAGCACTGACTTCATAGTCCTTCCCCTGAAAGCTGATGCATCCGCCTTTATCCACGACACGGGTCTCATGATGGAGGAAGGCTTCCCCGACCACGGAAGCATCCAGGAATACCAGCGGGCGGGCATCGCGGTTCCACTCCATCTCCGGAGAAATACCGTCCTTCGGGATGGAACGCCCCCGGCTTTCATAGTACTCGCGGATCCCGTCATGGCTGTCTTTCTGGTAGTACTCTTCCAGAAAGATGATCCAGTAGCGGTTCAGGTCTTCCAGCGTGCGGATCTTTTTCGCTCGGGCTTCTGCAACATATGAATCGACCACCTGGTGGAACTTTTCAACCTTCCCCTTGGACTGGCCTGAATTGGGTCTGGCATGAAACAGGCGGATGCCGAGTTTCGCCAGGCTGCGGATCAGCTGCTTTGAAATATACTGTCCGCCGTTGTCCACGTATCCGGCATCAAAACGTCCGTGCTTAAGGATCGCTTTGTGGAAAGTATCCTCTACGATTTCTTTCTCCTGATTATCGTAGAAAGTTGATGCCAGGATATAGCGGGAATGGTCATCTATGATCGAGGAAAGGTAGGTCTGTATCATCTTCCCGTTTTTCCCGATCGGCAGTTTAGGACCATACTTGATATCTGCCTGTACCAGCATCATCCGGTTGGGCTTACAGAAGCGCTTTGAGGATGATTTCTGTCCTTCATTGTATTTACGCATCTGTTTCCGGCCAAACCCTGCTGCATACAGGTGGTCCTGGACAGTAGAGCGTTTCAGCACCCCAGGCTCCGCTTTGCCCTCGCCTTCGAGGATGAAGATGATCTGGTGTACGCTCCGGGTAGGAACCTCCCGCTTCAGCTGGATCGCTTCCTGCATCAGTTCCTCAAAGTTGGCCGGAAGGCGGGAAGGACCAGTTTTCCGCTCTGCCGGTTTCAGCCCGGCGAACCCGCCCTGCAGGTAACTCGCCTCATAGCGGCGGATGGTCTTTTCGGAAAGATCGTTCTGAGAGGCGATCTCTTTCCGGAGTAGTATCTTCCTGTCGCGGTCCAGGGTCGGATCCAACAGGGGAGAGATGAGCCGGAAACGGTCCAGTGCGGTATCATCCCTCCATGTGGTGATTTCTTTTGCTTCCATGATAATGGCACCTCCTTCTGGCAAGAGGATACCTTATGGAGGCTTAGGACAGAAAGACAAAGCGGGTGCAACTGCCCCCGGGGGCAGTCTGGTCAGAAGCCGGCCTCCGGTGTTGTAGATGGCCCGGTTCACTGTTGCCAGCCAGCCGGCACCGTCACTGCGGAGCTTTTGGAGCAGGGAATCCCCGG
>CAMOYC010000206.1 GCA_946629665.1 uncultured Lachnospiraceae bacterium
GTCTGCGGGCTTTTCCCTGCAGGATGATCATGTATTTTTCATCTCCCCATTTTCTGCTGAAGTCAAGTGACTTTTTCTTTCCGGCATAGAATGTATGATCCTCCAGCTCGAGCCACCTGTAAGCGACAGTCTCCAGCTGGCTGTCCCGGAACCATAGGACGCGAACCCGGAAGTCTTCAATATCAATATCGGTATGATTTTTTACCGTGACTCTGATTCCCTCTTTTCCCCGGTCCTCCACTGTGTAGAACACGCAGTCAGAAGCAGGTATATAATCACTTTGGGAAACGGAGATTCTGCGGTCTATATGACTGATTTCCTGCTCATCTGTCTGTCCAAAGACAATCCCGGTTCCATGCGCAGCGATTCCGTATTCATCGAATGTAACGTCATCCGCCAATCTTCCCTGTGTGTCATAAAAAGAAAAAACCGCTTTCGCGTCAATGGGGATGTCATTATCGTTATGGACAATGATGTATTTACCTATGCAGGGACCTGCTGGCAGGTCCATCGTGATCTCATACTCGTCGAACCAGATCCCGGATATCTTCTCAAGGGATTCCACCCTGGGCCTGGCAAAAGGAAGTATTTTTTCCTCAAACAAGGGGCCCTGCACAGTCCCGTGAAACTGCTGCTCAAACCCTTCCCTGCTTCGACCGGAAAAAAGATTCCTGAAATCCAGCGCCACGGTATTGAGTTTCCTGTTGTAGGATCCCGGCCCTTCAAGGGCGCCGGCAATCAGAAAAAAGCCCAGAATGATGACAACGATTTCTATGACAAGCAGCTTTTTCACCCAGCCTGAATATTTTTGCTTCGCTTCGGTTTTCTTTTGAAGAACATTATGCGGAAAAAATCCTGCCGCTTTTTTCCCCTGGTGTATTCCTTCATTCGACTCGTCAATTTTGTGCCCGCATTCGGTACAAAAGACCAGGCCGTCCGATATCTCTTTTCCGCAGTATGGACAGATCATATTTTCCCTCGTCATACATAGTGCATGTCATTATCCGTCTCGATTAGAACAGCAATTTTATTCACTGCTTCTTTTTTGTCCGTTGATCCCGGATCTGGACCATTCTCTTGCGATTCTCCATTTCATAATCGTTAAAGAAATATTTTTCCTTTCCATCGAAGTCCTTGGGGTCAATGGTGCCTTTATACCAGGTCTTTTTCTCAAAATACTGACGGATACTCTCTGTATCAAACTTTCTTCCATGTCTTGCGTACAGTTCGTTGATGGCCATTTGCAGCGCATCATCGTCCAGTTTCTCCAGTTCCTGGACGGAATAATATCTGGAGTCACTGTCCGGAAGAATGTATCCCTTTCTGGCCTCCTCTTCCTTCTGCCTCGCTTCCCGCTTTCTCGCCTCGGCTTCTTCTTTTGCCTTTTTTTCAGCCTCTTCTCTCGCCTTTTTTTCGGCTGCGGCTTTTGCTTCTGCCTCCTCCTTGGCCTGGGCTTCGGCCGCTTTCCTGGCCTCCTCTTCTTTCTTCTTTTCTTCTGCCGCTCTTGCCTCTTCCTCCTGTCTGGCTTTTTCTTCCTCCGCCAGTCGTGCCTCATCTTTTTGCTGCGCAAGATCCGTCATTGACTGATCGGCTTTTTCCGTCACTCGTCTGGCAACATGGCAGGAGGACCCGGTATATGCATCCTGCTTTGATAAGTCTCCGTACACCATCGATACCAGCAAAGAGGCTGCACTGCCCTGTTTTCCGGTATCTTCGGAACTTTTCCAGTTCTTTACGATCAGAACAGACAATCCCAGAATGATCAGAGACTGGAGAATGATCAATATCCTCAACCCTGTAAGTTTCATACCGCTCTTTTTCATTTACGGTCCGTACCTCCGTCTCTACTGTTCGATTTTGATTCCGCCCCTCTTTTTCAACCTGCTGATCACAGTTCTGTCAGTGATATCACATCCCCGCACATCCAGATAGGCCAGGGCGGGAAGGTTCTCAACAACACTGATCTCCTCAACATTTGTACTTGCGATGACAAGCGTATCAAGATTGTTTTTGCCATGCAGGTAGGAAATATCTTCGACCGGGTTTTCCTTGACACTCAGATATCTGAGCCGGTTCATTCCGTCAACAGGCCAGATATCTGTGATCCTGTTGCTGCTCATGTAGAGTTCCTCCATCTCTGTCATCCTGTACAGGACAGAGATATCCTCCACATAGTTCTGGCGAATATCCAGCATCCGCAGGCCTGTCATATTTGACAGCGGAGAAATGTCTGCGATCCGGTTGCTGTATAAATCCAGCCTCCTGAGATTTGTCAGTCCTGCCAGAGGGGTGATGTCCTCCACCGCATTGATTTCCAGATTCAGCTTCTCCAGATTTGTCATCCCGGCAAGGGGCGAAATGTCGGATATATAATTTCCTTTGAGTGACAGTTCCCGCAGGTTTGTAAACCAGTGAAGGTCCTGGATATCCCGGATCCCTTGTTCATCGAGTATCAGAGACTGTATATTCCGGGCATCCCCGGGAGTCAGCCCCTCTCCAATCGCGATCTGTTGAAGAACCGCATTCTTAAGGTTCTGATCGTGCCATTCAATCGGATCATATGGAT
>CAMOYC010000207.1 GCA_946629665.1 uncultured Lachnospiraceae bacterium
TCGCACATGCCGCACTTGATGCATTCGCTGGCTCTTTCCTTTCCCTGCGCAGTGACAGAGAATCTTTCTTTATTCAGTGCAAATGGAATATTATTGTACAGGATCGCCAGGTTCAAAGCTTCAAAGGTTCCGGAGATCCCCACGTTCTGCGGGCAGACCTTGGCACAGTAATTACAGTTTGTGCAGGGCACTACCGGAAGGCTGTCGAGCACCTTCTTTGCTTCATCGATCACTTGCCGTTCCTCGTCACTGAGTTTCTCGAAATCTTTCATGTAGGAAATGTTATCCTTCATCTGTTCCACATTGCTCATGCCGGACAGCACCATAAATACTCCGTCGAGGCTGGCAACATACCGGATCGCCCAGGACGCCAGGGACCTGTCAGGGTTTGCCTGACGAAATACCTTGGCAACCGGTTCCGGCGGATTAGCCAGGAGACCACCTTTGATGGGCTCCATGACAACGATCTTCTTTCCGTGCTTTCTGGCCACCTCATAGTTGGCTCGGGACAGCACCGTCGGACTCTCCCAGTCCGCGTAGTTGATCTGAAGCTGTACAAAATCCACCTCGGGATGTTTGGTGAGGATCTCATCCAGCTCATCCGGCCCTGCGTGGAAGGAAAAGCCGATATTCTTCATAAGACCTTCTTCCTTCTTCTCCTTCATGAAAGTCCACAGGTCAAAGCGGTCAAAAAATTCCGTTCTCGGTCCTCCCAGATTATGCAGCAGATAATAGTCAAAGTAACCTGCCTGTGACAATTTCAGAGATGACTCAAACTGTGCGATCGCATCTTCCCTTGTTTCACAGTCGATCCAGGCTGCCAGCTTGGTGGCAACCGTGTAACTCTCCCTCGGATATCTCTCTACCAGCGCCTGCCGCATCGCATCCTCGGACCAGTTGTACGCCCAGGCAGTGTCAAAGTAGGTGAATCCTGCCTCCATGAACAGGTCGACCATTTCCTTCACCTGCTCGATATCGATCGGGCTCTCTATCTCACTGTTCGGATCCTTATCCGGGAGCTTGGGGAGACGCATCAGTCCAAACCCTAGTTTCTTCATAATAAACCCTCCTAAACCAATAAATATTCACTAATAATGATATCACACCATCAGGGTTTTGACTATAAAACAGCATCAAAAAAGAACCCCTGTCCAGGATCAGATCTCCGTGGACAGGGGCCCATGACTTAACTGTATTTATTTTCCGGATCCGGTCTCCGGCTATGCCGGTCTTTTACCAGGTTGCGAAAGGATGATCAGCCCTTCAGATCGAAGATCTTGCCCTGGTCTTCTCCGTAGATGCCCCACGCATCAATTGCAGCCTTAAGCTCCGGATACTTGCCGGACTCTGCTGCCTCTCTTAATTCCTGGCCTTCCATAACAGCGTCGATACCCTGACGGAATGCCTTAGCACCTGCGGTGGATCCCATCGGATGTCCGTGAACGGCTCCGCCTGCTGCGATCATTACGTCCTTGCCGAACTTGTCAATGATATCCTGGATGTGGCCCTGGGTTGTGCCGCCACCCGGCATCGGCATGATCGGTTTGATATGTCCGAACGGCTGGAGCATCTTGTATCCTGCATAGATGAAAGCATCTTCCATCATAGGGAACTTGCCGTAAGGAGAAAGTGCGATGATCATATCCAGACCAGCCATTCTCGGAAGGACTGCACCGATCAGGTTCAGGCTCATACCGGACCAGGGAGACTCATAAACAGCACCGATGTAATCGGAATGTGCCAGCAGCGGTACATCGATATCCGGATCCTCTGCAATCATTCTGCAGGCATCAAGACCAACGGTGTTGTAATTAAGAAGGAGGCAGTTTCCGCCGTTTTCCATAACGGTAAGAGCATTCTTCTTTAAGTTCTCGGTTCTGTCTGTGATATTGAAAGCAAATAATGTCTTCTCACCCTTGATCTTGTCCGCTTCCTTCACTGCGGGCATAACAGTCTTAACACGCTCCTCCAGCGGGCAGTAAGGGGGATTTGCAACAAGCTCATCGTCCTTGATGACATCGATGCCGCCCAGGGCAGCCTCGTAAGCGAATTTAGCGGTAGCCTTAGGATCAAGACCGGTACAAGGTTTGATCATGTTGTTCAGGAGAGGTCTGTCCTGAACGCCTAAGATATCACGGATACCCTGAACACCGAATTTCGGTCCCTGGAAGTTCTTCAGGAAGGTCTCCGGGAACTCAAGATCGAGCAGTTTAACTTCTCCGGAACTGGAGATGTTGCCGATCACGGTGGTGAGCATCATGGAGAAGGACGGTCCGAAGTTCCATGCCGGGAAAGCAATACGGATGATAAAATGTCTCTTCTTGATATCTGCAGGAAGGCCGCAGGAGTAGGAAGGAGTCTCGTATACACCAAGAACTCTTGCGATACTTCTCTCACGTACTTCCGGTGTCTCTCCCGGAACTTTCAGCCAGGTACCACAGCTCTGCTCAATACCAAGAGCAACAGCAAACTTCAGAGCGTTGGTATCAAGGGGTGTAGCACAGTAATAGGTTGCAATAACAAAATGATCTTT
>CAMOYC010000208.1 GCA_946629665.1 uncultured Lachnospiraceae bacterium
TAAAACTAGCTCTGTGACGTTTAAGCCAACATCTTCCTTCTTGCAGTGATCGCTACAACCGCACAAACGCAAGCTCCTGCTAAAGAGTATACTAAGATGACACTGTCACCGGTTTTCGGTGATTTCTTCTTCTTGGTTTCAGTACTTGTGTTGGTCTGGGTTGTCGGACTGATCTCAGCAGAAGCTGTTAAACTGAATGCAAAAAGCATCATGGCCATAAGACAAAGAATTAATAATCCCTTTCTGTTCTTCATGTTCTTTTCCTCGCTTTCTTCCTGTAACACGATCCCCATCAAAATCGTTCCGGAACTCCCACTAAACTATGTTATAGTATACCTTATTTTCTTAATAAAAACAATAAAATTCGTGAAAAATACAGAGATTCTGTAATAAATAATCACTTTCTCACTCAACCTGCTCATAAAAGGTATTCAGAATCAACTTGAACAGCTTCTTGTTGTTGGGGATGAACTCCGCATATTTTCCCCCGTCCACTACTTTTCCGGGTACCGTTTTGATCTCCCCGCCGGTGATTCCGTTTCGGACCACCAGGGAGCTTAAATAAACGATAGAGGAGGGGGTAACATCCGTGGTAACATGGTCTGAGACCTTGCTGACCAGACTGAAGGGCAGCATGAGATTCTTTCTGCTCATGGCAATGACCTGCCTGGAGAAGGTGTTCATGTACTGCTTCTGTCTCTCCATTCGGAGTTCATTGGATTCCAGTTCCTCGGTGTGACGGCTCCTCACATAAGTCTGGGCCTGGTTTCCCTGCAGAGTAACCTGTTCTCCCTTCTTTAGTGCCGGGTCTTTGTCCGTGAGATCCTCTAGCACTTCGACCGTAACCCCGCCTACTGCATCATTCAGCACCGAGATTCCATCGTAATCCATGGCCATGTAGCCATGGATAGGCATACCGAACATGAGGCGGGAAACCGCGTCAATCGTGTTCAGACAGCTGGTATCCCGGCCGTTTCCGAAAGCATAGGACAGACAGATCTGCATCCTTTTAAGGCCCAGGTACTTGAAATCCACATTGTATTCTTTTACATCGACCATGGCCTCACGGGAAATATTGACAAAGGACAGATGGTTGGTATTCTTGTTGAGTACCGCCATCACCAGGGTATCAGCCTGGCCGTTGCCGCCGCCGATCTTATCATCCCCCGTCTCGGAGAGCGGGGTATCAAGACCCAGCATGAGGATGGTAATGATATTATCATTGTATTTATATTTGTGCCCCTTGTAGATAATGATATCTCCGTCCTTCTCGGCGCCTTTGGGGAGGCGGATATCCAGGTCTGACTTATTGTCGGAGAGGTTACGGTTACCTTTGTGCCGCATATAAAAGAAAACCGCGGAGGCAGAGATGGTTAAGGCCAGGAGAAGACATACGCAGACCGTAAGGACTCTGGAGGCCTTCTTCCATCTGGCGTCGCTTTTTCTCTTATTCGACATCCTTTTCTCGGAGATATGATTGCCCTTCCGGGTCTTGCGGCTGCCACCATGACTGCTGCTGTGACTACTACCATGACTGTCGCTGTGGCTGCTGCTATGACTGCTACTGTGATTGCCACTGTGACTGCTGCTATGACTGTGATGATGGTGGTGGCTGCTGTGATGATGCCTGTGTTTTCTTTCCCTCTCCGGAATATCCTCGTCGCTTTGCAGCCGTTCCGCCAGCTCCCGGTTTAATTGGTCCACGTCATAAGGCCCAGAAGGGGTCTGGGGCTTGTCGTGATTCTCTTTCATTTTTTCGTTCCTTTCGCTCCGGATCCGGTATCTTTCTCCTCAATGAGGACACCCTGGACAATATAACGGGCATCAATATGGCCGCCCTTACAGGTGGACAATGTCACGATCCGGTCATCTTTAGACAGTTCGACACCTTCCCGGATATTCCGGTCCATGGCCCGCACATCCATAATATCCTTCAGATATCTCTCGAAGATCTTTTCGTTCTCAAAATCATAGGATCCCAGGATATGAGCGGTGTCCGTTGTGTAGGCTGCAATGATCTGATAAGCCAGTACCTTGTCCGGAGTATAGATATAAAACACCTGATTCTTCTCAAAAAAGTCCGGGTCCGAAAAAAGATGCAGATTCTGGAACATGGACTGGTTCCGCATATTGTGGCCGTATATAACAGTGTTGGGATCTTTAAAATCCTTTTTATTCAGGTCTTCTGTATAGATGCAGCCTGCAAACCTCGGTACACCATAGAGATCATGGTTCAGATAAAATTCGTTATCTCCCTTGCGCTGGGCGATAGGATAATCGATCCTGGTATTCGGAATCCGGATCCAGGCATAGAGTTCCTTGTTCACCTTCTGCAGTTTCTTAAAGTCGATGGGATTCTCCATATCCAGAAAGATCCCTTCCGGAAGCTTGGCTTCCTCTCCGTCTCTTTCTCCGGTGAATTCTGCATTTTCAATATCTTCCAGAGATTCCAGGTCTTCCTCTTCTCTGATCTCTTCATAGGCCTTCTCAGCCTGCCAGTTATTATACATATACCAGGCAGC
>CAMOYC010000209.1 GCA_946629665.1 uncultured Lachnospiraceae bacterium
GCAGCATAGAGGCCGGACTTTCTGGCATTCTCACCGTAGATCTCAGGCTTGTAAACACGGTTTTTGATGATCTCGATATAGTCATCGCAGTAGCTCCAGAAGAATTTCTCCAGCTCGCCGATGGCAAGACCGAGTTCATAGCGCTCCAGATAATTCTCAAAGCGAACCAGCATATCGTTGAAGGAAGCAATGATCCATTTGTCCATATGCATGAGCTCAACGCTGTCTGCAGGATTGAAGGGATTGAGCATAACGGGGTTGCCGTCGTCATCCTTCTTTTCAAAGCCTTCCAGCTGCATAACGACGAATTTTGCCGCATTCCAGATCTTGTTGATCAGCTTGCCGGCATTTTTCATTTCTTCCTCAGAATAAACGATGTCATTGCCCAGGGAACCGCTGGAGGTCCAGAGGCGGACAGCGTCAGCGGAGAACTTGTCGATCATTTCAGCCGGCTCTAAGGTCGCGTTGCCTTTTTTCTTACTGATCTTCTCGCCCTTGGAAGCCATAACGTGACCGGAAATCATGACATCCTTCCAGGGAATGTCGCCGGTGTGGTAGAGGCTCTTGACGATGGTATAGAAATCCCAGGTACGGATGATGTCGTGGGCGTTGGGACGCAGGCCCATGGGCATCATGTCAGCGCGGTACTTCTCGTCATCCTGCCAGTCGAGGTTGATCTGAGGAGTGACGGAGGAAGTCATCCAGGTATCCATGATATCTTTCTCGGGGATGAATTCGCCGCATCCGCAGGGGCAGATCTTTTTGGGCTTGTCGGTCAGCGGGTTGACAGGCAGATCCTCTACTTCCGGAACCATAACCTGTCCGCAGTCCTTGCAGTACCAAACCGGGAAGGGTACGCCAAAGTATCTCTGACGGGAAATGCACCAATCCCATTCCAGGTTCTCAACCCAGTTGGTGTATCTGGCCTGCATGTGGGCCGGATACCAGTTGATCTTGTCGCCGGCATCCAGGTATTCCTTCTTGTTGGAGAGAATATCGATGAACCACTGGTTCTTGATCATGATCTCCATAGGGGTGCCGCAGCGCTCATGGGTGGCAACGTTGTGGGCGATCTTTTCCTGCTTGATCATGTAATTCTGCTCAATCAGGTCTGCGATGATGGCTTTTCTGGCCTGGAGAACCGGCATGCCGGCGTACTTGCCGCAGGCCTCGGACATGGTGCCGTCTGTACGGATGGCCTCGGTGAAGCCAAGATTGTACTTCTTGTACCATTCCAGGTCAGTCAGGTCACCGAAGGTACAGCACATAACCGCGCCGGAACCTTTTTCCAGATCGACCTTGTCATCCTCCAGAACAGGAACCTTGAGATCGAAGAGGGGAACCTTGATCATCTTGCCCAGCAGATGGTGGTTTTTCTTGTCATCCGGATGGATAAAGATGCACTGGCAGGCAGCCAGGAACTCCGGACGGGTGGTAGCGATCTCGATGTAGTCTGTATCGCTGCCGTCGATGAAGAATTTCAGATAGTTGAAGGTGGAGTCGATTTCTTTGGTCTCCAGCTCAGCCTGCGCAATCGCGGTCTGGCACTCTGTGCACCAGAGGGCGGGAGCCTTGGAGAAATAGACTTTTTTCTTTTTATACAGGTCCAGGAAGGATTTCTGGGAAACCTTCTGGGACTTGGGGCTGATGGTGGAATACTCATGATTCCAGTCGCAGGAGAAGCCGGCGGAGGTGAAGAGGGCGCGGAACTGTTTCTCCAGGGCGCTTGTCTCATTCAGGCACATTTCGGTGAACTTCTCACGGGAAGTTTCATGGGCCTTGATGCCGTGTGTCTTCTCAACCAGACGCTCGGTCGGCAGACCGTTGTCATCAAATCCGAAGGGGTAAAATACGTTGAATCCCTTCATTCTCTTATAGCGGGCCATAACCTCTGCCTGGGAATAGGAGAAGATGTGGCCGATGTGGATCTTGCCATTTACGGTCGGGGGCGGGGTATCAATTGAGTACACCGGCGCCTTTGAATTCTCATCAAAGTGATAAATGCCCTTTTCCTGCCAGAAAGACTGCCATTTGGCTTCGCTTTCCTTGGCCTTATACTTTTTTGCAAGCATAGATAGTATTTCCTCCTGAAAAATAATGGTTTTACAAATAAAAAACGCCCCTAATCAGAGATTAAGGGCGTAATGAACGCGGTACCACCTTAAAAGATGCTCATCATATCCTGTAACGGGGACGATCCGGCGCGCACTACTGGTCTTTCGCACACGCAGCTCCAAAGCTACCTTCTGTATCTGCTCTCCCGGATCCTTTCCAGCTGCCGGATCCTCTCTGTAAGGGCGCGGGATACATACTCCTCTTTTTCTCAGCCTTTGACTATATAAAAGGTTCCGCCGCGTTGATCGCAGCGGAACCAGATGTGGAACCTATAGGGCTCGAACCTATGACCCTCTGCTTGTAAGGCAGATGCTCTCCCAGCTGAGCTAAGATTCCTTGCAAAACTAAAAATAGCATATTTGCAGATGTTTGTCAACGACCTTTTT